>NZ_JBCECK010000073.1:0-25982 GCF_039207105.1 Mucilaginibacter sp.
TTAATATACTGCTCAAATGCAGCTTGCTGGGTATCATTTAAAACATCGCCGGTTGTGCTTAAAAATATCACAGCGGCGTATTGTTTTAAGTTTTCGGTCGTGAATTTTTCAGCATTGGTGGTAGTATCTACATCAAAGTTATTTTCCTGCCCTAATTTGATAATAGCAGGTACACCTACAGCTATTGACTTATGATGAAAGGCAGCGGTTTTACTAAAAACAAGCACTTTTGCTTTAGCTTTAGCCCAAGCCTGCACACCGTTTATGCCTGTTAAAAGGCACACTATTATTATCAGTTTGATTTTTTTCATAATTATATGTTTCTGTCTGTTATTTGCTTTTAAATATTTCCCTTTTTTAATTCCTCTACAGCAAAATTGGCGGCACGGGCCGTTAACGCCATATAAGTTAAAGAAGGATTTTGACATGCTGATGAGGTCATAGCGGCCCCATCTGTACAAAACACATTTTTAGCATCCCATACCTGATTGTGCTCGTTTAAAACCGATGTTTTAGGATCACGGCCCATTCTTGCAGTACCCATTTCATGTATACCATCGCCTACGTTATGTCCCCTATCGTGTGTTTTTACATTTTTAATGCCTGCGCTTTCCAGCATAGCTTTGGCTTCTTTAACAATATCAACCCGCATTTTCTTTTCGTTCTCTTTTATTTCGGCATCCATAGCTAAAACAGGCAGGCCCCACTTGTCTTTACGGTTTTTATCAAGAGTGATCTTATTTTCATGGTAAGGTAATAATTCACCAAAACCACCTATACCCATCTGCCATTCGCCTGGCTCAGTTATAGCGTCTTTATATTGTGCACCGATGTTTAATTCTGCAATTTCACGGCTCCAGCCGGTCCTGCTGGCAGATCCCTGATAACCAAAACCACGCAGATAATCACGTTTGTCACCAAATAGGTTGGCAAACCTCACTACATAAATACCATTAGCCCGTCGGCCGTAGTAATATTTATCTTCAAAACCCTCTACCGTGCCAGATGCGCCAAGGTTATAGTGGTGATCCATAATGTTGTGACCTAATTCCCCACTGCTGCTGCCCAAGCCATCAGGCCAGATATCAGTTGCTGAATTCATGAGTACCCAGGCACTATTAAGCGCGGATGCATTTACAAACACAATTTTAGCATAATACTCATAGGTTTGATTAGTTTCGGCATCAACTATCTCAACGCCGGTAGCTTTCTGCGTATCCTTATCATACAAAATCTTAGTAACTATAGAGTACGGCCTAACCGTCAAATTTCCGGTAGCCAGGGCAGCAGGCAATGTTGATGATTGAGTACTGAAATAACCTCCAAACGGGCAACCTTCCCAGCATCTGTTTCTGAACTGACATTTGGTACGCCCCGGAATAGCCGCGGTTAAATTAGCCGAACGGCCAATGATCATGTGACGTGTGTTATTGTAATTCTTTTTTATTCTTTCGGCCACATCTTTTTCAACGCAGTTCATATCCATTGGTGGCAGGTAATGGCCATCAGGCAGTTGTTCTAACCCTTCTAATGAACCGCTTATACCTGCAAATTTTTCCACATGATCATACCAGGGTGCTAAATCTTTATAACGTATAGGCCAGTCAATTGCCCAGCCATCCTTGGCGTTTGCTTCAAAATCATGATCGCTCCAGCGGTAGCTTTGCCTCCCCCATAAAATAGATCGGCCGCCTAACTGATATGATCGCCACCAATTAAAGGGCTTAATTTCTGTATATGGCGCATCCTGCTCATTTGTCCAGTAATCCATTATCGGCTCGGTTGCCCCCCATCCGCGCGATATTACCGGGCGTACTTTGCGTTGCTCTTGCGTTACATTGCCCCGATGCTCAAACTCCCAGGGATTTTTGCTGGCTGTTTTATAATCTTTAATATGTTCAAAATTGCGGCCCCGTTCAAGCATAATAGTCTTCAGGCCTTTTTCGGTAAGTTCTTTGGCTGCCCACCCGCCACTTATACCCGAACCTATAACTATTGCATCGTAAGTATTATTAGCCTTAGCTTTGCCGTTTACATTGTTTAATGGCATAATTTAATAATATTAAAGGTTAATTGAGTTGGTTTTTACAATTGGATAAACAATATTATTAATTAAAATTAACTAAAACAATGAAGTGAACTATAAAATTCAATCGATTGTAAAATGCCGCTAAAAATTATGTGACCATATAATAACACACAATTTTTTACTTTTATCCTTGCGTACATATCATACTCTCATGCTTACTATAAGTTCCTTGTATATTTATCCCATTAAGTCATTAGGAGGCATATCTCTAAGTAAAGCCATTGTTACAGACCGAGGCTTAAAGTATGACAGGCGATGGATGCTGGTTGATGATCAAAACCGTTTCCTGACGCAAAGGGAGCATTCGCAAATGGCTTTATTTAAATTGCAAATTGAAAGTGACGGATTATTGGTTACTCACCCTACAAATGGATCTGTAACAATACCTTTCGGCCAAACTAATCAAGTTAAGCAGGAAATAGCTATTTGGGATGATACTTGTATGGGTGTATTTGTAAACTCTGAGCTTGATGGATGGTTTAGCCAGGCTATGGGCATAAAATGCAGGCTGGTTCATATGCCCGAAGAAACTCATCGCGAAGTTGACCAGCGATATGCGCAGCCAGGAATGATCACCTCTTTTTCTGATGCCTATCCGTTTTTGCTTATCGGTCAGGGCTCTCTTGATGATTTGAACAATAGACTTGCCGAGCCACTCCCCATGAATAGATTCAGGCCAAATATTGTTTTTACAGGCGGGCAAGCTTTTGATGAAGACCTGATGAACCACATAAAAATAGCAGGTATTGATTTTTATGGTGCAAAACTATGTGCCCGTTGTGTACTTACCACCATTAACCAAGAAACCGCTGTAAAGGCTAAGGAACCTTTAAAAACCCTGGCAACTTACCGGTTAAAGAATAAAAAAATTCTGTTTGGTCAAAACTTAATCCATGAAGGCACGGGTGTGATTAGTGTAGGCAGCACTTTAAATGTATTAAGTACTCATCAGGAAGAAAGATTTATTGTAACTCAAAAATGAAGCCAACCATAACTATTGAATACTGCCCTAAATGTAACTGGATGTTACGGGCAGCTTATATGGCCCAGGAATTGCTTACCACCTTTACCGATGATGTTTATGGTGTAACCCTGCACCCGAGCGAGACAAGTGGTAAATACTGTATCAGTATCGAAGGCATTTTATTGTTTGACCGTAAAGAGCAAGGCCGATTTCCGGAAATTAAAGAATTAAAGCAACTGATACGCGACAAAGTTAACCCAGATAAAAATTTAGGACACTCAGATAAGCGACAAATATGATAGTATCCTTGTAATCTATAGTATTACTCGATATTTTTATTTATAATTAACAAAAATTCTTGTTTACCTTTGTCAGTTTTAATTTAGAAAATGCTATCCAAAAAAACGAAGTACGCAATTAAAGCATTGGTGATACTGGGCAAGAACATTGATCAGCCACCGATGCAAATATCAAAAATAGCCGAGGCTGAACGCATTCCCAAAAAGTTTCTTGAACAGATATTGCTGGATTTGCGCAACGCGGGCTTCCTTTATAGTAAAAAAGGAGCTGGCGGCGGCTACAGCCTTAACCGCGATCCGAAAGAAATCTTTTTGGTAAGCATTATGCGTATAACCGATGGGCCTATTGCTATGGTACCCTGCGCCAGTTTGAATTTTTATCATAAATGTGATGAATGCCACCAGGAAACTACCTGCGGCATACGAGATGTATTTGTTGATGTACGTGATGCTACATTGAAAATACTAAGTGAAACCAGTATAGCTGACATTATTTCCAGAGAGCAGTCACTCATACACCCATAATTATTTTCAGGGACAATCTCATCAAACTGTAAAAACCAGATTTTTTTCATTTAAATTCTACCATTTCCCTATACTATGTATATATTTGGTAAATGAATGTATTTTACAGCGGAAATATTGAATACAAAAATCCCATGTGTTGTTACATAAAACAGAATAAGACAAGGCTATAATTTTTGTATTAACCACATACGCCTCTTTAGCCATAAGCCAAAGAGGCTTTTTTATAACAGATAAAACAATAACATATGCAAAGCTTCAGAACAGAACTGGAGAACCCGATAGTTGAAAAAGACATTATTGATCTTGAAAAAAAGATCAGGGCTTTTCGTGAAGGTAAGATACATGACGAAAAATTCAGGAGTTTGCGCCTTGCCCGTGGAATTTACGGGCAACGCCAGCCGGGCGTTCAAATGGTACGTATCAAATTACCTTTCGGTAAAGTTACGTTCAAACAATTATTGCGCATTGCTGATATTTCTGACGAATACGGAAGTCGTAATCTGCACCTGACTACGCGTCAGGACATCCAGATACATTATGTAAGCCTTGACCGCACACCCGAACTTTGGGCCAAACTTTCCCTGGATGATATTACCATGCGCGAGGCTTGCGGAAACACCGTAAGAAACGTTACCGCCTCCCCCACTTCAGGTATTGATCCGCAGGAACCGTTTGATGTGTCTCCATATGCTCACGCTACTTTCGAATATCTTTTACGCAATCCAATTTGTCAGGAAATGGGGCGTAAGTTCAAAATATCTTTTTCATCAAGCGATGCAGATACCGCGTTTTCATACATTCATGATGTTGGTTTAATTCCGAAATTGAACAGCAACAACGAACGTGGTTTTAAAGTACTTTTAGGTGGAGGCCTTGGTGCTCAGCCTATACTGGCTGATGTTGTGGAAGAATTTTTGCCTGAAGATAAGCTGATTCCTTACATTGAGACCATTATCAGGGTATTCGATCGTTATGGCGAACGTAATAACCGTAATAAGGCTCGTCTGAAGTATCTGATTCAAAAAGTTGGATTGGAAGAAGTTTTACGACTTGCCGAAATTGAAAAAAAAGCGATTAAAGTTAAGACTTACCCTATTAACAGGGATACCATTCCGGTTCCGTCTATACCACAACAGGATACTTATGCTGAAGTGAGCATCAGTAATCCGTTCAGGTATGAACAATGGCTGGCAACCAACGTATTTGAGCAAAAGCAAAAAGGATACTTTGGTGTATATGTTAAAGTTCCGGTTGGTGATGTTTCATCAGATACCGCCCGCGAACTGGTAAAACTTTTACAACCTTTGGTTGCTGATGAGATCCGCGTTACCCAAAACCAGGGATTGTTATTAAAATATGCCCGTAAAGAAGCATTACCGGCTTTATATGAAGGTCTGGCTAAATTGGAACTCGCAACTCCGGGCTTTGATAGTGTTGCCGATGTTACTACCTGCCCTGGTACCGATACCTGCAACCTGGGTATCTCTAACAGTATGACTATGGCACGCGTGTTGGAAGATCTGATCTACAATGAATATGAAGATTTAATTTACAACCGTGATATCAAAATAAAAATCAGCGGCTGTATGAACTCATGCGGTCAGCATGGTTTGGCGCATATTGGGTTTCATGGCAGCTCGCTTAAAGCCGGTACAAAGGTATTGCCATCTGTACAGGTAATGCTTGGCGGTGGTACCGTTGGTGATGGTGTTGGCCGCGCAGCCGACAGGGTTATCAAAGTTCCTTCTAAAAGAGCCACTGATGTTTTAAGATTACTACTTGATGATTATAAACAATTATCAACCGAAGGCGAAACATATCATGCTTATTATGACAGGCAGGGTAAGGATTATTTTTATCGCTTACTAAAACCGCTTGCCGACCTCACTAACTTAACCGACGATGAGTTTGTTGATTGGGGCCATCAGGAAACTTACGTAAGCGCTATAGGCGTTGGTGAGTGCGCCGGTGTTATTATTGATCTGGTAGCCACCTTGCTGTATGAATCAGAAGAAAAACTGGGCTGGGCTAATCAATCATTTCAGGCAGGTTCATGGTCTGATGCCATTTATCATTCATACAATACTCTTTTAAGCTCAGCAAAAGCATTATTGTTAGACAAAAGTGTTACTACCAGCACACAAGCCGCGGTTATTCGTGAATTTGATGCTAATTATGTAGAAAAAGGCGATTTTGATATTCAGGGCAGCTTTAATGATCTGGTTTTACAGATCAACAAGCATGAACCTTCTCAGGAATTTGCTACAGCTTATTTAGCACAAGCCACCGAGTTTTTAGAAAAGAGTAAAGCGAAGAGAGAGGCACTGGTACATTAATGGGCAATTCAATGCTTTAATTAATCTGGAGTTACTGAAAATAACAACATGATTATCGACAGCCCTAATTTGAGCTAATTAAGAAAATTTATGACATTATTGCCCAAGAATAGCAGTTTAACTAATGTTCAGCCTGAAGAAAACGGAGGCAATCAGCTGTTTCCGATTTTTTTAAAACTGAATAACTTGCATACTGTGCTTGTTGGTGGCGGTAATGTAGGCCTGGAAAAGCTTTCTGCTATTTTAAATAATAGTAACCAGGCAAAGGTTACTATGATATCCCGGGATTTTTTACCGGAAATACATGAATTGGCCTCTTCGCACGAGGGCTTAACTATTATACAAAAGTCGTTTGCAGATGAAGATCTTGATAACGCTGAAGTGGTAATAGCAGCAACCAACGACAGTGAGCTGAACAGCTATATCAGGCAAGCGGCGCATGATCGTAAATTACTGATCAACGTTGCCGACAAACCGGAGCTTTGCGATTTTTACCTGGCATCAATAGTACAAAAAGGTGACCTGAAGTTGGCTATATCCACTAACGGCAAATCGCCAACTATAGCTAAACGCCTAAAAGAGGTTTTAAGCGACGGCTTGCCTGATGAACTTGATATTACGCTCCAGCAAATGAGTGAACTCAGGAACACACTACACGGCGACTTTACTGATAAGGTAAAAAAACTAAACAGTGTAACCTCCGTATTAGTTGAACCTAAGTTAAACCTGAACAAAAACTTTATATGGCTTATATGGTCAACCATTATTTTATCTATTGCCATTGTAGTTACTGCCCTTTATTTAAAAGAGCCGGGGTTTAAACGTTTTGTAACCGGTATTGATCCCATATTTTATTACTTTTTAGGTGCAGGTTTTGTATTTGCCATGATCGATGGTGCCATCGGCATGTCATATGGTGTTACTTCTACTACCTTTTCACTGTCAATGGGCATACCGCCGGCATCAGCCAGTATGGGTGTTCACCTTTCAGAGATAATGAGTTGTGGTATAGCTGGCTGGATGCACTACCGGATGGGTAACATCAATTGGAAGTTGTTTAAATTATTAGTAATACCGGGTATTATTGGTTCAGTAGTGGGTGCTTATCTGCTTTCGTCATTAGAACATTACAGCCACTATACCAAGCCAGTAGTATCATTATACACGCTGATTTTAGGTATAGTCATACTAAAAAAGGCCTTTAAAATTACACGTAAAAAATCGGCCGATAAGGTAAAAAGGATTTCGTTGCTTGGCCTGGGAGGCGGTTTTATTGACGCCGTTGGCGGTGGCGGCTGGGGCTCAATCGTATTATCAACACTAATAGCTGGTGGCCGTAGCCCGCGTTTTTCATTAGGTACTGTAAAATTATCCCGTTTTTTTGTAGCCATTATGGGTTCTATAACCTTTATTACTATGGTAAGCAGCGATCACTGGCAGGCAGTAGCAGGTTTAATACTGGGTAGCGCGTTAGCAGCGCCTATTGCGGCGCGTATCTCCAATAAAATATCAACAAAAACAATTATGGTTTCGGTAGCGGTGATCGTTATATTGGTAAGCCTAAAATCTATAATCACCTTTATTAGCCATCCAATAAAGGTTATGTAACATGAGCGAAGTAGTTAAACATATAAAAGATATAACAGCAGGTGTTGATCCGGTAGAAGCATTAACCAGGCTTGCCGAATTATTTCCGGGTGAAATTATATTTTCAACCAGCTTTGGCTGGGAAGATCAGGCAATAAGCCACATGATATTTGCCAATAAGCTGCCTATTAAGGTTTTTACTTTGGAAACAGGCAGGCTTTTCCGCGAAACGTATTCGGTATGGAGCAGTACGATGGATAGGTATAAACAACCTATACATGCTTATTTTCCCAACCAGGATCTGGTAGCTGAAATGGTGAATAAAAAAGGTCCTAACAGCTTTTATGAATCTGTAGAGAACCGCAAAGAATGCTGTGGCATACGCAAAATAGAACCACTTAAAAGAGCTTTAAAAGGCAATAAATTATGGATCACCGGTATCCGTGCAGATCAGTCGGTTAATCGCCATGATATGGAAAACGTGGAATGGGACGAACAAAATCAACTGGTAAAGTTCCACCCTATTTTTAACTGGACATTGGATGATGTTAAGGCTTATATTAAGCAATATAATATCCCGTATAACTCTCTACACGATAAAGGATTCCCGAGCATAGGCTGCGCGCCTTGTACCCGGGCAGTTGCTGAAGGTGAGGATTTCAGGGCCGGCCGCTGGTGGTGGGAAGATCAATCTAAAAAAGAATGCGGGCTGCATGAAGTAAAACAGCACTAAGAAGATTCTCAATTAAACAAAGAAAGCCGGCTGACCGAAAGGTTAACCGGCTTTTTTTATTAAATGGCCTACCTCTCTAAAACAAAAAAACGGATGAGCATTCTGCTCACCCGTTTAAAAAACTATATAAAACGTATTATTAAAAAGTGCTATTGTGGTTTTTGGTTGCTCAGTAAGCCATCCAATGTAACCGATATATAATATAAGCCGCCTATAGTTGGGCCGCCAGCATATTGAATGAAACGTTTGTTGAATATATTACTTGCACCCAGCTTAAAGGTAGCATAGTATTGTGGTACCCTATAAGTAACCTGAGCATCAACGGTACCAATTGCAGGCACGGTACCTGTAACTAATGGGCTCTCCCATAAAAATGATTCCTGCCACTTGTAAACTACGTTGAAACCTACATTCTTAGCCACCTCGCGGTTACCAAACGATACGTTACCCGACCACTCCGGTGTATTAAAACCTGTAACAAATATATCAGAGGCCGATTGTGATTTTAATTTATTAAAACTCACGTTACCCGACATCGTGTATCTTTTATAAAAGTTATAAGAAATACCGGCCGATGAACCATAGTTATTGTAAATATTTTTGGCGTTGGTATAAACACGATACCTGCTTTGTCCCTGGCTTGCGGCATTAGTAGCGGTACCAGTTGTAGGGTCGCGGTTAATATCGAGCATAGACAATACGGCGGCGTCTGTACCAACAGTTGTACCATTAGGTACAAACACCTGAACCTGACCTAAAAAGCCATTGTAGCGGTTGGCGTATGCATCTATATCAATAAACACCTTATTATCAGCAACTATGCCTTTATACCCCACTTCAAAAGAAGTTATCTGCTCTGGCCTGGCCGGCGGCAAATCAGCCACTTTAAGCAGGTTCCTGTTAGCAAGCGCTGTTGCATCTGTACCGCTCGCAGCACCTGGAGCTGCATTTACTGCGGCATTAAAATTGGCTACCGATGTTTGTGTATAGCTGTTTCCTAAGTATCCAAGGCCATCATTAATGAAAGGTAAGCTTCCCACACGTTTTACACGACCATTGTTTACATATGATAAAGCCTCAAATAATGATGGAAAACGGTAACCATTCTGGAAAGTAAACCTAAAGTTGTGGTTTTCATTAACGGTGTATACCGCTGCCAAACGCGGCGTAAACTTGGGAGAAAAGTAAGGATTGTAATCCCATCTGATTGAACCAAACAGCTTTAATTTATCATCAAAAAAGGTTTTGGTAACTTGTGTAAACGCGCCATATTTTTTATAGATCACATTGTTACCGAAAGTGCCATTCTCTAAAGGTGTATTTCTGTCGGAAATTGGGCGACTAAAATCAACAAAGTTATTACCATCTGGGGTGATAGAGTAAACACGCACATCACCACCAACCAACAGGTCAACAACTTTAACCCTGTTAGAAAGATCCCATTGCGCCTCGGCATTGTACATATGGCTCTTTTGTACCAGGGCGGCACCACCGGTAACCGGAGCGTTAGGGATTTGACTAGATTTAATATCCCAGTTATTGATACCTATAATGGTTTTACGCAAGTCGTTAAATGCCTGTGTACCGGGCTCTACCCTTCCCTTATCAGCTGTGGCACGTGCAAACTGCTCAGCAGCAGCTAGGTTAGCCGATGTTAAAACACCGCCATTATAGGATTTAAGCGCATTTCCGAATAATGTACCCCAGGCCGAGTTACTGGCATGGTTCAGATCAAGGTTATCGGCCAGTGGTTTCACGTTAAATGAATTTCCTGTGTTTTCTATTGATTCGTAAGCCCTAACTAAAAACTCTTTACCCTTTAACTCCACTTTGTGGTTTTGTACCGTAGCGCCATCTAACGAAATTTTGTTACCCCGCTGAAAAACGCCATCCATCCTACCGTACCGGTAGGTATATGATAAAATAGTACTTGGAGTTATTTTATAAGCAAGTGTACCATCCAATTTCAGGTTGGATACATGCGGATCAACCAGATCAACTTCGTTATAGCCGGTACGGGCTACAGTTAGGTTTGGACGGGCTACGCCATCAACTACTATGCCTTTTACAACTACGGTATTACTGCCGGCAAGGGCGTCATCACCATATTTATTCCAACCGTCATAAGCAGCGTTGCTTGTACCCGTTAGTTCAGGGTATGCCGGGTTGGCGGTTTTCAAGTTACCCGGGTTTTGATCTTTTAATGTGTTTGACTGCCAGTCGGTACCTTGCAAATAACTAAAATTCACTTTGAAGGCAAATTTGTCGTTAAAAGCCTTAGCAAACCTCAAAGCATCTTCTGTAAGCGAACTTGCTCCTAATGCATCATTACCAACATGATTAACAGCCTGACGATGATAAAAACTCAACCCCTGATATTTGAAAGGATCTTTAGTAAAAAGGTTTGATAAACCATTGATAGCGTTTGTGCCATATAAGGCCGCTGCTGCGCCTGGTGTAATTTCAATACTGGCAATATCCAGTTCAGTTGGGCCAATGGCATTACCAAGCGGTACGCCTAAAGTAGCCGATTGCATATCAACCCCATCAACCAGTTGCATAAACCTAAAGTTATTAGGGCTGTTGAAGCCACGTGTATTTGGCACTTTAAGGGTGATACTGGTTGTGGTCATCTGTACGCCTTTTACGTTTTCAAGCGCGTCATAAAAACTTGGGCCTGGCGATTGCTTCAGCGCGTTGATGCTCAATTTTTCGATGGCAACGGGTGAACGCATCAATTTTTCTTCCTTACGTGATGCGGTAACTACCACCTCATTAATCAATAATGATTGCGTGGTAAGCTGAATATTTAAGGCGCTATTAGCATTTTTAATAAAAAACTCCTGAGGCTGAAAACCAACGGCGGTAAAAACCAATGTATAGGGTAATTTGGCACTTGTTGTTAAAGAAAATTTGCCGGTACTATCGGTAGCGGCTTTATTAGTAGTTCCCTTTATGCCTACAGTTGCTCCAACTAATGGCTGACCGTGATCGTCGTTCACCTTTCCACTTAAAATGTATGAGCCATTAAGCTGTGCATAGCTTATGGCTGGTATAAGTGTAAGGAAAAGCACAATAAACTTTAATGAATTTGTAAAAATCTTCATGAAACAAATAAGGATGGTGGTGATATATTAAAACAGTTGATTAAATGTTTTTGATAGATGGTATGATCAAAACATCAACAACAAGCTGTAGATAGCTGCATAATAGCGGTACAATGAATAGCAATTTTGAATTTATGATACATATTCTATAGAATTAGTAGACAAAAATATAAAAAAAATCATTCCCTCCAATTTTTTTCATTTTTTTAAACTTAAATGCATTTAAATGAGAAATTGGTACTGATAGCTCTTATCCTATTAAAAGTTTAATAACTCTACAATTAGAATACCACAACTATCTATTTGTCAACATATTAAATAATTTAAATTTCAAAAAAGGTTAATTTACGACCAAAAAACACCATTAATTACATTTTACGAACACATATACGTCAAAATGATTCACTTTTAATAAAAATGCAATAAATTAAAATCAGAAGCATCACATATCATATAATAAAATGAATTAATGAACAAAAAACCATATAAATCATTGGATTTTACCTCAAAACTAAATGAAATAAACATTTTTATACATATTTATTCGTAATATTGAACTTCTAATTGCATACAAACATGTCTTTCAATTATCAACGCGTTATCATTAAAATTGGGTCGAACGTTTTCACACAAGAGAATGGCCTGCCCAATCTGAAGCGCATTGAGCATTTGGTTGAACAAATAGCCGCTATAAAAAAGCAGGGTAAGGAAGTTATCCTTGTCTCCTCAGGGGCGGTGGCTTCCGGCCGGAGCCTGATCTCCATTTCAGAAAAATACGATGCTATTGCTGCACGGCAGCTCCTGGCTTCTATTGGTCAGGTTAAACTGATCAATACCTACTCCCATCTTTTTGAACGATTTGACATTCTTTGTTCGCAGGTTTTAGTCACCAAAGAAGATTTCAGGGACAGGATGCATTACCTGAACATGAAAAACTGCTTGGAGCTTTTGCTTCAGCATCAGGTAATACCTGTTGTTAATGAAAATGATGTGGTATCGGTTACAGAACTGATGTTCACGGATAACGATGAGCTGGCCGGACTTATAGCCTCCATGCTAAATGCGCAAGCGTTAATTGTTTTAACCAATGTAGATGGCATTTATAATGGCGACCCGAAAGCGTCTGGCTCAACGGTGATTGAGGAGGTTAGCGGATCGGTTGTGGATTTTGCAGAGTTCGTTTCATCAGGCCGGTCACAGTTTGGCCGCGGTGGCATGATCACCAAATCAACCATGTCGCAAAAAACCGCTCAATTAGGTATCGCGGTACATATTGCCAATGGCACACGTGAGAATATCATAACAGATGTATTTGAAAACAAGGTTATTCATACCCGTTTTGTGCCTAACAAAACGGCATCTGGCAAAAAAAAATGGATAGCGCATTCCGAAAAATCGGCTACCGGTGTTGTGCAAATTAACACCGGCGCCAAAGCTGCCCTGGTATCAAACAAAGCTACCAGCCTGCTCCCAATTGGGATAACGCAGATAGTGACCGATTTTAAAAAAGGCGACATTATAAAACTGATTGATGAAAATAATAAGCCAGTTGGTTTAGGTATTGCCGAATACGGAGCCGATAAGGCTAAAGAAAGAGTTGGGCAAAAAAAACAAAAACCACTGGTGCATTACGATTATCTTTACTTACAGGCTTAATTACTGATGAATTACGATACTTATTTCCAAAGTGCAATTGCTGCAGGCAGAAAGCCAATCCTTGCCCCCGCTTTAATAAATCAGGTATTGCTTGATGTTGCTGATGCTGCTATTGCCCAAATAGATTATTTACTGACGGAAAACCAGAAAGATCTGGATCGCATGGATCCTACCGATCCTAAATATGACAGGCTAAAGCTTACAGCTGAAAGAATTGAATCTATCGCTGCCGATATGGTAAACGTGGCCAACCTGGATAGCCCATTGGGTAAACAATTATCAGAAACTCAAATGCCCAACGGATTAACTATCAAAAAGATTCAGGTACCTTTAGGGGTTGTTGGCGTTATTTACGAAGCGAGGCCAAATGTTACCTTCGATGTATTTGCCCTGTGCTTTAAAACCGGCAACATCAGTATTTTAAAAGGTGGTAGCGATGCTGATTTTTCAAACCGGGCCATCATCTCGGTTATTCATCAGGTATTAATTAGACATGATTTAGATACCCGCATAGTAACTCTCCTGCCTGCTGAGCGAGAAGCAACATCAGCTTTGCTGAATGCAATTGGTTATGTGGATGTACTTATTCCGCGTGGAAGCCAGTCGCTGATCAATTTTGTGCGTGATAACAGTAAAGTTCCGGTCATAGAGACAGGCGCGGGTATCGTACATACTTATTTTGATGAATCAGGTGATCTGGAAAAGGGAGCTGAAATTATCGCGAATGCGAAAACCCGGCGCGTTAGTGTTTGCAATGCACTCGATTGTTTAATTGTACACTCCGCCCGTATTAATGATCTGCCTCAACTCACTCATATTTTAAAAGAAAAACAGGTAGAAATATTTGCCGATGAAGCTGCTTATACCGTTTTGAAAGAAAACTATCCGAGCCAGCTATTACATAAAGCGCAACCAGAGCATTTTGGCACAGAGTTTTTATCAATGAAAATGGCTATTAAAACAGTTGATAATTTCATACAAGCCCTTGAACATATCGCTGTTAATAGTTCAAAACATAGCGAGGCCATTATATCCGAGGATGCAGAAAACATCGCTACTTTTTTAAATGATGTGGATGCTGCTGCGGTCTATGCTAATGTTTCCACTGCCTTTACAGATGGTGCACAATTTGGCTTAGGTGCCGAAATTGGCATCAGTACCCAAAAACTTCATGCCCGCGGCCCAATGGGCCTTGACGAACTTACCAGCTATAAATGGACAGTTACTGGTAACGGACAAACACGTACCCCATAACAACAAACCTATATTATGCCACAAAAAAGGTGCTTGCAAAAGCAAGCACCTTAAATTTTCTCTCATTGGTTCAACCTGGCTTATTACTTGATCAGATAGTTTGCTACAGCAACAAAACAAATAATCACTAAAATCACGCCTTGTAGTTTCTGCTCTAATGTTAATTGGCTTATCATCTTTTTAAATTAATTAGGGTATAACAAATTTAAAATGTGAAGCGGATGTTACAATAGTGTTAAGCATTTTTACATTTTTTTTAACAAAAAACACACCTTGTTTTTACAATGGCAATTGCACAATTATTATTTAAAAGATTGGCAAAAAAAACCTTTGAACATTGAAATAGTGTAGAGTTGACAGTTATTTAAAATTGAATTTATTTAACCTTTACTCAACTTCTAAACGCTTATTTTTCTCAAAATTATGTCTTTAGCTATCAAATTCCAGTTAAATTTATTCAAACTTGTAGGTAATGCGGCAATATAAAGCGACTAATAAGATCAATTAATAAACAGTTATTTATACTAACACTTAACTAGAGCAACATAATACACTGGTTACAAACACAATTTAATCAATAATTAAACTGAGATTCACGCATAATTCCTCATTTTACCCTTTGTTGACCCAATTGAGTATTAACATAAAAATCAAAAAGGTATCTTTGCAGCATTATGAGTAAGCATGGCAGGATATTAGTGGCAATGAGTGGTGGTGTTGATAGTTCGGTAGCAGCAGTAATGCTGCATGAACAGGGCTATGAAGTTATTGGCCTAACCATGAAAACTTGGGACTATGCCTCATCGGGCGGTAGTTCAAAGGAAACAGGCTGCTGCAGCTTGGATAGTATAAACGACGCCCGTGCTTTAGCCGTAGGTTACGGTTTCCCTCATTATATATTAGATATCCGAAACGAATTTGGCGATTTCGTGATCGATAACTTTGTTGATGAATACCTTGCAGGCCGCACTCCTAACCCGTGTGTTTTATGTAATACCCATATTAAATGGGACGCACTATTAAAACGGGCTGATAAACTTGATTGTGAATTTATAGCTACAGGACATTATGCTAATATTCGTTTGCAGGATAATGGCCGCTATGTTATATCAAAGGGTAAAGACGAAAATAAAGACCAATCATATGTGCTTTGGGGAGTATCACAACAGAATTTGGCACGTACTAAATTTCCGTTAGGTAGTTTCTCTAAACCCGAAATCAGGCAAATGGCCCTTGATATGGGTCAGGTTGAGCTTGCCGGTAAAAGCGAGAGCTACGAAATATGCTTTGTACCGGATAACGACTACCGTGCCTTTTTAAGACATAAAGTTGGTGACTTGGAAGAACGTGTTGCCGGAGGTAATTTTGTACTTACAGACGGCACCGTAGTGGGCAAACATCAGGGATATCCTTTTTATACCATTGGCCAGCGTAAGGGTTTAGGTATAGCATTGGGCCAGCCCATGTTTGTTACCAGTATTAACCCCGACACCAATACCGTTGTTTTGGGTACTGCTGATGAACTGGAGCGTAAACAAGCCTGGGTTAAAAACCTTAATCTGGTAAAATACGCCAATATTAATGAGCCCATTGAAGCTATTACCAAAATACGCTACAAAGATGCAGGCACACAAAGCTCCATTTTACAAATGGGCGAACATATGAAAGTTGATTTTCATCATACCGTATCAGGTATCGCGCCGGGCCAATCCGCTGTTTTTTATGAAGGCAATGATCTGCTGGGTGGTGGTTTTTTAATGTAATTACAGGCAGCCAAAATCCATTATACTAAACCAAGCGCTTTAATACTTGTATTAAAGACAATTAAGCTTCGCAATTTATTTTAACAGCAATTGTAGCACTTGCTTTTTAGTGTCTATCCTGTAAAGCATTGCAACCTTTTCCGAAAACAAATTTGCGTTTCACTTTCTTTATGTTTTATTTGCAAAAAATAACTGCTTAAATGGCCAAAAATTTACTGATTGTTGAATCCCCGGCGAAAGCCAAGACCATAGAAGGATACCTTGGTAAAGAATTTACTGTTAAGTCGAGCTACGGCCATATCCGCGATCTGGTAAAATCAGAAGACGCTATTGATATTGCCAATAACTTCACTCAAAAATATGAGGTTCCGGCAGATAAGAAGCAGGTAGTTAGCGAGTTAAAGAAATTAGCTAAAGAAGCCGAAATCGTTTGGCTGGCATCGGACGAGGACCGTGAGGGAGAGGCTATATCCTGGCATTTATATGAAACGCTTGGTTTGAAAGATGCAACCACCAAACGCATTGTTTTTCATGAGATAACTAAGCCCGCTATTTTGCGAGCTATTGATACACCCCGTAAAATAGATTATAACTTAGTTAACGCCCAGCAGGCACGCCGCGTACTTGACCGATTGGTGGGCTTTGAGTTATCCCCTGTTTTATGGAAAAAGGTAAAACCATCCCTTTCGGCAGGCCGTGTACAATCCGTAGCCGTAAGGTTAATTGTTGACCGTGAACGGGAAGTAAATAAATTTAAATCAGAAGCTGCATTCAAGATAGTTGCCATATTTGGCAAAGGCAAAGAAGCATTTAAAGCAGAACTAGCCGAGCGTTTTAGCCAACAGGAAGATGCCGAAAAGTTTTTAACCGACTGCCTGGGTGCCGATTTTGATGTGCGTTCGTTGGAAACAAAACCTGCCAAACGTTCACCTGCGGCGCCGTTTACGACATCTACCTTGCAGCAGGAAGCCAGCAGAAAATTAGGATATTCTGTAGCGCGTACCATGCAGGTAGCACAAAGGTTGTACGAATCAGGTTATATTACCTACATGCGTACAGATTCGGTAAACTTATCTGAAACTGCACTGGATGCAGCCCAAAAGGAAATTGTATCTGCCTACGGCGATAAATATCATCAGCTTAGAAAATATAAAACCAAAAATGCCAGTGCCCAGGAAGCGCACGAAGCTATAAGGCCCACCTATTTCAATAACCATACTATTGATGGTGAATCGGCAGAAAAACGTTTATACGAGCTGATTTGGAAACGTGCCATAGCCTCACAAATGAGTGAAGCCCAGTTTGAGAAAACCACTGCAAAAATCAGTATATCAACCCGTAAAGAGGACTTAACCGCTAACGGTGAGGTGATGAAATTTGACGGATTCCTGAAGGTGTATCTCGAATCTCAGGATGATGAAGATGACATTCAGCAGGATGGAGAAAATACCATGCTGCCACCGTTAACAAAAGGTCAACGCCTGGCATTGCAGGAAATGTCGGCAACAGAACGCTTCTCTCGCCCGCCTGCACGATATACGGAAGCAAGTTTGGTTAAAAAACTGGAAGAGCTGGGTATAGGTCGCCCGTCAACCTATGCCCCTACTATATCAACTATACAAAACCGCGGTTATGTAGTTAAGGAAGAGCGTGAAGGTAAAACACGTACTTTTAGAGTATTAACTTTAAAAGGTGATACTATAACTAAAGAAAACAGAACCGAAAATACAGGTGCTGAACGCGGTAAGTTATTCCCTACAGATATTGGCGCGGTTGTTAACGACTTCCTTGTACAGTATTTTACAGACATTGTTGATTTTAACTTCACCGCGAGTGTTGAAAAACAATTTGACGAAATAGCTCAGGGTTTAAAAGAATGGACGGCCATGCTCCACGATTTTTATAACCCTTTCCATAAAGAAGTTCAGGACACCATTGAAACTGCCGATAAAGCCACCGGCGAACGCGAATTAGGTGTACATCCGGAAAGTGGCAAAAAAATATCGGTACGTATAGGTCGTTACGGACCATTTGTACAGGTTGGTGAAAATGCAACAGAAGAAAATAAGGAAGAAAAACCGCTTTACGCCAGCCTAAGAACCGGCCAAAGTATTGAAACCATCAGCCTGGAAGAAGCACTTGAATTATTCAAACTTCCAAAGGTTGTGGGTGAATATGAAGGCAAGATTATGAAAGTGGCTATCGGTCGTTTTGGCCCTTATATCAGCCATAACAGCGCTTTCGTTTCCCTACCGAAGGAAATTGACCCGCTTGATGTTACCGAAGAGCAGGCGATTGAATTGATTGAGGCGAAACGTAAAAAGGATGCCGAAAAACTGATCAAAGCGTTTGATGAAGATCCTGAAGTAAAAGTATTGAACGGTCGCTGGGGCCCGTATATTGAGTTTGGCAAGTTAAACGTAAAGATACCAAAGGATAAAGATCCGCTTACCTTAACTTATGAGGAATGTAAAGCCCTTGCCGATGCCATGCCTAAAGATGCTAAAAAAGGCAGGTTTGGTAAAACTGTAGCTGCCAAAGCACCAGCTGCTAAGAAAGCCCCGGCTGCCAAGGCTACTAAGAAAGCTCCGGCTAAAAAAGCTGCGGCAAAGAAAAAGTAATTAGCAATGGGTTTATGGTTATGTTTTTGAACCATAAACTCATTACTCAAAACCATTTTGCAATGATAAAAGACCTCCCGGAAAATAACGTAAAGGATATAGCAATAGCGGTAGCATTGGAGGGCGAAAATATAGAAAGTAAGATCTGGTACGTATACCTGATCAATCTGAAGAATGAGCCTATAGAAAATGTATTGGTAACCTCAAAAGGTTATGGCGAAAAAGATGGCGTTCAGGTAAAAACATCTACGCTGCGTCATATGTTTCCGGAGGTTGCAGGCCAATCATACAAACTTATTGAACCTATCGACGAGCAAACATTCGGACTAAACAACGAGTACTGGCTCAGTTATTATATTGGTAAAGATATCTACGATAAAAAATTTATTTTTTTGCCCGAAAGCATAGTTGAAATGAATTTTATTAAACTCCCTGTTTTAAACAAACCAGGAGTTATGATTCTGTAATGCAGTAAAATAAGTTCTCCGTTTAATTATTTATTATCATAAATTTTTTAATTTAACATGATCTTAAATAAACCTATTCCACATGGAGAACGGATATACCAAGTTCCGCAGGCGCAAGAGTATAATCACTATTTGTGCATCCCTTCTATTGATCTCGCTGATCACCTATATTGTTATCAATGCGAATAAAAAAACTGCGGTCGACCCCGCATTCAGTAAATACATTGAATCATACACTACAGGGGTTATATCCAAGGAAAGCTCTATCCGCATCCGTCTGGCCAGCCAGGTCCAGATTACTCACCAGCAAAATGAACAATTAAGCGATGATCTTTTTGACCTATCACCAACTGTAAAAGGAAAGGCCTATTGGGTAGATACCCGCACTATCGAATTCAAACCTGCCGGCAAACTTGAGCCCGGCAAAAAATACACTGCCGATTTTGATTTAGGAAAACTGGTTAATGTGCCCGATAAATTTGACCATTTCAAATTCGACTTTCAGGTAGTAAATCCAAACCTTAATATCAATTTCAGTGGCTTAACAACTGCAACAAACACGTCTCTTACCGAAATGAAGCTGGAAGGCGTTATCCAAACTGCCGATGCTGAAGACCCTGCTTCTGTTGAAAAGCTGATCAATGTTAATTACGCGTTTCCTGTTAAAATCAGCTGGGTTCCTAATAGCATCGCCAAAACATATCACTTTAAAATAACTGGATTAAAAAGGCAAACAGGTAAAGCTACATCGCTTACGGTCAATTGGGATGGCAGTAGTTTAAACGTCGATAAAAAAGGCAGCCAGCATTATGATATACCGGCCATAGGCGATTTCAAAGTATTGGATATTCATGCCATTCAGGAAAACGACCAGTATGTATCGGTTCAATTCTCCGATCCTATTATGGTTGGGCAGGAACTCAACGGATTGATAGGTATCAATAACATAGCTGATGCTGCCTATACCATTGATGGCAGCACCGTAAAAGTTTATGCCCCTGAACGCCTTCAGGGCGATTACAGCGTATTTGTAAATGAAGGAGTAGAAAATATATCTCATAAAAAGATCACCAAAACCTACACAGCCAATGTGTTTTTTGAGAACAGGCTGCCTAACGTTACCATACCAGGCAAAGGTGTGATCTTACCTGACTCCGGCAAACTCATGATGCCGTTTGAGGCCGTAAATTTAAATGCCGTTGATGTAAGCATTATCAAAATATATGAAAACAATGTACCTCAGTATTTTCAAAACAACGGCTTTGACGGTGGTCAGGAATTGCGGCAGGTAGGTAAACCAATTGTTCAAAAAACCATCAGGCTTGATAATGATAAAGGTTTAAACCTGAACAAGAAAAACCGTTTCATGCTGGATCTGGATCAGATGATACGTACTGAACCAGGTGCTATTTACAGGGTAGTGATCGGTTTCCGGAAAGAATATTCGTTATATAACTGCAGTGTACCCGGCGCAGGTGCCAAAAACGGCAACGATGAAGATGATGAATATGGAAGTAATGATTATAGCGATAACAGTAAAGTAAGCGATGAAGATGATGATTTTTGGTCGAGGTATGATAACTTTTATCCGGAGGGCTATAACTGGCAGGATCGGAATAATGCCTGTACCCCATCATATTTCACCAAACAACGCTGGGCTACCCGTAATATAATCGCCTCCAATATTGGCTTGATTGCCAAACGTGGTAACAATAACAGCATGCTGGTAGCCGTAACCGATATCTTAAACGCGCAACCAATGCAGGGTGTTGAATTAGAACTGCTTGATTACCAGAAACAGGTGATCTACAAAACAACATCAGGCAGTGATGGTATAGTAAGTTTCGATCTTAAACGCAAACCTTATTTACTGGTTGCTAAAAAAGGGGCACAACGTGGCTATTTAAAGCTTGACGATGGTAGTTCCCTCCCGCTCACCCGTTTTAATGTAGGCGGCGAACAGATACAAAGCGGCCTTAAAGGGTTTATCTACGGTGAGCGCGGCGTCTGGCGTCCCGGCGATTCCATATTTGTTTCTTTTATACTGGAAGATAAACTAAAAACCCTCCCTCCAGATCATCCGGTAGAGTTTGAACTGTATGATCCTAACGGTAAACTTTACAGGCGCATCACCAAAACAAAGGCACTGGATGGTTTCTATAGTTTTCATACTGCTACAGAAACTTCATCTCCTACCGGCAATTGGGCAGCTAAAGTAAAAGTTGGAGGAGCATTATTTGAAAAGAAGATCAAGATTGAAACCATTATGCCCAACCGAATGAAACTCAATCTTTCATTCGGCGGTGCGACTGAACTGACAAAGGGCAATAATGCCGATGGTAAATTAAGCGCGCAATGGCTTTTTGGCGGAGCAGCCCAAAATCTAAAAGCAAAAGTCGACGCGTTTTTATCGCCACAAATAACCAGCTTTAAACAATATCCTGATTATGTGTTTGACAATCCAACCCTGGCTTTCAACACACAAACCCAAACTGTATTTTATGGTAAACTAAGTGCAGAGGGTACAGCGTCAATTAATGCGGACATTAACGTAGAAAAGCAAGCCCCCGGTCAATTGCGCGCTAATTTCCTGGTCAAGGTTTTTGAACCCGGAGGTAATTTCAGCATACAGCAAACTACGTTGCCTTACAATGTTTATACTGGCTATGTTGGTATCAAAACACCAGCTGGTAGTGATCTTTCAGGCATGTTGGTTACAGATAAAGACCATCAGGTAGATATTGCCGATGTTGATGTAAATGGCAATGCTTTGCCGGGTAACCGAAATGTACAACTGGAACTTTATAAGGTACAATGGCGCTGGTGGTGGGATCAAACCGGCGATGAAACCAGCAATTTTACGCAGGACAAGTATAATAAACTGATTAAAACAGAAAGTGTACAGCTAAATAACGGCAAAGGCAAATGGAACTTACGCATTGCTAAAGCCGACTGGGGCCGTTATTTAATTAAGGTTAAAGACGAACAAACAGGCCACTCTACCGGTAAATTTATTTATGTTGACTGGCCAAACTGGTCAGAAAGGTTACAGCAAAGCAATCCGACCGAGGCAGCTATGCTATCCTTCACATCCGATAAAACCAACTACAAAGTTGGCGAGCGGGCTACACTCACCATCCCTACCGCTGCTGACGGCCGAGCGTTGATCAGCTTTGAAAATGGCAGCAAGGTTTTAAAAACCGTTTGGATAGATACCAAAAAGGGACAAACCCAATACAGTTTCACCGTTGACGAAACAATGGCACCTAACGTATTTGTGAACGTAACACTTCTGCAAAGGCATTCTCAAACAGTTAATGACCTGCCTATCCGTATGTATGGGGCCATACCTTTACAGGTTGATAATCCAGAAACTATACTAAAACCGGTTATTAGCATGCCTGATAAAATACGTCCGGAATCACAGTCGGCCATTACCGTATCCGAAGTATCCGGCAAAGAGATGACCTACACCATTGCTATTGTTGACGAAGGTTTGCTGGATATCACGAATTATAAAACACCTGATCCGCATGAAACATTTTATGCCCGGGAAGCCTTGGGTGTTAAAACATGGGATCTGTTTGATTACGTAATAGGTGCTTTTGGCGGTGGACTTGAACGTATATTGAGTATTGGCGGCGATGGCAATTTGGGCACTAATAAAAATGTATCTGTAAACCGTTTTAAACCGGTTGTGAAATTTATGGGGCCATTCCACCTTGATAAAGGCGAAAAGCAAACTACGGCCTTTAAATTGCCCCAGTACGTGGGCTCGGTTAAGGCGATGGTAATTGCCGGACATAATGGCGCCTATGGTTTTGCAGAAAAGGCCGTAGCCGTTAAAAAGCCACTGATGATATTGGCTACCCTGCCGCGGGTACTTGGGCCATCTGAAAAAATACAGTTACCGGTAACTGTATTTGCAATGGAGCCTAATATAAAAACGGTTACCGTATCTGTACAATCAAATGCTTTTGATAACCTGGCAGGTAATAACTCCCAAACACTCACCTTTGCTAAAACCGGTGATCAGCTGGTTACGTTTGACCTTAACGTAAAAGATTTTGTAGGTGTAGGCAAGGTTAAAATCATTGCTAAAAGCGGTTCGGAAACAGCGGCTTATGATGTAGAATTGAATGTACGTAATCCAAATCCACCGGTTACTCATGTATTGGAAAAAGAGCTACAACCTGGCGAGACGTGGAACACAGCTTTCCAACCTGTGGGTATTGCCGGAACCAATAAAAACACGCTCGAAATAGCCAGTATCCCTCCGCTAAACCTGAGTAAACGGCTCGATTACCTGATTGCTTATCCACATGGTTGTGTAGAGCAAACTACCTCTTCAGCATTTCCACAGTTGTATTTAAATCAATTGCTTGACCTTTCTCCATTACAAAAAGCCGAGGCTGAACGAAATATTAAAGCTACCATTAGCCGCTTAAACGGATTCCAGGTGCAAGGCGGCGGATTGAGTTATTGGCCCGATGGCGGTAATGCAGATGAATGGGGAACTAATTATGCAGGCCATTTTATGCTGGCAGCTCAGGCTAAAGGCTACAGTATGCCTTTAGGGTTTATTGAGCAATGGAAAAAATATCAAAAACAAAAGGCCTTAGTTTGGGCGCCAAATCCGCATACTTTTTATGGCGACGATTTGAACCAGGCTTATCGTTTATATCTGTTGGCTTTAGCCCGTTCGCCTGAATTAGGCGCTATGAACCGACTGCGGGAATTCAAATACCTGAGTATTGAAGCCAAATGGCGATTGGCCGCGGCTTATAAACTTGCCGGGCAACCGGAAATGGGTTTACAAATGGTAGCCGGTCTACCTACTACTATCAAACCTTATTACACCATGTACGGTACGTATGGCTCTGATCTGCGCGATGAGGCCATGATCCTGGAAACCCTTACGCTGCTTGGTCAGCAGCAAAGAGCTGCAGGCTTGCTACGCACCGTAGCTGCACGACTTTCGCAGGATGATTGGTATAGTACCCAAACCACTGCCTACTCGCTTATTGCCATTGCCCAATATTGCGGGCAAAATAAAACAACCAACAAGCTTACCTTTAATTACCAAACGGGCGCAACTAAGACAGATGTTAACTCAGCTTCCTACATGTGGCAATCGGCATTAGCGGTAAACAGCGGTAAAGTTTTGGTTAAAAATAACGGCAGCAACAAGTTGTATTTAAGGTTAATACAAAAAGGACAGCCATCCTCTGGCCTGGATGTTAAAACGTTTGTTGATCCGCAGATCATGGAAATGCGTGTTGGTTATTTTACCATGAGCGGTAAGCCGATTGACCCAAGCTCATTAAAACAAGGAACTGATTTTGTAGCCCAGGTAAATATCAGAAACCCAGGTCGTCGTGGCAGATACGATAATTTAGCGCTTACCCAGATATTCCCATCGGGGTGGGAAATATTGAATAGCCGGATGCTGAATAATGACGAGGTATTTAAATCATCGCCTTCTGATTATCGCGATATACGTGACGACCGGGTAAACACTTACTTCAGTTTATCAGAAGGCCGGGAAGTTACTTATTATGTAATGCTGAATGCTGCATATGCTGGTCACTATTACTTACCTGCTGTTTATTGCGAGGCCATGTACAACAATTCCATCAGCAGCACCATTAAAGGTCAATGGGTTGATGTGGTTAAATAATAGCCAGTACAGTAAAATCCATAAAAAAGCCCTGCCAAAAATTGGCAGGGCTTTTTTATGGATGAAGTTGTTAAGCTTACAATGAAAATAATTTGTAAGCTAAAGCAAGGCTAAATACACTTATGCGGGTATGCGAATCGCCACTCCCGTAAGGAATTTTATTAAGACCTCCTTCATAACGCAAGTCAATTGATAAAGCGCTAATGTCAATACCGGCACCTACCTGTACACCATAATTGGCATCTTTATATCTTAAACTTGTAGCATCACCAGCTGCACTACTCAGACTTTGATCTTTGTTAACGGTAAATGAAAGCACCGGGCCGCCATAAAAGCGACCGCCTAAACCTAATGCACCAATTTTACCACCTAATAGTAAGGGCACATCAATACTTGTAAATTTAGCTGTGTTTTCAGGTTCGCTTGGTGCATTTATCTTCACGTTTTTACCGGTAACATAAAGCTCCGGCTGAAAGTTAAAACCAAGGCCGCCAACTCTTGCCCATACACCTGCAAGATAACCAGCGCGGTTGCTGTTGTTAAATACCCCGTTTGACGGAAATGAGGTATAATTTAAACCTCCCTTTACACCAAATGCAAAGCTCGGAATAATTTGTGCCGAAGCCATGCCGATAGTCAAGAGGAAAATACTTAGAGTCAAGATAATTGTTTTTTTCATACTGTAAATGT
This sequence comes from Mucilaginibacter sp., assembly GCF_039207105.1. GTDB lineage: Bacteria > Bacteroidota > Bacteroidia > Sphingobacteriales > Sphingobacteriaceae > Mucilaginibacter. Next base: position 25,775 of record NZ_JBCECK010000073.1, read on the forward strand.
GGTTTTTAAGGTAAAAGCTGTTTCGATGTATTTTATAAATAACAAAGGCCTACTAATTAGCAATATCCGGTTCATAATGTTTTATATTTTTTGAATAAAACATTATGAACCGGATATCGGGGCCTAAATTGAGAATAAATGTATAAATTTTTTACAGAATCTGTGTAATTCTTGTTTTTAAAACGAGAGTCGTCCCATATAGTAATCC
>NZ_JBCECK010000074.1:0-22865 GCF_039207105.1 Mucilaginibacter sp.
TACTTAAAATTTCCAGCATAATTTTTCTGGCCATTGTGGCTACGGGTTGTAAAAAATTTTTGGATCTTAAACCACAATCCAATATTTCTGATGTTAGCTATTGGCAAACTGCCAATGATTTCCGTTTGGCGGCTAACTGGTTTTACCCTAATTCGTTAGATGATCCTCATTATTCAGGTCCATATATGAATGATAATAATTCTGATATCGCGTTCGGGACCGAGGTTAATACTATAAGTTCCGGCAAATATGTAGCGCCAGAGCAGGATCTTATTAATTGGGATGGCAGTTATACAGCTATTCGTAATGCAAACAAGTTAATAGAGGAAGGAACAACTTCATCTATCAAAAACGATATTAAACCCTTTCTTGGCGAAGGGTATTTCTATCGTGCTTATAACTACTTCCGCCTTTTAGATTTATATGGTGGAGTTCCTATCATTGACAAGGTGCTGCAACCAACCGATCCTGAGGTATTTAACGCGCGTGCTACCCGTGATGAAACACTAAACTTTATATTGAGTGATCTGAACAACGCGATAACCAACCTGCCGGTGAAAGCCAGCGCGGAGAAAGGCCGGATATGTAAAGAAGCCGCACAAGCATTCAAGGCGCGGGTATGCCTTTTTGAAGGTACGTGGAGGAAGTTTCATGCCTCTGGCGATGGAAGCACCTTGCTGGATCAGGCGATTGCAGAATCAAAAAATGTGATCAATAGCAACTCCTACACATTAAATAAAACCAAAAGCGACTCAAGCTACCGGTTGATGTTTATTGACAACTCCAGTATGGATAATCCTGAAACGATAGTGTCAAAAAAATACCGTACAACCATTAATGTGAATGGCTGGGCTTATGGTGTATCCTGGGGTAATCTTAATCCTACAAAGGCGGCGGCAGATCTGTATCTCTGCAAAGATGGTTTACCTATTAATAAGTCGCCATTGTTTAAGGGATATGATTCTGCCCGTACCGAGTTCCGTGGCCGGGATCCCCGCATGACCCAATCTTTGATTGTGCCGGCTATAAAAATTGTTCGCCCGCAATACGATAAGTATCGCCCTCAATGGCCCGGGGTTGACAATAATCGTAATGTGAACTCCGGCTATATGCTATATAAGTTTATATCTGAGCAGCCTACACCTGGTGATGGCGGCGGCGCGTTTGACTGGAATGTGATCCGTTATGGGGAAGTACTGGCCATTTATGCCGAGGCAAGTTACGAGCGTAATGAATCAATTTCTGACGCTGATCTTAACCTGTCAATAAACGTATTACGTGATCGTGTTAATATGCCGCACCTTACCAATGCCCTGGTAACTGCTAATGGCTTAAACATGCGGGATGAGATCCGCAGGGAAAGAACAGTAGAGTTAGCATTTGAAGGCTTTCGTTGGGATGACCTACGCAGATGGAAGACGGCAGAAACCGTACTGCCTAAATCTGTATTGAGTGTGAAAGTTACCGGCTCAGAGTGGTCAAATCAAGTAATTACACTGGATGGTGCAAGCTATAATAGTTATTTTTATAACACACCGTCCGCTCAATTAGAGGGTGGTTATAAAGTATTGCAACCAGGCTCGCAAAGGGCTTTTGATGTAAACAAAAATTATCTGCTGCCGATACCAACAAAGCAGATATCTCTGAATCCGGATAAGCTTAAACAAAATCCAGGCTGGTAAATCAAACTACATGCCTTATATTGTAAAGAATATGTGGCGGGCATTTATGGAGTTTTCTATATAATTAATGGGGTCCCGGTTGAGAAGATCTCCCGGGACTTTTTATTAATTAATAAAATACAAGACGATTTTATAAAGTAATAAACTCACAGTTGTCGTCAGTAAATTAAAGAGCCAATAAAAATTTAAAATAAATCAAATATGAATAGACGGTCATTCGTGAAAAATACTTGTTTAACCGGTGCAGGATTATTGGCGGGAGCACGTATGCTTAACGCGATGCCTCTGGGTATGACTGTGCCAACCCAATTGATGGGCGGGCGATTCGTTACCCTCTGCATTATGATCCGGACTACACCCTGGGAAGTATCCAGAGATGTAAAACTGCACCCGCGCGATGAAGAAAAATGGCATACCCTGGAGGGCGTTAAAAACCTGCGTGAGGCATTTGGGACAAATAACCCTGATGGCCGGTTAACCTGGGGTTTTACGCTGAATGCTCTTGAAGATAAGCGTACAAATTATGTGCAAATTCGGGAGTATGCAGCTTATTGTCAGGCGAAATATGGTGATGAGGTAACGGTATTTCCCGGATATTTTCCGGCTATGTACCTTCCGCCTGAGCGAATCAATAAAGAGTTATCTGAGGCCATACAGATCATTTCAAATTTCGTGGGACACGGTTATAAGCCACAATCTGTGATTGGTGGGTTTTTACCGGCAGAGTCATTGAAATATTTGGCCGAGAAGGAGAATATCCATGTGGCCCAGGCGGTGATCTGGAGCCAGCATAATATTGACGGTGGTGGCGCGGATGGCTCGCTGTCGTATCCTTATTATCCGTCTACCGAACATTTTTGCAAGCCTGGTCAGAATAAAAAAGATATTATTGATTGTGTGAATTTGGATGGCTGGTCAATGGATTTTATTTGTGCAAGGCAAAGCGGGCAAACCGGCCATGAAATAACCGGTTATAACAGCCGGCGCGGCGTTGGACCAATTGAAACATACAAAGGCTGGGGTCTCGAACTGGGGAACATGGAAGTGATGCATACCCAGTCAATTCATTTTGATAAGGGATTTCAACTCAATGGTTTTGGATGGGTACCCAATATATGGGAGGCACAGTTGGTGTATGAATTTGGAATGGATTTTATCTGCAGCGCCATGAAAAAATGGGTAACCGATACGCTGAAACGATGGCCAGACACCAAGTGGGTAAGCTTTGGCGAGTTTGGAAATATATGGCGTAACCATTATAAAAACAACGATGATTACAATTACAAATTTGTTGAGCGGGGTTGCGGACTGGGTGACTCCTATAATAATCTCGAGATCCACTGGTTTATGAACAAAGCCTTCAGGCTGGCCTTACTGCGCGACTGGCATCATAAAACCCCACAAATGGTTATTGATTTCACCCGGTATGATCTGACGGCACATGAGCCAACCGGAGCCAGGCCAGATAAGCCGGTAAAAGACTGGAGCCTGATTAACCGGATCAATCAAAAAGGGCTGAGGCCAGAGGATAAGCCAGTGCTGCTGAAGGATCTAACTGATGCCGAGCAAGAATTGATATACAAATATTGCCCTGAGCTTAAGGCTTAGCCAATGGTTTTATCTGTGCGGACTTCCACAATAAAGGCTGCACTCAAATAGCATATCTATAATAACATTTATGAAAATCAAAGCATTATTTCAATTATCCGGTTTGTTCCTGTTGCTTTCTTTTAATGCCCAGGCACAACAAAAAAATACAAAAGCAATATCAAAATTGATGGGTAACAGATTCCTGACATTAAACGCGGTTATCAGGGTAAACCAGATAGAGGTGTCCAGGAACCGCAATGTAGGGGAAGACGAACGGGCTCTGCACACCCCTGAAAGGGTAAAAGCTTTTAGAAACGCGGTAACAGCAGGTTTCCCAGGAGGTAAGATGACTTGGGCATTAAGCTGGCTTGCACTGCAGGACACGACAGCCTCATATCGTGAGATCCGCAAAATAGTAATAGGTTACCACCATCAATATGGTGATGAAATAACCTTTATACCGGGTGCTTATTTCGCAAATGCCTACAATACTACAGATCAGGTAAATAAGGATATTCATGACGCTCTCAATATCATCAGTAAAATGGTAGGTCATGGTTATCGGCCAAAAAGTATTGTTGCTGGTTTCATGTCTTCCGAAAATCAGCAATATTTGGCCGAAAAGGAAGGGATTCACGTATGCCAGGGAAATATATGGAGCCAGTTTAGTATTGACAATCAGGATGGCGATGGTGCTGTGAGTTATCCGTTTTATCCCTCAAAAGAACATTTTTGCAAGCCGGCACAAGGCGCGGCAGATTTTGTTGATTGCGTGAACCTTGATGGCTGGACGGTAGACTTCCTTGCCGGCAGAAGAGCGGGGTTTAAAGAAGGGTTTAACAGCAGGATGGGAGTTGGCCCTATTGAAACGATCTATAAATACGGCAAGGTGATCGGTCTGAAGGAAATGATGCATACAACAGCTATTCATTTTGACAAAGGATATGAACTGAACGGCTTTGGTTGGGTTACCAACTGCTGGGAAGTATCCTTACCAATAGATGTTGTATCGCTAAAAGACTGGTTGACTCAGATCAGGACTCGCTGGCCCGATACCAAATTAATTACACAGGGTGAGTTTGGCTTAAGGTGGCGCGCTCATTACAAAAGGAATACCTTCAATTACCGTTTTGTTGAACGGGGCTCCGGTATCGGTGGCTCTGATGCCGATAAAGAGATCAGTTGGTATATGAATAAGGATTTTCGACTGGCATTATTAAAAAATCTGGAAAGGGATACATTGCCTAAAGTGATCGATTTTACTAATTATACGATCCCGGCTAAAGAGCCTGCGGAAATGACACGCAAATGGAGTCTTTTAGGTGATATAAACCAAAAACGAACACGCCCTCAGGACAGGCCGGTTCCGATTGATTCATTATCAGCAAATAGCAGGATGTTAATCAGCAAGGATTACCCCAAATTGCTGAGCAACCCGAAAAACAATAAGTAAGAATGCTTCTAAGTTCTATACCATCAAACAACGTAAAGGTGGTATAGAACTTTTGGAGCGGGTATTGTCTTTAATGTTCCCGAGTAACATTAAGCTGTTTCTTTTTTATCTCGTATTACCGTTTGAGTTCCGGGATTACTTCTAACTATGGTCGTATTATATATCAATACAACTCTATCCGGGTCTGCAATCATTAGGTGAATAACAACCTGATTACCCTTTTGACCAATTTCACAATAATTATCCTTAGCGCTTAAAGCTAAGTTTTCGGAAACAATACAATTTGCAAAATCATATCGGTGAAATATGCCTGTTCACCTACGCTTTATACAAATAATCGCTATTTTTTATTTGTTATTTTTATTTGGATTGATTCTAAATTAAAATGCTAATTTCGTCGAAAATTAAGAATTATGTGTAATCCACCTCCTTAGGCAAATAAAAATAGCCGGTATTCCGTCGCCAAACTTCCTACCGGTCGATATCAACAGATCCTTCAATCCATTAACACTTGAAACAAACTATGAATTCCCTGCTATGTAGTAAAAATTTTTACGTTACATTTCTTTCACTTATCATTTCAGTAACAGCGTTTTCGCAAACCGGCACTATTAAAGGTACCATAAAAACATCTGATGGGCAGCCCGCCCCAGCCATTACAATTGGTCTTTCCGGAACATCAAAAGGTACTATGACCGATGAAAAAGGCCATTATCAAATAACTAAAATCAAATCAGGTACCTACCTTCTTAAAGTAAGCGCTATCGGGCTCGCAGGTCAGGAACAAACGGTTAAACTTGATGCAGGCCAAACGCTAAATGTCAATTTTACCTTAAATCAGGATGCCAGGCAACTGGCCGATGTGATTATCAGTACTAACCGCCGCCTTAAATTCGGTGATAAACAGTCGGAGTCGGTAGCCAGGATGCCGATTGCCAATCTCGAAAATTCACAAGTATATTCGGTTATCCCTAATGCTTTACTCCGGGAACAAAATATAGTTGATTATAGAACCGCATTACGGAACGCTCCGGGTACGTCTACCATTGCCCAGGCAGGTAACGGCCGTGCCTATACTTTTATGCGTGGCTTTATAACAGGCAATTGGGTGCGCAATGGCTTAGCTGCCTACCAATTTTCCGCCGTCGATCCTGCCAATATTGATCGCATTGAAGTGATCAAAGGCCCTTCAGGTACTTTATTCAGCAACTCAGTGATCTCCTACGGTGGTTTAATCAACCGGGTAACAAAGAAACCGGTTGATACCGCATTCGCGGAACTGTCCTATACAGGTGGAAGCTTTGGCCTGAATCGTGTAACAGCCGATCTGAACACACCTTTAAATAGCAGCAAAAATGTGTTATTCAGAATCAATGCTGCTTATGACCACAACGGCAGCTTTCAGGATGCTGGTTTTGAGCGGAATATTTTTGTAGCGCCAACGCTTACCTATAAGGTAAACGATAAGTTAAGTTTCAACATAGAAGCTGAATTATACAGGCGCCATACCAGTACCGTTAACAATTTTAATATCACCGATCCTGCTTATTGGACAGGTAAAAGTTTGAAAGATATCCCGGTAGATTATAATCGTAGTTACCAGGGAAATGATATCGATAGCAAATTGACCAATTATAATATTTTTCTGCAAGCTAATTACCAGATCAGTAAGCAATGGAGGTCGCAAACTTTATTTACGCTGAATGGTGTTTACGCGCCGAGGCAGACGTTTGTAGATAAATACATTATTGATGAGACACAGATGGCCCGCCAGGTATTTCTGCTGTCTGATAAATATCACCAGACTGAGGTTCAGCAAAATTTTAATGGTGATGTAAAGATAGCCGGTATGCGCCATCGTTTGCTGTTTGGTTTTGATTACATTGCTTACCGTCAGGATCCTTATTATTATGCATCTGCAGATTACGACGTTATCAACTATCGTGAGCCAGGTAATTTTTTTGTAAGCCGCGCCGATTTTGACAAAGCTATCGCGCCGCTCCCCACTTCGCCTGCAGATCAAAATAATTACAACACGGCCGCCTACGTTGCTGATGTGGTAAACCTTACCGACCGTTTTAACGTGATGGCCTCTTTACGCATAGACCATTATAAAGACAATGGTTTTCATGATATAAGTACTAATACTTATGATGGTGCATTCAGTCAAACAAAGGCTTCGCCAAAGTTTGGTGCAGTATACCAGCTGGTTAAAGGGCAGTTATCGGCTTTTGCAAATTATCAGAATGGTTTTAGCTATACCAACGTTAAAGACCAGAGCGGTAAAGTGTTTAAACCTGAACAGGCTTTTCAGGGAGAGGCAGGTTTAAAGCTGGAAACAGCAAACAATAAACTCTCAGCCACTTTAAGTTATTATGATATATCCGTTAAAGATAAAATACGGGCAAACCCAGCCAACAAAAATTTATATGTGCAGGATGCCACTCAGGCCAGCAGGGGGGTAGAGGCAGAGCTGATCGCAAATCCGTTAAGCGGTCTTAACCTACTGTTTGGTTATGCTTATAATTTTAGTAAATATACCAGGGCAGACAGTGCTGTTGCCGGGAAAAGGCCATACGGTACACCAAAGCACCTGATCAACGGATGGGCCAGCTATACCTTCCGTCAGGGCTCGCTCAAGGGATTCGGCCTTGGTTTTGGCGGTAATTATTCCAGCAGTTCTTTTTATGATGACGAAAACTATGTGACCGTTCCATCTTATTTATTATTAAGTTCTACAGCATTTTATGACCGCGGAAAATACCGCCTTGGTTTTAAGGTTGACAATCTGACCAATGAGCATTATTGGGGCCCGTTCTTTCAACCGCAGCCCACACGTTCTTTTTCGGTTAACCTCACATACCGTTTTTCTGCGCATTAATGATTAAAAGATTTGCCTCATGGTTACACCTCTGGCTCGGGCTTATGTCCGGGCTGGTGGTTTTTATAAGCCTGTTTGCTGCCGCTATTTTTGTGTGGCAGGAGGAGTGGACAGGTATCTTGCATCACGATAAGGTATTTGTGCCCACTATCGGTAAAACGGAGCTTTCAGTTGATAGTTTACTTATGAACGCCCAAAGGGTAGAGTCAGGTAGGGAAATTAGCTATGTTACCTGGTATCGCGACCCGCGTAAAGCAGTAGTATTTGATATAGTTAAACCCAATCCGCATCCGGTGTGGTATTATTACCATTCCGCGTACTTGGTTAATGAACAAGTTTATGTTGACCGTTATACGGGCAAGGTATTAGGCATTGTTGATAACCGGAGCGAGCTGATATGGAAAATATATGCCCTGCATACTTGCTTGCTGCTGAAATATGAGATTGGTCACTATATTGTTGGAGTTGCTACGATAATCATTTTTGTGATGGCAATAACGGGAATTATACTTTGGTGGCCAAAAAATAAGGCCGCGTTCAAGCAGCGGATTTGGTTTCGGTGGAAAAGAACTACGCGGTGGCGTAGAAAGAATTATGATCTGCATAATATTGGCGGCATTTATACCTGGGTTTTTATATTGTTTTTTGCAGCAACAGGTTTAGTATGGACTTTTGATTGGTGGGAAAAGGGTATTTACCATTTATTGGGTGAGCAGCCAGAGGAAATGTTCCGGGAGGCTAAAGTAAAACCAGCGGACGCAGTTGATTATAGTTTTGAGGGTATTTTGAAAAACGCTACCGGCAGGGTTCCAAGATGGGAAAGCGTTGGGTTAACTTTTCCGGAGACTAAAACCGACAGTACACAGTCTCTTTTTTGTGTGGTCCGATATAATACCCGGTCAGGATGGGACGAATGGGATGAATATTTGTACAATTCAAAAAACGGAAGCCTTTATTATTCCATGACACAATCGCAAAAGAAGCTTGGAGAGAAATGGCGAACCAGTAATTATGCCATACATACCGGAAGTATTTATGGTTTGCCTACCAAGATACCGGCAACACTAACTGCTTTATTTTGTGCATTTTTACCGATCTCGGGGTTCTTGATTTGGTGGGGCAGAAAAAAGAAAGGGTCATCAAAGAGGAAAAGTTAAATCATGATTTTAGCCTTTCTCCTATTGTTAGTGAAATAGTACTTTAATCAGTTTATTTAATTTATGACAATATTAAAATAGATGTTTGCTTAACCAAGGTTTAAATAATTAATCAGGTAATAGCTCATTTAATGGCTTGATCAAACTCATCCAATTTAATCCAAACTTTGTGATCATAAGGTTTGGGTGATACTTCAAAATAAACGGCGCTGCTATTAGTACCTTGTTTTGGTTTTTTTATGTGGATAAGCAGATTTAATTTTATAGGGTCCTGTGTCATGTAATCCAGCATTTCAACTTGTCCGTTAAAGGCCTGTATATCTGTTTTACTTTTCCGGCTGCTATTGAGCTTTACTTTAACGGGTATAGCTATTGTAGTATCAATTTTGGCTTGTGCTAAATTAGCCTTTACAAGGCCTGTATAATAATTATTCAGGTATTGTTCCAGATTGGTTTTGGTAAAAGAAACCTGGCTGTTTATCGCCCATAAAAAACAATATGTCCAATAGTCTTCGGCTTGTTTTTGTCGCCACCCGGGTGAAAAGCGTATATGTTCAGTTCCCTTAAATGGAATATCTGCTGCAAATGGGGCGGGTAAATCAAACGTTTCTGTGCGCCAGTTTTCAGGCGTAGGTAATTCGTAGTTGTTGTTTAAGGTTTCCTGACTAAACCCTTTAACCGCGAATGATAGCAACAGCAAACAAACAGATAATACTTTTTTTAAGCACATGGAAATTTAGATTTTATCATTAAGCTGAGTTGTTGTAAAGTTAAAGCAACAGATTAACAGAATGATATGGTTTTTTGTTAAAAAGTGTGAAGATTTAGCTTTAATTAAGCTGTACTAAGAAATGCCCAGCCGGCTTTGCGGCGGGGCATTCCCAATTAATCTGTTAACTGATCTTAAAATGGTTTTAGGCTTTAGCCTGTGTTTCTTTTTCAGCGATTAATTCAGCAACATAACCTGCAACAAGTGCAATGGAATCATATTCCTTTATTTCATTGGCAAGCCTGGTCATATTTTGCTTATAAAGATTATCACTTAGTACTTTTTCAACACCTTCTTTAATGGCTTCGGTTGTTGGTGTTTCTGTTTTTAAATCAATACCATATTTAAAGTACCCCAATCTTGAACAAATCTCGCTTTTACCTTCATGCACACCTGCCGCTACTATAGGCAAATTGTTCATAATACTTAATAAAGTACCACCATATCCGCCGTTGGTTACATAAACCGACGCGTAAGGCATTACATCATCAAAAGGTATAAAATCATCAATAATGATGTTGTTAAAAGGATACTTTTCTTTTAATTCGGCAGTTTTGGAGCCCCCTGTAGTGGCTATTACCAGGGTGTCGGTGTTTTTAAAAGCATTAAGAGTAGGCTCTAAAATTTTGGTTGTATCTTTTTCAACTGTTCCCTGGGTAACCAACACTATTTTTTTGTATTGGTTTAAGCGCTCATCAAACCATTTTTGCTTGTGTTTTGCATTTGAATAAGGTAATAAAGCTCCTATAAAGCGAATATTGTTGCCCAAATCACTACGTTTAAACTCAAATGATGGGGTGCCTATCTGTAAATGTAAACTGGCATGCCTGATCAGCGTATCCGTCACCGGAGCTCTTTCATGCGGAATATTGTTCTCTGTTAAAATAGCTGAATAGGCATCAATAAGGCCTTTGAAAATCACATTATTAAATACCTGCGTTAGCTCAGTGTAGGCTTTATATTGTTCATCATTTTCGGGCGGATAAAATCCGGGCCCGTATGGTGCCAAGTCTTTTGATTGCTCGGCTAAGGGTATAACACCTATAGAAATAACGGGAACATTTAATTTTGCTTTTATCAGAGGGATAGCCGGAAACAGGTTATCGGCAATAACAATATCAAAAGGGAAGTTTTGCTGTATTAGTTCAATGTCGGCCAACATTCCGGGCGTAGGTTTACACAATCCATTGGTCATGTCAAAATTCGCCCGTTCACCCGCATCAGCAATGTTTTTTCTTTCCGGGAACAGTTCATCCATGTTATTTGAATTAACATCTAAAGCTTGGATAAACGGATAATGGAAAACACCCAGGCGTTGCAGTTTATCCCTAAATATAACAGAGGTATACCAGCGTACATCGCACCCGGCCTCCTGTAAATATTTAGCAATACCCGTGAGGGGGTTAAGATGTCCTTCGGCAGGTAATGTAGCAATCAGGATTTTCTTTCCATTTAGTTTTTCTAAGATCTCGTTTTTCATATCGGGTATTTGTTGAACAACCCAAAACTGACTTTATTAATGATTATTTCCTATAATCAAAAACGGTTGCAGTATCCCCAAAAGCGGTGATATGAGTTCATACAAAATAACATCAGATGAGTGGGGCAAGAACTTTAGGAAAGCAGGCCGTTTGGCAATAACGATGATGCTATAACTAAGCCAGGTTAGCAATCAGGTTTGAAATAACTTGCGCAATAATGAATTTGATTAATATTAGGTTAATGTTGTTAATAAAAAATAAGTTTAGGTTAAAAAAAATGATATATGTCAATTTTTTTAAATTCTTAAATTATGATCTTGGCAAGCCAAAATCTAACTATGAAAAACAATTTTATTCTTATACTGGCGTGTATTGCCGGTATAACTGTATCCTGCAATAAAGGTACACCGGTAATAGTCAAATCAAACCCTGCAAGTAGTACCGGCGATGTTGTCGGAAAAATTACGGTAGGTTATCAAGGTTGGTTCAATGCTCCGAATGATGGTTCGCCTTATGTTGACGAATGGCGGCATACTAATTTGGAAATGTGGCCAGATACCCGTGAATACACTAAATTATACGGCAATGTACAGTTTGCCCAGGAAGGTAACGATGCGCCTGTTTTTACCGGCACGCTCGGGAATGGGCAGCCGGCCAAAATGTTTTCTTCGTATGATCAGTCTACCGTAAGCCTGCATTTTAAGTGGATGCAACAGTATGGTATTGATTGTGCTGCATTGCAAAGATTTGCTAATGAAATTACTCCCGGTTCGCCTGATAAGGCCAATAGAGATGCAGTTGCGCAAAGGGTACGCATAGCCGCAGAAGCAACTAACCGGAAATTTTATATCATGTACGATGCCTCTGGCTGGGGCGATTTGAACGAGTTAAAAACAGATTGGACAAATACCATAACAGGAAGCCTTAACCTGCTGTCGTCAACTGCTTATGCTAAGCAGAATAATAAACCGGTGGTATGTATATACGGGCTTGCTTACAATGGGCATCCTGCTACTCCGGCTAAGGCGCTTGACCTGGTGAATTGGTTTAAATCAAAAGGATGCTATGTAATTGGTTCACTTCCGGGCGAATGGCGGGGAGGTTTTGGTGATGCGGCACCTGGTTATACTAATTTTTATAAAGCGCTGAATATGATATCTGCCTGGGCCGTAGGACGTGTGCCGGACGACAGTTATCGTCCGTGGGTAGAGGGTGACAGGGATTTTTGTAATGCTAATCATATTGATTATCAGCCCTGCATATATCCTGGAACAGCCTTCCATAATTCTAATGGATCTGATTCTCCTAAAAATGGGATTCCGAGAGCTCATGGTGATTTTATGTGGGCGCAATTTGCAACACTTAAAAATGCGGGGGTGCGCAGTGCTTATGTAGCCATGTTTGATGAACTGAACGAGGCAACTTCGATTTTTAAAGTAGCTGAGGATAACTCAATGATACCGAAAGGGCAATATTTTTTAACGCTTGATGCCGACGGCACGCATGTTTCTTCTGATTTTTACTTGCGTTTAGTTCAGGACGGTGCTAAAATGTTGAATGGCACCATTCCATATACTGCAAAAGAACCTACTCCATTTATAGTTGGTAAATAAGGCAACTTCTATTTTAAAAACTGTGATAATAAAAAATGCCCCAGAGATACTTTGGGGCATTTTTTATTATATAATATTCCTTTTATTAATTTGATCCTAATCCAAAGCCGTCCCACTCAAATATTCTTTTTTCAAATGGTTTCCTTGGTAAAAGATCAGGTCTGTTGCCGGTCTGGTAAACAAAGGATGCTAAAATGATAGCGGCCTGTTTAAGGTCTTCAATTTGCAAATGGTCATAGTTATCCTGGTTACTATGATGGGTTACGTTGTCATAATCAATGGGATCCTGAATAAACTCAAATCCTGGTATACCGGCCCAATCAAAAGAGGTATGGTCGGTAGCCCCTGTGTTTTTGGTGGTAACCGTGGTAGCGCCTAAATCATGAAATGGTTGCAACCACTGGTCAAATATGGGTTTAACAGCCATGTTGCCCTGGGTATAAATACCTCTGATTTTACCCGTCCCATTATCCAGATTAAAGTAGGCGCTTACTTTTGCCTGTTCACTATTAGGGTTGCCTGTCTTAGGATTGATATAATGGTTTTTTACATAATTGTATGATCCAAAGATCCCTTCTTCTTCACCGCTCCATAAAACAATCCGGATGGTGCGTTTGGATTGCAGGTGAAGTGAATCTAATAAACGTACGGCCTCCATCATTACAGCACAACCCGAAGCATTATCTGTAGCCCCAGTAGCGGCACCCCATGAATCCAGATGCGCGCCAAGAATAACCACCTGATCTTTTAATTTCGGATCAGTGCCTGGAATTTCTGCAACAACGTTGTAAGCCTTTGTATCGGTACCTGAATAGGCCCCTTTGATGTTTAAAGCCAGTTCAACAGGATGCCCTGAGGTTATCAATCTTTCAATGCGATTACAATCTTCTACCGATATTCTAACCTGCGGTAGTTTTGATTTGGACTGATAAGCAGCTATCGGCTCATCGAAGATAGCGCCGTATTCATTACCTGCTTCGGAGTTGATGACAGCTATTGCACCGGATTTTTCATAGAGCAGATCCAGTTTTTCTTTAAAACGAACCAGATCGTTAAGCGCCTGAACCTGCTCGTGTGTTAAGTTATAATAATCATCTTTATTTAACAGTTCGGCATCTGTAAAACGTGTTGCGCGAGGCTTGAAAATATCCGCTGGTTTCTCTGGCCCGCTTGTAAACACAGGTTGGCCAAGTATTAAAATGATTTTTCCTTTCAGATTGTTATAATGGCTTTTGATATAAGCAGAATCAATTGATTGCGCCTGAGTAAGTAAAGCAACCTGAGCCTGCTGCAGGCCATTGGTATTACCGCTCCATGGGGCCGGTAAGGCTACAATGGGTTGAAAATAAGGTGCTTTCATAGCAATGCTGAAATCCTGAAGCTCCCAGCTTTTTCCGAAATTACCCCAGGGTTCGAGTTTCGCATTTTTTAATCCCCAGGATTTTAAGGTACTTATAGCCCAATCGGCCGATCTGGAAAAGCCGGGGGAGTTGGTTAAGCGTGGGCCAGACACATCTGTCAGGTAGTGCGCTATATGTGGTATTTGTGAGGTTTGTAATTCTGCATTTTTTATTTTTTCAAATATATCTGTGGGTACGTGCTCTTCCTGAGCCATCACTATGGATATATTTGATAATAATAGCATGATGGCAGTGGCAAATTTTGAAATAATACTTTTCATTTTTGTTGTAAGGGATTTTAAAATGCCGATAAAATTTTGGATGCGAAGATAACGGTGGCAACATACTTTGTATATCCCCGATTTTGGGGATGGTATGGAGTTGAATATTCTTTGTTAAAAGCAGCTACACCGGGTATTGAGCTGTAATTATGATCAATAACATGGCATGATGTATCAATCCGGATCGCATCCAAAAGTTACTTGATAGCCGTTTAAATCTTTAAACACGATTTCCTTTTTGCCGTATTCGGTCAAAGGGTTAATCTCGATGAGCTCAGCATTGCTCGACTGTATGGTTACGATTATCTCATCAATATTATCTACAACAAAATAAAGCCCGGCATCTTTTTGTTCAGTATAATCAAACCTGCCTTCCGGATAAAGCATAAATTGGGCACCGTCCCAGTCAAGCAATGCCCATGACAACTCACACCCAGGCTCCTGATGGGTACCCAGGCAAGTAAATCCAATAGCCTGATACCACTTGATGGTATCTGCTATTTTAGGAACCCTTAAAAAGGAAAGACAAGTGGCCATCTTTTAACATGTTAGGGATTAATTAAATATAATAGTTTTTGCGTAAAATAGGATAGGTTAAGTTTGGGGTTCTGCTTCAAAAACGAATGTCTGCCGGTTAACACAAATTAATTAGCTTTGGAAACTTAAACTAATAAACCAGAAATAGTGATTGAGTCTGTATTAACCGAGATCAACAAACACGTGTCATTGTCAGAAGCTGAAGCAGAACGGGTGACACAAGCATTTAAGGTTAAAAAAGTACGCCGGAATCAGTTTCTTGTTCAACCGCCCGATGTAGCCCAGCAGGAACATTTTGTGGTTAAAGGCTGCCTGGTTGAGTATTATCTGGATGATAACGGTACTCAGCGTGCCCTTGCTTTTGCAGCAGAAAATTCGTGGATGACAGACCTGCAAAGCTTTTTAACTACAGAAGATTCTAAATATTATGTAGAAGCGCTGGAAGATGGTGAAGTACTCACCATCAGAAAAGATGTGCTTGATAAGTTATTGTTAGACATTCCCTTGCTTAATATTTATTTCAGGATACTTTATCAAAACGCCATAGTTGCCCAAAAAGAACGCCTGTTAAATATATTAAGCTCAAAAACCGATGAACACTATCTTAAGTTCAGGCAAAAATACCCACACCTGGAAAACCGGGTGCCGCAATACTGGATAGCCTCATACCTGGGTGTAACTCCTGAGTTTTTAAGCCGGGTTAAGTCGCGCTCTTTAAGGTAGCCCGATACTTTTGCATAAATCTTAAACTAAGTCAATCTCATTTCTTAAAAAAGTTCATTTCAGGGGATTTTGTTAATGCTCAAATTTGAAGTATTAAACAAAACAAACATGAACACATTTATTGAACGGATTACTCAAACAAATAAATCTATCGCCCCACTGTTGTTGAGGCTTACTTTGGCGCTTGTATTATTTCCGCACGGCGCGCAGTTGCTTGCCGGTTGGTTTGGCGGCTATGGTTATAGTGCCTCCATGCAATATTTTACCAGTCAGGGTTTATCATCATTTATCGCCTTTATGGTGATCTTTCTGGAATTTTTTGGCAGCTTATTTATCCTTTTCGGGGTACTTACCCGTCCGTTTGCTATAGCCCTGCTGGTGCTGTTTTTAGGCATGATCAGTACGGTTCATTACTCATTCGGCTTTTTTATGAACTGGTTTGGCTCACAAAAAGGAGAGGGCTATGAATTTCATTTGCTGGCCATTGGCTTACTACTCACGCTGACCATATGTGGTGGCGGTGTAGCCAGTGCCGACAGGTTAATTAACAAATTGGTAAACAATAACAATAATCAAAATGACTGATATCAAATTTTCACCTGTAGTAAAACTTCCAAAGGTTAACAGGGGTAATTTTTCTGCAATGCTGGCAAGGCCTCAGGAATTTGGCGGGCTTATGAATCCGTTGATAGGGTTTGATCATTTTCGCCTAACCGGCGATGTATTTGGTCCGCACCAGCATACGGGTATGTCTGCCCTGAGTTATGTGTTTGAAGATTCTGTTACCTATAATAATCAGGATTCTATGGGTACAAATCTCGATATAGAGCCAGGAAGCCTGCTTTGGACCTGGGCCGGCAGTGGTGTTACCCATCATGAAGTTCCGGTTAAACAGGATGGCCAGGTGCATGGCTTGCAAATATTTCTTAAAATTCCGCAGCAAAATGCTGCCAAGCCGCCTCAAAGTGTTTATATACCCGTTAAGGAGATGCCGGTATTAAATGACAATGGCATCAAAGTAAAGGTAGTTGCCGGCAATAGCGGAACATTGTTAAACCATGTACAAACGCCAGAGCCTGTAACCATATTGGATATTACCATGAAAGCCGGTTCATCATTTACCCATGAGCTGCCACCTAATACCCACGGTACTTTCTACGTTATGTCGGGCAAGGTGACATTATCTACAGGGGAAAGGAATATCGATATTGCCGATGAGGAGGTTATTTCCATTGGTGGTAAAGATACCGGTACTGTGGTTATACTACGATCAACCCCGGCCAGCAGGGTGATATTCATTGGTGGCTTACCAGTGTAACAGGATTCAGATTAACTAAATTTATCTGCATAAGCGCAAACTCATTCAATTTGGAATGAGTTTGCGCTTTTTTAATTGTTGATGGAGAGAGGGGTATTAAAACTATCAAAAACGTTTCCAAGGGGATTTTTGCTCAGCAAGCAACTGCCGGTAAATGAGCCTGATGTAAACAAGATCAAACATAAATGTTGCACCAACAATAATGTTCATCAACATGGCTTTGCCCTGATGTACAATAAACAAATAATATATACCTACGGTAAGGCCGGTACCCAGGCATTTGAAAATGGCGATCGTTAAGGATTGCCCTTCGGCGGTTTTTCGCTCCCAGATCATTAAGATGAAGCAAACCGAGATGATCAGGTTTTGAATATATGCTATGAAGATGGCTCCCTGATATACATCGCCGTTAAAGTACAGTTTAAACTGCCCAAAGAAGGGCCCGCCTGTAAGCATTATTCCAAACGCGATGATAAATGCAAGCGCGGAACAAATGAGCCAGTTTTTTTTGGAGATGCCATATTGCCGGAAAAAATAAGGGTAGCTATATAAAAAGTAGGTTATAATAATTCCCAGATCGCAGGTCATCCAAATGCCATTTACAATTGTTCCGGAAATTCCGTCTGATAAGGGTGGATAAATTATGGAAAACACAAACTCCCAGGCAAAATTTAAAGCTAACGGAATCAGTGGCATGCCGTATGATTTGTCTTTCAATCCCCGATAAACTAAAGCCACATAGGTAATTGTCCATGCCAGTCCGCTTGCGGATACGGCTATAAATTCTGAATTCATATAAGCAGGTATATTTTAAATAATTATTTGTAAGAATGTATTGATCAGGTAGGGGTAAGGGATATTAGAATCTTGAATAGGGTTACAATATGGCTCCGGAAATGGAAACAAAGAGTTACTTATTAGCCGGAATCATAGTTGCTCCCTTCGTATCTTTTATAAAGAACACGAGCAGTTTGGCCGGAACTGTGCGGCTTTCGTTTCTAGCATTATTATGTATTCTGTTAGGTACTTCAGAAAAATAATCGCCTGCTTTATATCTGTAGGTTTGGCCTTCAACAACAGAAACAATCTCGCCAGAGAGCACATATCCAAATGTGGGGCAAGGGTGCTTATGAGCCGCCGATGTACTCATAGGAGGAAAATCAACTATCATCATTTGAACCGATTTGTTATCAAATCCTTTTTCATGAAGTACCTCATCAAGAATCACGGTGTGTTTGGTTTCAACCGGTTTAGTTAGGGTGGCATTGGGGGTTTGACCATAAGCGCTTACTCCAAACGTGGATAATAAGGTACAGAAAATAAAAAGCTTGTTTTTCATGCTGATAAACATTAAAATTTTGGTTGGTTAGGATTTAGTGAACTCTTTTGAGTTTATTGAGCATCAAAATTAAAAGCACAACCGAATACATTTAAGTTCCAGATCTTATTAAGCAAATAGTCCAGCTTATTGCCATGAAAAAGTTAACCAGCCTTTAATTGATTGCATAACATACGCACACGGGTATTGCTGGACTACATCGCCAACCGAAACTGGTAGGTTAATAGCATGTATTGTCGGGTTAATTTAGGCGTTTCTAAAAGCCTTGATTAATGAAGTTTTTCCGTACAAATTGGTGGGTGAGGTGCAAAGAAGCCGGTTGTTCCGTGCATTTCTCCATTTCAACTGCTTTGCTTGTTATGTCCTGTAATGATGCTGGTTTAATAATATCCTTTTTGTGCTAAAGACAAATAACAGGCTTGCACCCACCGCCGAACTCAGGCAGTGGTCACCACGAAATTCGAAAAATATTTTTTGACGCGTTGCGCCATGTCAGCGAGCCCCGTATTACGGGAAATTTTAAAACTTCCTATATCATGACCGCAATTCAAAAAAATATCAGTGATAAAATAGTAGCTGTGCTATTGCCCATTATTATTGCCATATCATTCATAGCATGTAAAAAAAAGAATGATACGCCCGCGCCGGATACATCAAATCTGGCCATCGTAGATGCTTCTGTTGGCGGGTGGCAACTCGATTTCAGGATCAACGGACAGAAATATAACCAACAAGCCCTCCGGTATGACACCATACTACCGTATACCAGTGTAACTGCCGGCGCTCAGGGTTTTTCACTTACTGCGGCAGATAATGCTTTCCGGGTGCTGATCAGTTCTCCGGTTAATCTGAGAAAAGATCATTATTACACGGTTTTTATAGGCTCTCTTAAAGAATTGCCCTATGCGCCTCTTTTTGTTATTACGCAGGAGGATTTAACCCCTGCGGATGATAAAGCCAAAGTCAGACTCATCAATGTAGGAGCAGACACCCAACCCGTTAACTTATATGTATCAGGAATGGACACCCCTTTATTTGTGCAATTGCCATTTAGGGAAGCCACACTTTTTAAAACAATTGATGCAGGCGACCACTACAATTTCCAGATCCGGGAGAGTGCCCAGGCCGCTGCGATTGCCAGTATTAATGATGTTAAGCTTGAAAAGGGTAAGCTGTATACAATTTATGTAAAGGGTTTTAAATCTGATGATACAGCTGCCGGTAAATTGAAGCTCGGACTCATCAGCAATAAATAGTTTATCCTGATGAAGGTTGTACAGGCTTTTAACAACTCCCGGTAATTTTTCGCTACTCATATCAAACTCTGTGTTCAAGCCAATATTAAAATTCAAAGAGCTAATTCTCAAATGTGTCGCCGATAACTCAAAAGCACATGAGCTATTATATAAATCTTACTATGGTTTATTAATGGGTATAGCCGTTCGTTACGTTACCGACGAGTATTTAGCGGAGGAGGTGGTTAATGATAGTTTTGTTAAGATTTTTAAAAATCTGAAGAATTTTATTCTGCCCGATGATGTTGAACAACAACAGAAGCTTTTTTACAGTTGGGCGGGCAGAATTGTATCAAGAACAAGTATTGATCATCTGCGGACTAATAAGAAGCATATTTATGCTGATTACCCTAATGATACCATACTTATATCAGATCATATAACGGTATTAAGCAGCCTTCATGTATCAGATATATTAAAGCTGCTTGACCAGCTACCGGCATTACAGCGTATCATTTTTAATATGTATGAATTGGAAGGGTTTAATCATGAAGAAATAAGTGAGGAGTTAAATATTTCCCAGGGCCATAGTCGTGTTGTACTTGCCAGAGCCAAAAAAAATCTCCGGGCTTTTTATCATAAACAATCAATAACAGTAAGTTATGGAAAATGAATTGATTGATATCATCAAAAATGAGCTTAATGGTTTTGAGCTCGACTACAGGGAGGGGGCATGGGAAGGTTTTTGTAAGAAAAAGAAACGTACACGTTTTTTGTACTCACCATACTGGCGTTTTGCAGCAGCAGCTATGTTGGTTATGGGAACGATGCTTTTGGCAATAGTTATGCACAAGCCGCTGCAAAAAAAGCAGGAAAATGTACTTGTTAAACATATTCCATTCAAAAACATGCCTTTAGCAAAGGTACTTCCATCGCACCAGGAAAATAATGGTGTAAATAAACATCGGAAACAAAACAATTACCATGCTGTCACGAATTTTACAGCGCGCGGAAATAAAACGTTTGCGGATACTTTATTGACAGAAAATCTCAGGAGTATAGCCCCTGTGATAGATGATACAGTTAATACCAGCCCCGATATACGTTTTTTGGCTACACTGCCAATTCCAAACCAGATACATCATGCATCTTCGAGGCATTCTTCAGGCTTTCAAAGCCTGGCAGGGCACAAAAGGTGGCAATTGGGTTTATCGTTTGGTAATGGAGTTAGTTATGGGCAGGCCCACCAGTTTGGTGCCGGCGCTTATTTTACCTATCAGCTATCATCAAAGTTTGCTTTTAGTTCCGGATTTTATTTTAACCAGTTAGGCGCGCTTAAAGATGTGGCTCATGGCAATGATCTGCCCGATCAGCAGAAAGTGCTTACCAATGTAAAGGTTAATCTTGGTGGATTGGAGGTTCCGCTGGAGCTTAAATATAAATTAACCCGGCGTTTTTATACCAAATTTGGAACATCACTATATTCTATTAAATCGCAGCAGCAAACCCTGTTTTTTATACAGGCACATAATAATATAGTCAATTATGTAGACCCGGGTGGCACCGCATTTTCCGAAACTTCAACGGTAACTAATGCTACCGTTGAGCTTGTGCCGCCCAGTCAGCTTGAAAAAAATAAGTTTATATCTATTTATAATTTTTCGGTGGGATATGAATACCCGATACTCCACGGGCAAAAATTATTTATTGAACCTTTTATTAAGTTACCCAACAAGGCATTTTCTACTTATAAAGTAAACCTGGCCCAAACAGGTATAAGGCTTAACGTGAGTTTTTAATGCAACCTGGATATGATAAGCGTGTAATTGCGATATTTTATTAGTCGGGTGTGCAATAAATTAATTACGTGGTTTTAACGGCGTACTATTTTTTCAAGAATATCCACTGCCTGAGTTAATTCAGCTTCTGTTAGTGATGCAAATCCGAAACGAATCCCGTTAACCTCTTTATATTCTGCCTGGAAGTACGCGCTGCCTGCAAGGTATAAGCCCTGTTGAACAGCTTTATCCATTACCTGGTTAAGGGGGAATTCTGGTTTGAATTTTAGCCACAGCGCCATACCACCCTGGGGCTTATGAAATGCTAATGCATGGGTTAACTTGTTACTGATCAATGTAGCGGCATCATCACAACGCTTACTATAAAGTTTTTTGGCCCGGTTAATATGGCGGCTTAACTCTCCGTTATCAATCAATGAAGCCAGTGCGCATTCCATGATCGAGTCGCCACGGAGATCAATTAGCCTCATATAGCTGTTTGCTTGCTTAATTAATGCCTTACCGCCAATTAAATATCCCATCCTGAAAGAGGGGCCCAGCAATTTGGTAAATGATCCTACATAAATAATGCGGCCGCTGTGGTCAGCACTGGCTAAAGGCAAAATAGGGCTGTTTTGATAATGAAAATCATAATCATAGTCGTCCTCAATTATCCATAACTGATATTTCTCCACTAAATTCAGCAATTGCATTCTGCGGTTGGCAGACATGGTTACGGTTGTTGGATGATGATGATGCGGAATAATGTATAGCAGTTTAACAGGCACCCGTTTAAGAATATCTTCCAGTTGTTGAATATCCATACCCTCATGCTCTTCCGGCACCCGGTGAATAATAGCTCCCTTGCGCCTGAAAATTTCATCGGCCATAAAGTAATTTGGGTCGCAGGTTACTACATGATCGCCTGGTTTAAGTAAAATGGCGCTTGCTAAATAAATGGCCATTTGTGCTCCCTTGGTTATCATGATGTTTTCCGGACTGATATGCAGGCCTCGTGTTTGGTTTAAAAAATGGCAAGCCGAATTTTTTAAATTGGGAGTACCCCCGTCATAATGCTCAGACATCATGTGTTTTAATGTACCGGCACGCATGATGTTGCGGTACTCTCTCATGATCTCCTCAAATGGCACCGTGTCAATATCCGGAAAGCCATCGTTAATGATAATTTTGGGTACGGTACTAAGTGCTCCGGGATAATAGTGCTCCAGGCTGCGATCAAAGTAGATGTCATCAGCTCCGGGCGCATTGCTGAAGTTTACCTCCGGATGATAACTTCGTGGTTTTAAAACAGGAAGCTCAGAAATGATCTGGTATCCTTTTTTGGGAATGGCCTCTGCCCAGCCCTGAAAAACCAATTCGTTGTATGCGTTAATCACAGTGTTGCGGTGCACTTTAGTGATGGCAGCCATTTCACGGGTTCCGGGTAAATAGGCCCCGGGAATGATCTTACCCGATTGTATAAGTGCCACCAGCTTGCCTGCAATTTGGCGATATATAGGTACATTGATATTTGGTTCAATGACGATGAGTGATTGATATGGAAGCATAATGATCTATTCTTGAAAAACTCCTGCAGATTTTAATGCAAGAAAAACGGAGCTCGGCAA
>NZ_JBCECK010000074.1:22875-25543 GCF_039207105.1 Mucilaginibacter sp.
AAATTGCAACAACAGAATTTTACTCCACAAAATTACTTCTTAAATAAACGGTGGTAACAGACATTGTTCCGCTAATTACTGCCATAAATGTAGTCATCAATATCAACCTGTATATACCACAGAAACCCGTGCGGTATTTCTGAAATGTCCATTATGTGCTGTTTATGCAGGTTTTAGAGGGAAATTTAAATTAT
The DNA here is from genome assembly GCF_039207105.1 of Mucilaginibacter sp. Lineage (GTDB taxonomy): Bacteria > Bacteroidota > Bacteroidia > Sphingobacteriales > Sphingobacteriaceae > Mucilaginibacter. The sequence goes on from NZ_JBCECK010000074.1 coordinate 23,070, forward strand.
TAGACACGGGTGACATTAAAAATTTATAATTACGGATATTTGCGATATGTGTTGTCGTAATTAAAAAGAAAATTATGCAAAAGAAACCGCGAATTATCGGAAGCAGGGTTAGCTTTCGAAATAAGGATGGGCATCTTGATAAAGATGGCCAATACCCAAAGGAAATAGTTTTAATTAACCGGAGTAAATATAAGGGAGAGGTTTAAGAACTATAACTGGGAATAAGTATAGGTTTAAATTAGTAAATGTATATTTTTGAAAGATTAGCGAAGTTGTGAACAACCGTTGATAGCAATGCTTTAATCAGCAAGAAACGAATTAAGATACCGGGATGCCGACATTAGGAAAAAACGTTGAATATGCTTTACACTCATTAGTGTATTTGGTGGGAGTTCCAAAGGGGAGCACGGTTACTATTCGTGATCTGGCAAAGTTCCAGAACATATCGGAGAGCTATCTGGCCAAAGTATTTACCAAACTAAAGAAAGGTAAGATAGTAAGGTCAAACATCGGTGTTAAAGGCGGCTACTCATTGGGTAAGTTGCCTTCGGAAATCACGTTTTTGGATGTTGTACTTGCCGTAGAGGGCGAGCTCTCTTTTTTTGAATGCAAGGGGATAAGAGATCAATGCGTAATTCTGGATCAGGCCAACCTGCCCTGGAAAAAAGGCGAGTATTGTACAATTCACCTGGTGATGAAAGAAACGGAAAATAAAATAAAAGATACGCTTCGGGAAAAAAACCTGGAATGGTTACATGATAAGGTTTATAGCCAAACATCGCCAAAATTGATTGCTGATACGATCAATTGGTTTCAGACAAATGTATTTAAGGATTAACACCTCTAAAAATACATTACTGGTAATTCTATTCTTCATTATGCTAAGGTCTTAATTAAGCGTCTCCCGTTAACTTGCTCAATTAATATACATTTTCTGTATTACCCTTACCCGGAAAAATTTCTCAGGTTATTTATTACCGTTCTCAATACCATGATGTGGTAAATAACAGATTTGTTATAACCGCCTCTTAAAAAAATAATCTTGTTTCATGGAAAAGCGATTAATTGTGATTGTTGCTATGCCGGATGCATTATCACTTGATATTACAGGCACTACTGATGTTTTTTCTTTTGCAAAACAAATGATTAATCAGCAGGGTAATGATTATTTGCATCACGGATATGAAGTTGTAGTGGCATCCGCCACTTATGATTTAAACGTGACTACCAATAGCGGCCTGGTCATATTTTGCAAAACCAGCATATTCAATATCACCGAAAAAATTGACACCTTACTAATTGGCGGAAGCTCAACCGCACATATAGAACTTCCGGAACTGGTTAGTTGGATGAAACTCAATGCGCCCAAAATAAGACGAATCGGATCAATTTGCCTCGGTGCGTTTTTACTTGCTCAATGTGGGTTTTTGAAAAACAGGAGGGCTACAACCCACTGGATGTTTTGTAAGGAACTGAGTTCGTTATATGAGCACATTCGGGTTGATCCTGATCCCATTTTTATAAAAGATGATAATATTTATACCTCTGCAGGTGCAACCGCTGGTATTGACCTTGCCCTGGCACTGGTAGAGGAAGATCATGGTCGTAAGATCTCGCTAAAAATTGCTCAGATGTTAGTACTGTATCTGCGTCGTCCGGGTAACCAGTCGCAATACAGTAACATATTGTCCCAGCAGTTTGCAAGTAAAAAACAGATCAGGGATCTGCAGCAGTGGATCACAGATAATTTAAAGAAAAACCTGGATGTTCAGAACCTGGCAGAAAAAGCATTGATGAGCCCGCGAAATTTTGCAAGGGTGTTTGTGGCCGAAACGGGAATGACACCAGCTAAATATATTCAGCAGTTAAGAATTGAATGCTCTAAAAGATTGTTGGAGGAAACCAATTTTTCACTGGATCAAATAGCCCAAGAGTGTGGTTTTGGCAGTACGGATACCATGCGAAATATATTCGTACGTAATATGCAAACTACGCCTCATGATTATCGGAGTTTATTTGGCACTGCTTTACAAACAGTGCATAAAAGGCAGTCAGGGTTTTCCGCGATGACAGTATCTTGAAACCCCAGCTTAAAATAAGAAACAGAAATACGTATCGGCCTTTCTAAGCCTTCACTTAAAAAAAATAATTTGAGAATTATAACTGTACCGGGAAACCCCTGGTGGTACTTGAACATATAGTTTGGATCCGCAATCTCGATTGAACCGCCTTCAAACTGGAGTTAACCAGGTTTATTACCAATAAAAATTAAAAATATGGAAACGACACAAAATAGAGATAGCAGGAAAAAAATTGTTATTGTAGGCGGCGGCTTTGCCGGGCTGAGTTTTGCCAAACAATTATTCAGAAACAAATATTATCATGTTACCTTGGTTGATAAAAACAACTATAATTACTTTACACCACTCCTGTACCAGGTAGCAACCAGTTTTCTTGATCCATCCAGTATAACC
>NZ_JBCECK010000075.1:0-25164 GCF_039207105.1 Mucilaginibacter sp.
TTTCCTATGCACTGAAGGCGAGAAATCCCGACCTCAGTGTCGGGGTGCAAAGATAGAGTTTTGTTAAAATTTTTCGCCTATTTTTTTATAAAATTTTTCAAACGCTTTATTTGCCGATATTTTAATGTTTTATAGGGTTTAAAATAATATTAAGATTATAAAAAATATGTATTTTTAAGTGATATAAAACTAACCAGTTCAAGTAAGCCGCAATTGTATTTTAAAGTCTTTTATTAACAATCGGTTTTATGAAATATATTACTGAGCTTTATTACGTAATTTACACTGCAAAGACAATTGAGCTTTATATGTAGTGCAAAGGATAAATACCTGAATTTAGCATGATAAAGAAACCTACATTCATTTTATTGGCTTCCGCTTTATTTTTAGGGAGCTGTGCCATGATGCAAACCATAGTGAAATCGACTTTTCCGTATACTGCTAATCTAAGTATCCCAGCTTCGGCCAAAGTAGGCGAACCGAATACGGCCATTAGCACGGCCAATAGTTTTGATCAGGATTTTACCAAAGATGGGAATAATGCGGGCAAGATCAGGGAAGTACGCATCATATCAGCCAGGCTTCAATCAAAAGATCCATCCAACTATAATATTGGCAATATTGTTTCTTTACGGGTATATATGGGTAAAACTGATGGCAGCGACGAAGTGCTTGTAGCCGTACGCAAGGATATTACCACCGCTGCTGGCAACAGTATTGTACTGGATATTGATAATTCGCACTTTTTAGATGAACTGGTACGCGAGCATAGCGTACGCATCAGAATGGTTTATCTGCTGCGTAAGGCCAGCGATACGGATGTGAACCTGAAGGTATCGTTAGGGATAGGTGCAGACCCGCGCTAAGGTTTCATTAAAATAAATTAGCGGCTTAAGTGCCGCTAATTTACTTTATTACTTGATCAATTTATTGTCCGGGTCTGGGAAAATTAATAGTGGTTCATAGGTGCGGGCTTCGGCCGGTTCCATGTACGCGTATGACATGATGATCACGGTATCACCTACCTGAGCTAACCGTGCTGCTGCACCATTAAGGCATACGGTGCCGCTGCCGCGCTCGCCCTTTATTACATAAGTTTCAAAACGGGCGCCATTGTTATTATTTACAATCTGAACCTTTTCATTGGGGATAATATTAGCCGCCTCGATCAGGTCTTCGTCAATTGTAATACTGCCCACATAGTTCAGCTCGGCCTGTGTTACCTTAACCCGGTGAATTTTGGACTTTAATACTTCAATAATCATGGCGCAAAGTTATAAATAAATTTAGTCGATAGCCCATAGTTGATAGTCCATAGATTGTAAAATGATTTGAGCCTGTAGTTCAGTTAATTGACCTATGGACTTTTTACTATGAGCCATGATCTATGAACCATTAACTATGAATCATCAATCAATTAACACATTATCTATCAGTCTTGTTTTACCAACTCGGGCAGCAACCAGGGCAACCACGGTTTTGCTTTCGGAGGTTACTGGGTGCAGGGTTTGGCCATCCACAATTTCAAAGTATTCCAGTTCAACCCCAGGCTGACTGCTGATCATTTGCCCGGCCTGCTGTTTTATGGCGGAGATATTATTGCTGTCAAAATTATTTTTTGCCCAGCTTAATGTTTTGGAAAGAATAAGCGCGTTTTCACGATCAAACGGGGTTAAATGGATATTGCGCGAGCTCATGGCCAGGCCATCATCTTCGCGCAGTATAGGGCACATCACCAGTTTAACCGGCATGTTCAATAATTCAACCATTTTATTGATCACTAAAATTTGCTGATAGTCTTTTTGGCCAAAAAAAGCAAAATCAGGCTTTATGATGCTGAATAGTTTATAGACCACCTGCGTAACGCCCTGGTAATGCCCCGGCCTGAATTCGCCTTCCAGTAAATGCTCCAGATCGCCCAGGTTTAAATGCCATTTCTCATTATCAGCATACATTTCATTAACCGGCGGATTAAACAAAACATCGCAGCCAGTTTGCTCCAGCATGTTAATATCGGCCGCTATTGGGCGTGGGTATTTTTCAAGGTCTTTGGGGTCGTTAAACTGCGTAGGGTTCACAAAAATGCTGCACACCACTTCGTTGGTACTTTGCTGCGCCTGCTTAATTAATGATATATGTCCCTGGTGCAGAGCACCCATAGTAGCAACAAATCCGGTTACCTTTTCGCCTTTGTTGGCAAAGTAGGTTTCAGTTTCTTTTTTGGTAGTAAATATTTTCATTAAAAGATTTGCCCTATATGGTTATAAAGCGAATAAAAGCCTTTAGTTCGATTTTTTATGACCTGCGGCCGTGTAAAATTTTTATTGCAATTACAGCAAAAAAATTTGGTAAAGGTGTGCATTTGCTTAAAAAATACCAAAAGTTACTTGCGCAATTCGTTGACAGTTCATATAATAATGCTTATATTTGCAGACTCAAATTTTTTGACTTCTTTACATATTTAATACTGATTAAGTGATGGGTAAATCTAAGCTTCTGTTTATAACTCATGAAATGTCTCCCTTTCTCGAACTCACTAAAATTGCCGAAATAACACGCCAACTTCCGCAGGCCATGCAGGAGAAAGGTTACGAGATCCGTATCCTTATGCCGCGTTTTGGTAATATTAATGAGCGCAGAAACAGGCTTCATGAAGTGATCCGTTTGTCGGGTATGAATATTATTATCAATGATAATGATAACCCGCTGATCATTAAAGTAGCATCTATCCCGGCGGCGCGTATGCAGGTGTATTTTTTAGATAATGAAGAATATTTTCAGCGTAAACATGTGTTTGGTGATAAAGATGGTAAGTTTTACGCCGATAACGATGAGCGTATGATCTTCTTTTGCAAAGGCGCATTGGAAACCGTTAAAAAATTAGGCTGGGCTCCAGACATTATTCACTGTCATGGCTGGTTAAGCGCGTTGGTTCCTGCTTATTTAAAAACTACTTATAAAGACGACCCTACCTTCAAGAATTCAAAAATCATTTACTCTATCTACGAAAATGATTTTAAAGAGAAAATGAACAGCGATTTTGTGAATAAAGCCATCATGAGCAACATGACAGAACAGCATGTGGAGGCTTACAGGGAAGGTACCAATTCTGCACTTTACGCGGGTGCTATCCAATACACCGATGGTATTGTTTTGGGCAGCGAAAATATAGATGCAGATGTGTTAAATAATGTTAAAAACAGCAATAAATCGGTTTTAGAATTTGATTCTACCGCAGATTTCGAAAATTATTACAATTTTTACGACGAAATTACCAACGACGAATTGGTGGATGTTGCTTAATCTTTAATATTATATATGAAATTTTTAAGATTAGACTTATTGACGCTGTTAATAAGTCTTTTTATTTTTAATAGTTGTAAACGCCAGGATGGGATAGGTTTAGGCATAACCCCTGAAAATCAGATCAATGGTAGCCTTATTGTTGATTCAAACGTGGTTGTTAACACCGTTGCGGAAGATTCGGTAGTAACTTCTGTGCTACCCAAAACACCGCTTGGCAATTTCGTTGATCCTGATTTTGGAACTACCGTAGCCAACGTAGCTTTAGGGCTTACACTCCCTAACGGTGCGGCGTATACAGTGCCTGCCGGTACACTAACTATCGACTCGGCAGTGTTGGTACTGCGCTATGCCAATGGTTTTTACGGTGATTCTGTTGCTACACGCTTTACTGCCAGCGTATACCAGCTAAGTGAAGTAGCCAACGCTCAAACCTATTATAATAACAAGCATTGGCAATACAATTCCGGTAATGTATTGGGTTCAAAAACCTTTATAGCACGTACACATGATAGCGTAACTATAGCCAGCATTCGCGATGCTAAGGTTGATACTATACAAAAAGTAGGGCCTCAGGTGCGTATACCATTCAGCAAGCAGTTTATTTATGATAACCTGTTTAATGCGAACGGCTCACAGCTAAACTCTCCCGGCCTTTTCCAGACCGCTGTAAAGGGTTTATATATTAAATTAGATAAAGGGCAGGCCTCCAATGTAGGTGGCATTATACAACTGGCACTTGATTCATCGCATTTAGATGTTTTTTACAAAACGGTAAACGGATCAACAATTGATACGGCTTCAACCATTTTGCCTTTTTCAACGCATAGTGCCGAAATAACACATAAGTATAGTGCAACTATTCAAGCGGCTTTAAACGCTACAACTGGATCACAAAGTACGTTTTACCTGCAGGGCCTTGCAGGCCTGAGGGCAAAAGTTAGCTTTCCTGGCCTAAGTCAGTTTAATCCTGATTCTATCGTACTTAACCGGGCCGAACTGGTAATTACACCGGTACCCAACTCCGGTATACCTTATGCGCCGTTGCCTAAGTTAACTATGTATAAGTTAGATATTGCTCACCAGCGTACGTATATACAAGATGCCTCTACTGCTGATATACGTAACCAAATTGCACAATTTGGCGGAGGGTATGATAAAACACATAAGCAGTACCGTTTCCTGGTTACCTCATATATTCAGGATTTGATACGTAAAAAAACGATAGACTACGGAACTTATGTGGCTCCTATTGATACTACAGAAATTACCTCTACTGCATCCGGAGGTGTAGCAACAACTAATATAGGGCCAAGCGCGCAAACTGCAGCTCGTACCATAGCTGTTGGCAGCGATAAAAATTCGCCTTATAAAATTAAGCTGAACATCATTTACACCCGCATACGCAAGTAAAAGAATTACATTTTAAATAAAAAGAAATCCCCGATAAGGGGATTTTTTATTTAAGCCAATTGCACTTTTTAAAATTTATTTTTAAGTGCCTGTAAACTCTACCCTTAAGTTAAAAAAATCAAAATAATTAGCGCGCTCGTGTGTTATATAGCTGATTATTTTTATTCAATTTGCATTTTATCAGATTAAATTATGTGTGGAATTGTAGGTTACATAGGTTATAGAGACGCTTATCCGATAGTTATTAAAGGGCTCCACCGGTTAGAATACCGGGGGTATGACAGTGCCGGTATCGCTTTACTGGATCAGGAACTTAAAGTGTATAAAAAGGCCGGGAAGGTTGATGACCTGGAACAATTTGTAAAGAATGTTGACCTGAAAGGGACAATAGGAATGGGGCACACCCGCTGGGCAACCCACGGTGAACCAAGTGACCGGAATTCGCACCCGCACTCATCCGGCGATAGAAAACTGACTATTATTCATAATGGTATAATTGAAAACTACGGCATCATTAAAGAAACCCTGCTGGCCAAAGGCCACGTTTTTAAAAGCGATACTGATACCGAAGTTTTAATTCACCTGATAGAAGATATACAGCAACAGGGAGGCCTTGACCTGCGCGATGCTGTACGTGTGGCGTTAAACAAAGTTATTGGCGCTTACGCCATCGTGATCATGAGCGCCGATGAGCCTGATCAGTTAATAGCAGCACGTAAAGGCAGCCCAATGGTTATTGGTGTAGGTAAGGGTGAGTATTTTATAGCATCTGACGCTACGCCTATTGTGGAGTACACCAAAAATGTGATCTATTTAAATGATAATGAAATAGCTTACATCCATCGGGATAATCTGTTGATCAAGAATATCGACAACTCTGTTCAAACCCCGTATATACATGAGCTTGACCTGAAGCTTGAAATGCTGGAAAAAGGTGGCTATGATCATTTCATGATCAAGGAGATATATGAGCAGCCGCGCTCTATCCGCGATTGTTTGCGTGGCCGTATTTATCCGCAGCAGGGTAAGGTGCAGTTAGGCGGGATCAAGGAGTATACCGAGAAGTTAAAAAATGTTGACCGTATTATTATCATCGCTTGTGGTACATCATGGCATGCAGGTCTGGTAGGCGAGTATTTAATTGAAGAATATGCCCGTGTACCGGTTGAGGTGGAGTATGCCTCTGAGTTTAGGTACCGTAATCCCATTATTACCGAGAAAGACCTGGTGATAGCCATTTCACAATCAGGCGAAACAGCCGATACCATGGCGGCCATTGAACTGGCCAAAGAAAAAGGGGCTACCATTTTTGGTGTTTGTAATGTTGTCGGTGCATCTATACCGCGTATTACTCATGCTGGGGTATACACCCACGCCGGTCCCGAAATAGGGGTGGCATCAACCAAAGCTTTTACCGCCCAGGTGAGTGTGCTTACACTTATTGCCTTTTATATAGCGCAGCAGCGAGGTACCATTACCCAAAGCAAGCTGGTAGAGTATTTAACCGAATTAAATGAAGTGCCGCATTTGGTAGAGCAGGCACTGAAATCAAATGACAGGATAAAGGAAGTTGCCGCAAAGTTTAAAGATTCAACCAACTGCTTGTTCCTGGGAAGGGGAAGCTCGTTCCCGGTGGCTTTAGAGGGTGCTTTAAAGCTCAAGGAAATATCTTACATCCACGCCGAGGGTTATCCGGCTGCCGAGATGAAACACGGCCCTATCGCTTTAATTGATGACGAAATGCCGGTGGTGTTCATCGCTACGCAGCATTCATCATACGAAAAAGTGATCAGTAACATACAGGAAGTAAAAGCTCGCAAAGGGCATGTAATAGCCATAGTTACTGAAGGTGATACCGAAGTAAGGAATATGGCTGATTATGTGATAGAGATACCTCAAACCAACGAGGCCTTTGTTCCGCTGGTAGCCACCATACCATTACAGTTACTGGCGTACCATATAGCCGTAATGCGTGGCTGTAACGTTGATCAGCCCCGAAACCTGGCTAAGTCTGTTACGGTGGAGTAGTGAGAGGGATTAAGCTAAACAGATTTGTCATTGCGAGGAACGAAGCAATCGCGAACTGTACAAATCCGCTAAGTATTGTTCGCGATTGCCACGCTACGCTCGCAATGACAAGATTTAAGAGTATAAAAAAGGTCCGGGCTGTATAGTCCGGACCTTTTTTATACGAGTTGTAAGGAATTAACTATTCCCTACTCACCACTCACTATCAAACCGAAGTCGGCATTTGCTTCATGGTTTCGTTCAGGTCAAGCTGAAGGCCTTTGGCAATGGCCATGCCCAGGTTGATATCTGCACGGAACCAGTGGCACAACTGACGGTTAACGATCAGGTCTTTTTTAGGTCCGTCAATACCGCTCATAGCACCTACAATGTTATTGATCAGTTCCTGTTTTTGCTGCTCACCCATCAGGCGGTATAAGGCACCCGGCTGGCTGTAATGATCGTTTTCGCCTTCGGCATTACGGTCATACCAATCGGCAACACCGTGGCCAAAATCCCAGGCTGGTTCTTTGTAGCTTTGATCTGGTTCAATATTATCAAAGCTGTTAGGGAAATAATTAGGTCCCGAACCGTGGTTGCCGTCAACGCGCATCACACCATCTCTTTCATAATTGCTTACCAGGTAAGGGCATTTGTTTACCGGAATTTGCTCATAGTTGCCGCTTAAACGGTAACGTTGCGCATCCGGGTATGAAAGTATGCGGCCCTGCAGCATTTTATCTGGCGAGTAACCAATACCATCAACCACGTGTGCCGGTGCAAAGGCAGCCTGCTCAACGTGCGCGAAGTAGTTATCAGGATTTTCATTAAGCTCCATCACACCTACGTCAATCAGCGGGTAATCGGCATGCGGCCAAACCTTGGTCAGGTCAAAGGGGTTAATGTGGTATGTTTGGGCATCGGCCTCTGGCATTACCTGTATTTTCAGGTCCCATTTCGGGAAATCACCATTGTCAATAGCTGTTAACAAGTCGTGTTGTGCAAAATCAGGTGCTTTGCCGCGCATATCACCGGCTTCCGCATCGGTGAAGTTTTTAATGCCCTGCTGAGTTTTAAAATGGAATTTTACCCAGAACCTTTCGTTTTGCGCATTGATGAATGAGAAGGTATGACTGCCGAAGCCATCCATATGGCGGTAACCATAAGGTGTGCCCCTGTCGCTCATCACGATCATTACCTGGTGCAGGCTTTCAGGGTTTAACGACCAGAAATCCCACATCATGGTAGCGCTTTTGCAGTTGGTATAAGGATCGCGTTTTTGGGTATGGATAAAATCGCTGAATTTTTTAGGATCTTTAATAAAAAATACCGGTGTGTTGTTACCTACCAGGTCCCAGTTACCATCCTCAGTATAAAATTTGATGGCAAAACCACGCGGGTCGCGCTCGGTATCAGCCGATCCCTTTTCGCCGCCTACGGTTGAAAAACGAATAAAAAGCTTAGTCTCTTTACCTATGGCATTAAATATTTTGGCACGGGTATATTTTGATATATCATGCGTGATGGTCAGCTTGCCATAAGCACCCGAACCTTTAGCGTGTACAACACGCTCCGGTATGCGTTCACGGTTAAAATGAGCCATTTTTTCATGCAGGATGAAGTCTTGTAACAGTATCGGTCCGCGGGGGCCGGCTGTTAAAGAATTTTCATGTTCCACATAGGGGATGCCGGAGGCCGTGGTTAATTTTTTCTTATTGGTTTCCATAAATAATTTGGTTGTCTCTGGTTCAAAAATGAATATAAAAATTTAATAGAAAAAATCAATAATTGTTATATTTGAATAGAATTTATCTATATGACAATTACACAACTTGAATATATTGTAGCTGTTGATACCTACCGGAGTTTTGTACTGGCAGCCGAGAAGTGCTTTGTAACACAGCCAACCTTAAGCATGCAGGTGCAAAAGCTGGAAGATACGCTTGGCGTTAAAATATTTGACCGTAGCAAGCAGCCGGTAACACCTACTGAGATTGGTATCGAGATCATTTCGCAGGCACGCGTTATGCTATCTGAAAGTGAAAAGATAAAGGAAATTATTACCGACAGGCAAAAAGAACTATCGGGTGAGCTGCGTGTGGGTATCATTCCTACAGTGTCACCTTATATATTGCCTAAGATCATACATGGGTTTATCGAAAAGTACCCGCAAGTTAAGCTTATTGTTTGGGAGCAAACTACCGAAGAGATTGTTCAGCAATTGAAACTGGGAATGATTGATTGCGGTATCATGTCGACCCCGCTGCATGAGAGCTCATTGACGGAGATTCCTGTTTTTTATGAAAACTTTGTGGCCTATGTATCCAAAAATAGTAAACTCTCCAAAAAGAAGAACATTAATCCCGATGATATTGATATGGAAGAGATCTGGGTGCTAAATGAGGGCCATTGCATGCGCGAGCAGGTATTGAATATTTGCCAGCGCCGCAAATCAACCAAGGGCTTTTTGCATTTTGAATATAATACAGGCAGTGTAGAAACCCTGAAACGTATGGTTGACCAAAACAACGGCGCCACCATTTTGCCCGAACTGGCCCTGGCCGAATTAAGCGATAAACAGTTAGATAAGGTGCGTTACTTTAAATCGCCGGAACCTGCCCGTGAGGTGAGCATTGTGATACAGCGTAACTTTTTAAAGCGCCGTATGATAGAAGCCCTGAAAAACGAGATACTTGAATTTGTACCCAAGCGAATGAAGAGTAAAAAGAAAAAAGACGTAATGGATATTTAACTAAGTGTTAAAAATACACTAAAACCACGGTTATTATTTAGAATTATTATCGATAATTTGGATTGTAAGGCATTGTGTCTTACTTTTGGCCATTGTTTATAATTAGTCTAAATAAAATGCAACAACCCCAACTTAATTTTTACAAAATATTTTCTCTTTCTATTTTAACTATCGCTCTCTTTTTTAGCTCGGTTAATGTACAAGCCCAGCAAATAAAAGGCACTATAAAAGGCCATGTAGTAATTCAGAGCGATGGCCCTGCCGAAAACGTTTCTATAACCCTAAAGGATACCAAATACGGAACTATCACCAACGAAAACGGCGATTTCAGCTTAAGGGCGCCCGAAGGGAAATACACTTTAATAGTATCTCAAATAGGCAGTAAACGTCAGGAAACAGAAGTTAATGTGGAGGCCGGACAAACTATCAACTTGCCCCAGTTTACCGTAAGCAACGCCACCAACACCTTACAGGAAGTAAGCGTGAGCGGAAACAAAGTAAACAAGTTTCAGGCTAAAAGAAGTGTGGATGTGGCTAAAATGCCGCTAAGCAATCTTGAAAATGCTCAGGTTTATTCAACCATTACTAACCAACTTTTACAGGAGCAACAGGTTTTTTCTGTGGATGATGCTTTAAGGAATGCTCCCGGTATACAAAAAATGTGGGAAGCTACCGGTAGGGGCGGCGATGGCGGCGCGTATTATAACTCACGCGGGTTTATTGTTCAAAGCCAGCTCAGGAATGGAATAGCAGGTAATGTTACTTCGACTATTGATGCTGTAAACCTGGATAGGATAGAAGTGATCAAGGGGCCTTCGGCAACTTTGTTCGGAAGTACTTTAACCTCATACGGAGGTTTAATTAACCGTGTAACCAAAAAGCCATATGAGTCATTTGGCGGCGAAGTTACTTTTGCAGATGGTAATTATGATTTTCATCGTGTTGCACTTGATATAAACACCCCTTTAGATCCTAAAAACAAAGTGCTGTTCCGTTTAAATACGGCATTTAATAATGATGGCAGTTTTCAAAATACTGGTTTCAACAGAAACTGGTCAATAGCGCCAAGTTTATTATATAAAGCTACCGACAGGTTAACTATTTCATTTGATGCCGAATTATTCTACAGTAAAAATATTGGTAAGTCTATCTTCTTTTTTCCCTTCGGACAAACCATTGCAGCTTTAGGACATGATCGTGCCGATGAGCTCAATCTTGATTATAAACAAAGCTATACCGGAAATGATTTGACCCAGACATCAAGAACAACCAACTTTTTTGGACAGGTAAAATATAAAATATCTGATGCCTGGACATCAAGTACCAATTTTAGCGCCAGTCATAGCTATTCAAATGGTTTCGGCCCTTACTTTTATTTATTGGCCGGCGATTCAATTTCCCGTAATGATCAGTCAACCCGTAACAGTACGGATGATATGATCGAGATACAACAAAATTTTAACGGCGATTTTAAAATAGGTAAATTCAGGAACCGTTTTGTTGGTGGTTTGGATTTTTACAGGGAAAACTCCAACCAGTTTTTCTTTGGCAGCACGCTTGATGCGGTTTCTACCGTGGGTAACCATGATTATTCAGGCTTCAATAAAGCTGCTATGGATGCTTTATATGCCGGAGGAACGTACGATTTTACTTATCCTTCTATCTACAAAATAAATACTTACAGCGCTTATATATCTGATGTATTCAATATTACCGATCAACTGATCGCGTCCGCGGCTTTACGTGTGGATCGTTTTGACAATAAAGGGAACTACAGCCCCGATACCAAAACTACTTCCGGCGGGTTTAAGCAAACGGCGTTTGCTTCAAAATTCGGGTTGATCTATCAGCCGGTGAAAGATCATGTTTCCCTGTTTGCCAACTATCAAAATGGTTTTAATAACCAAACTGGTACTACAGTTGATAACAAGCCATTAAAACCTGAGCAGGCTAATCAGATAGAAGGTGGTGTTAAGATTGATCTGTTTGACGGTAAGTTAAGCAGTACGGTAAGCTACTATGATATTAAAGTAAAAGATATTGTTCGCCCTTCAGATGTTCCAAACTTATCAGTACAGGATGGTACCCAGTTTAGCCGTGGTATTGAAGCCGAAATTATTGCCAACCCTATTGTAGGTTTAAATATAGTTGCAGGCTTTGCTTACAATGATTCAAAATTAGAGAAAACCGCTGATGCTACTGTAGAGGGTTTGCGCCCATCAACCGCGGGTTCGCCTTACCAGGCTAACTTTTGGGCAAGTTACCGTATTTCAAAAGGCGCGGTGAAAGGTTTGGGCTTTGGCTTTGGTGGTAACTACGCCAGCGACAATAAAGTGGTTAATAGTAAAACATTAGGGGTATTCATACTGCCGGCTTACACTGTTTTAAACTCATCTGTATTTTATGATGTAAGCCGTTACCGTGTTGGTTTTAAAATGGATAACCTTACAAACGAAAAATATTGGATAGGATATACAACTGTTAACCCCCAAAGATTAAGGAGTTACGCGCTTAGCTTCACTTACAAATTTTAAAACATCAACATGACCTTTAAAAAGATCATACTGTTTTGTCATCGCTGGCTCGGGTTTATATCCGGGCTGGTGGTGTTTATTGTGAGCATTACCGGCTGCCTGTTTTGTTTTCAGGATGAGATACAGGATGCCATGCAAAAGTACCGGCATGTGGAGGTACAGCATAAGCCTTATCTGTCACCATCTGTATTAAAAGCCGAAGCGTTAAAAGGCCGTAAAGGCGCTACGGCGACTTATATGTACTACTATGGTGTCGACAGGCCGGCTGGCGTGCTGGTGAATTTGCCTAAAGACGGTATGCTGTATGTGTACATGAACCCCTATACGGGGCAAATTCTGCATACAGAAAATCCGATGAAAAACTTTTTCATCATTGTAGAATATATACACCTGTACCTGCTGCTCCCTGCCAAAGTGGGGAGTCTGGTGGTTGGCATATCAGTTATCATATTTATGGTGATCATGATCACCGGGTTGATATTATGGTGGCCCAAACGCAAAAGCGATCGCAAACGCAGCTTCAACATCAAGTGGAATGGCCGCTGGCGCAGGGTAAATTATGATCTGCATAATGTGCTGGGTTTCTATGCCACTTCTATAGCTATCATATTATCCATAACAGGTTTATCTATGGTATTTGATTCTGTGCGCGAAGGTATTTATACCACCGCTAACCTCGGTCGGGAATATCCTTCGGAGAAAGAAATACTGAAATCAGATTCGCTGTTAAACGGGAAGGTAAATAATAAAACGGTTGTTGACCGGTCTTTTGCTGTAGCGCAGGCCCGTTCGCCCAAAGCCGAGATGTTTTTTATTAATGATGATGCTTCGGCGGCTGGCGTGGTAGGTATTAGTGCGTATGCGCAAACCCTGCACTATTATAATAGTGATGAATACATTTTTGAAAAGTATACCGGTAAGCTGTTAAAGCAAACCCCTCAAAGTAAAAAAAGTCCCGGCCTCAAGATGAATGAGATGAATTACGATCTGCACGTTGGACAAATAGGAGGGATAACTACCAAAATAATTGCCTTTTTGGCCAGCCTGATCTGTGCCTCGTTACCTATAACCGGATTTATCATTTGGCTGGGCAAACGCAAAAAGTCAAAAACAAAAACGGTAAGGAATGTTACGCATCGTAGGGTGCAGCGGCAACATCAGGCATAGTATAGCCTGTATCATTACTTGCGCTCGTTTATAACGAGTGCTTAAAATGGATTAGCGTTTTAAACGCAAGTCACTACAATGTGTAAGAAGGGCGATACAATCGCCGCCACACGTTAAGCACTCGTTATAAACGAGCGCAGGAGAGATTGTAAAAGCTCCTGGTGACTGAATTGAATTTAATAAGACTATTTTTCTAAAATTAAAATATCCTGAAAGAATACACCGGGATACTCTTTCCAGTTTCCCGGGTAATGTTGGATCATTTTTAAGCCTGATGCTTCTAAAAGTGTGTTGATGGCTTTTTGTGTAACACCAATTACATCTTCAGGGTTTCTGGCCAGTTTTGTTGTAAACCAGTTTTCTGAATCATAAGCTTTAACATCAAAAATCCAATCGTTTTGGTTTGTAAAATGGAATCTGCCTGTTTCATTACTCCTTTTTTTTAATGAGTCATTGTATTCATCATCTAAAACAAAAAAGGTAATAATAGCTTTTGCGCCTTTTTTCAGTACCCGGGCAATTTCATTAAAGTAGAAGATAGCATCGGTTTCATTTAAATGTGTCCACACGGATAGTGCTGTAACCAAATCCTGCGATCCGTCATTGATAGGCCAGGGGGCTAATATTGATGACTGAGTACTTGCATAAGAAGGATTGGCTACATTAAGATGTATAAAATTGTAGCTTTTAGATGTAAAATGAGATTTACAAAAATTGATATCATCGGTCATAACATCAATCCCGGTATAAACTCCTTCATCGAAGATAAATGGCTCCGACGCGATCCCAAGCAAACCGGTTCCGCAACCTATATCTAAAATTTTGTTGCCTGTTTTCTTTTCAAGAGTTTGATAAATAATGGTTTGAAAAATGCCTATAACATGTGCCCATTCCGCATAAGAAGTTTTTCCACCTCTCCTATTCTTGAAATCGGGAATTAATTTTATATTTTTAGTTCTTCTGATGTCTTGTTTATCCGCTTCAATAAACAGCTTGTCTAACCAGGGAAACAATTTTTTTTTCATATAGATGTAGGTACCCATTTTTAATTGGGTTGCTAATCTATTAAATAACAGGCATACTCAATAACAGATGCTTCGTTTCTCCGGTAACAATATAGGTGATGTTTCAGTTACGATACTGTGATCTCGCCGCGCAGGTCAAGCTCCATGTAGTGTTTTACTGTGGCAGGGTCGTCATACATGCCCAGCAGGAACATCATCTTGGTTACGGCCGATTCAAAGGTCATGTCGTAACCGTTGGCAACGCCAATATCTTTAAGCTGGCGACTGGTTTCATAGCGGCCCAGTTCAACACTGCCTACTTTACACTGTGATATATCAACAATAACCTTACCGCTGTCTATAGCGCCTTTAAGCAGGTCAATAAACCAGCTATCGGTAGTAGTGTTACCAGCGCCAAATGTTTCCATCACAATGCCGCGTACGTCAGAGTTTAATATAGTTTCAACCACTTTGGTGCCAATGCCCGGGTACAGTTTAAGTACAGCTACATCGCTCACCAGGTTGTTGTGGATAATGAGTTTAGATTCATCCTCCGGGTGCCTGATATCATTCGCACTGAAGCGCAGGTGTACGCCGGATTCGGCCAGTATAGGATAATTTGGCGATCGGAAAGCCTCAAATTTTGATGAATTATATTTAAACGCCCGGTTGCCCCTGAAAAGTTTATAGTCAAAGTAGATACACACCTCCGGTACACGTGCGCGGTCGGCTTTTTTTGATTTAGCGATTTCAATGGCCGTCATCAAATTTTCTTTGGCATCGGTACGTATGGCGCTGATAGGCAGCTGCGATCCGGTAAATATTATCGGTTTACCCAGATTTTCAAGCATAAAGCTCAGTGCCGAAGCCGTATAAGCCATCGTATCCGAGCCGTGTAATATCACAAAGCCGTCATTGTCATGATAGTTTGATTGGATAAGGCCGGCCAGTTCGGCCCAGATAGCCGGGTTCATGTTTGACGAATCAATGATCTCCTCAAATGAGTGTACCTTAATTCGGCAATTAAGTTTCTCCAGTTCAGGAACATTGTCCATTATTTGCTCAAAGTTGATAGGTTTAAGCACTTTAGTCACGGGATCGGTCATCATCCCAATTGTACCCCCGGTATAGATGATCAGTATCTGGCTCATTAAATAAGGTGTATGCTGTATGAATTTATTAAACAAATATTATATGCCAAACAACTGCCTGGAATTTTCGGTGGTTATACCGGCCACTGTTTCTACAGCTGTTTGATGCAAGTCCGCCACTTTTTCTGCAATGTAGATCAGGTATGAACTTTCATTAGGCTTGCCGCGGTACGGAACGGGCGTAAGGTACGGAGAATCTGTTTCTAAAACTATATGCTTCAGGTCAATTTCCGCTACAACTTTATCCAAACCCGAATTTTTGTAAGTTACCACGCCGCCTATACCCAGGTAAAAACCAAGGTCGGTTATTTTATGGGCCTGCTCCAGTGTACCGGTAAAACAATGGAATATGCCACGCAGGTTTTCGTCCTGCTCCTGCTGTAGTACTTCATATACTTCGTTAAAAGCATCGCGGCAGTGGATCACGATGGGTAGTTGAAGGCTTTTGGCCCAATCGATCTGCTGGCGAAAGGCTTCTATCTGCTCCTTCAGATGGGTTTTGTCCCAGTAAAGGTCAATGCCTATCTCGCCAATGGCATAAATTTTATTTTGCTGGTGCGCGTCGCGGATATCGTTCAGTTCCTGCTGCCAGTTTTCTTTTACCGAGCAGGGGTGCAAACCCAGCATGGCAAAGCACTGCTCCGGATAGGCATGTACCAGATCAAACATCAACGGTACCGATGCCATATCTACATTGGGCAAAAACAGGCGGTTTATATTGTTGCCAAGGCAGCGCTCCATCAACGCGGCGCGTTTGTCGGCAATAGTTTCGTAATACAGGTGCGTATGCGTGTCGGTTAATACCATAGTGCAAAAATAAAAAAGCCTTCTGTTTTTTGGCAGAAGGCTGGTATGCTAATTTGTCTTTTTACTTGGTACTGGCTTTTTGTACACCCGTTTTTTAGCCGGGTTCATGATGCCGGTTTTTGGCGCAAACTTGTGTTTGGCTGGTTTAACCTGTACCAGTTCCAGATCAAACAGTAAAGTGCTGTATGGGGCAATGTCTTCGCCTGCACCTCTTTCGCCATAAGCTAATGATGATGGAATGATGAGTGTAGCTTTTGAGCCTTCATTTAATAAAAGCAAGCCTTCGTCCCAGCCGGGTATTACCTGGCCCTGTCCCAATACAACGCTTATAGGCTCATATTTACGGCCCTGCTGATCCAGGTTAGCTTTCTTAGCTTCGGCCTCAACACTCGAGTCAAAAACCTTACCGTTAAGCGTGCGGCCAACATAATTTACCAGTACGGTATCGCCAGCCAGAGGTTTGCGTTTTACCGATGGACGGGTTACTATATATTTTAAACCCGATGCTGTGGTTAAAGGGGTTAATTTGTGCGAAGTGATGTAGCTGTTAGCTGCAGTGGTTTCGGCATCTTTCAGTTTCTGGCCTTCAGCTTTCTTTTCGGCAATGGCATCATTTAATGATTGTACCTTTTCAATTTTAAGGATGAAAGTTAAGTAGCTGCCTTTAGGGAAAAACGGAGGGCGCGACTCTTCATGACCTTTAAAAACAGAATCGGTTGGTACTTTAACCAGTGCGCTGTCTTTCACGGTTAATAAAGGAAATACATCCATCAAATCACCAACGTTTTGCGATGGTTGTATTTGTGCCTGCACAGGTTTACCCGCTTTATAGGTACTGTAAAGAATAGAGTCTTTATCGGTTTTTTGAATAAAGTTGAAGGTGATCACATCGTTCAGCTTTATTTTTTCGCCGGTGTTGTTGGTAAATAACTGGTAAAATCCACCCTTGGGGGTAGGCTGCATATTGGGCCTCGGCGTTGGGGCCTGGGCGTATGCGCCCAGTGTAAGCAGGCTTAGCGCGGGTAGCAGGATATAAATAATTCTTTTCATCGGTATATAATAAAAAAAGCCTTTTTGCCCGCGGGCAAAAAGGCTGTAGTGAATATTTTTAATTACTTAGCTGCCGGTGGAGCCATTTGCGGAACAACTGGCTTTGGGGCATTTGGATTAGGGTGAACCACGTTTACCATCTCCATTTCAAATACAAGCGGAGTGAAAGGAGCGATTGGGCCAATTCCCTGGTCTTTGTAAGCAATATCAGAAGGGATAATGAATATAGCTTTTGAGCCTTTGCTCAGCAACTGCAAGCCTTCGTCCCATCCTGGTATCACTTTAGCTTCGCCAACTGGAATACGGATAGGGGCAAACTGACGCATTGGGTCCATAGGCATTTTTGCTTTTTGTGCTTCTTCTTTAATGCTGGTATCAAATACTTTACCATTAACCATTTTACCGGTATAGTTTACAACTGCGGTATCGTGTACAGCAGGTTTTTCGCCGGTACCCGGGTTAGTGATCACGTATAACAAGCCTGATGGTGTTTTAGTAAGTTTCAGGTGGTTATCGTCAATGTATTTTTTGATCTTGGCTGGTTCCTGTGCTTTCAGGCCTTCCATTTGGGTTTTCAGATAATCGGTAACACGGCCTTGAAAAACCTGATCATTCAGGTTGCCTTTAGCAATTACTTTCTCAATTTTAACCTGAAACACCAGGTATTTGCTTTTAAAGTTTGGTGGACGTTGCTGACCGCCTTTAAATATCGAGTCGGCAGAGATTTTGAAGGTAGCGCTATCGCCCTCGCCTAATAAACTTATACCGGCAACCACATCACCTTTAGCCTGTGGTTTAGGCATTGCCAATCTGTTTGGCTGACCGCTTTCGTAAGTGCTGTTTAATACAGAGTCACCATCGGTTTTAACAACCATGTTCAGGCTCACAAAATCGCCTGTTTTAATTTTAGCCCCACCTTTTGAGGTGTGGATATTGTAAAGCAAGCCGCCTTCGCCTTGTTTAAATCCACCGTTGCAACTTGCTAAACCTATAGCCGCAAGAGACAAGAACATTAACTTTCTTTTCATTTTTACTGTTTTTCTTACTGTATTAATAGCTTTTTATATTCGGGTAAAATTAATTTAAATTGACTGATAACCTGTTCCAGGCTATCATTTGAAAAGCCCCCTGCCGCGTTGCGGTGACCGCCGCCGTTAAAATATTTTTTGCAAATTTCATTAGCCGGAAACTCACCTTTTGAACGAAGGGAAAGCTTAACCTTATCGCGGCGCTCAACAATAAACGCTGCCAGGCGTATGCTGGCCATTGATAAGGCATAGTTCACTATGCCTTCGGTATCGCCGGTGTTAACATCAAACTTTTCCAGATCTTCTTTGCCTACAGCTATAATAGCGGTATTATATTCCGGTAAAACCTCCAGGCAATTGGCCAAGCAATGCCCCAGGAACCTTAAACGGTTTTCTGACGCGCTATTGTATACCAGCTCATGTATGCGCCAGTTTACGGCACCCGCGTCAATCAGGTCGGCTGCGATGCGGTGGACGGCAGATGTGGTATTAGGCAGCCTGAATGATGCCGAATCGGTCATGATACCGGTATACAGGCAGGTGGCCACATCTTTATTAACTAATTCGGGGTGATGCAGCTCATTAACTATAAAATCATAAACCAGTTGGGCCGCCGCGCAGGCATTGATGTTCCAGTGGCGGTAATCATCAAAGTCTTCAGGCTCCAGGTGATGATCGATCATGATCTTATAGGCACTGCTTTGGCCTACCAGTTCGCCCATTTCGTTAATGCGGCTCAGGGCATTAAAATCAAGGCAAAATATTAGGTGCGCCTCGGCAATTAAACTGGCCGATAGCTCAGGCTGTTCGGTGTAGATGATAACTTCCTCATTGCCGGGCATCCAGCTTAAAAAATCGGGATAATCTGTAGGGGTAATTACTTTGGCATGATGCCCCTGCTGTATCAGGTAATTGTACAAACCTAACGACGAACCCATAGCATCACCATCAGGTTTATGATGGGTAGTGATCACTATTTTTTGAGGTTGTTCTAAAAGGTGTGTAAGCGCAGCTAAATCTAACATCAATTTTAAAAAAGAGTTGCAAAGCTAAATAAATAAATTAAATACAAACCATCTAATTTAATTCAAAACGCTTTATGTTACAGATGTAAAACCCTATTTTTGCGCCAATTTTAACAAAGAACATGAAAACTAACAGAACTTTTACCATGATTAAGCCTGATGCGGTTGCAAACGGGCATATTGGTGCAATTATAGACAAGATCACGAAGAGCGGTTTCAAGATCATCGCTTTAAAATATACTTCATTAAGCCCTGAAAAAGCCGGTCAGTTTTATGAGGTACATAAAGAGCGTCCTTTTTATAAGGATCTGGTTGGCTTTATGTCATCAGGCCCTATTGTTGCCGCTATTTTAGAAAAAGATAACGCTATTGAAGACTTCCGTAAACTGATTGGTGCTACCGACCCGGCTAAGGCTGACGAAGGTACTATCCGTCAAATGTTTGCCAAATCAATTGAGGCCAACGCGGTTCACGGATCTGACTCTGATGAGAACGCGGAGATTGAAGGAAACTTCTTCTTTTCGGCTTTCGAAAAATTTTAACTATAGTATAATTCAGAGGGCGTGATTCAGTTAATTATACCCTCTGAATTTGTAGTTTGGTACACGTTTTGTACGTTTACAAACCAACGAAGCTTTTTTCAAAGCTCAGATTTGTAAACCAGGTAACTTAAAAAGTTAATCGTATGAAACTGTTCTTGAAATGTATCATATACCTGTTGCTCATAGTTTGTTTAACTGCTGCAACCATATTGCTTTATAAAGCACACCCCGAAGTTCAGCTTGCTTTTATTATTCCCGGTATATTTATTATAGCCTACTCCATGATCAACGATGATATTGGTGTAAAGCATAAATTTCGTTTTTCTAAAGAAAAATAACTTCCTCTACCAATATACTGTTAGCCTTCTCGTTTATTTTATCCATGATCTGGTTACGCATCATCATCAGTTCGTTTTTGATAACGGATGATTCTATACGCAAAAACAGTTTCCTGTCGCGAATAAACAGCTCTTTAGTACGGTTGGCAACAGGTTTCCCCACCAGCTCGGGCCAGGCGGCCACTACAGCGGTTTCATCAAAGCGGCGTTTAATTTTATAAACGTTCAGCATTTGCTCAATAGCGTCCTTTAATGATTTGTCATTTGCTTTACGCATCTATCGCTCCTCCTGTCACTTTAAATAGTTTTACCGGTACGTTTATCTTATTAAAAATATCCTGAACGCGGTTCATGCTGGTATCAGTAATGAACACCTGCCCAAAATCATTGTTTGATACCATTTTCATGAGTTTGGTAACCCGCTCATCATCCAGCTTGTCAAAAATATCATCCAGCAGCAGCAAAGGCTTAAAACCTTTTTGCTGATATAAAAAGCTGTATTGTGCCAGCTTTAAGGCAATTAAAAATGATTTTTGCTGCCCCTGCGATCCAAACTTTTTCATGGGCATGCCATGTATATTAAACTGCAAATCGTCCTTATGTATGCCGGCGGTGGTACGTTCCAACGCTCTGTCGCGCTCCACGGTTTTTTTAAGCAGCGCCGCGAAATCATCATTCAGCAGTTGCGATTCATAAGTGAGTTCAACCTGCTCGGCGCCATCACTTAAAAAACTGTAATGCTGATTAAAAACAGCTGTAAATGTTTCCATAAAAGCCTTGCGCCGTTCAAATATCTTGTTGCCAGAGTTGGTTAGCTGCTCATCAAGTACCTCCAGCAGGCTGGGATCGTAACGCCCCGTATCGGCAATAAGCTTTAACAGCGCGTTACGGTTGGCCAGTACCTTATTATAAATGATCAGCTCATCCAGGTAATAATTATCGGTTTGCGATATTACATTATCAATAAACTTACGGCGTTCCTCGCTGCCTTCAGTAATAATGCTGGTATCGTAAGGCGATATCATGACCAGGGGCAACAGGCCAATATGATCTGCCAGGCGCTGGTAATCCTTCTTGTTGCGCTTAAACTGCTTTTTTTGGTTACGCTTCACCGAACAGGCCACTGCTTCGGGCTGATCGTTCTTGTTAAAAACACCGGTAACTATAAAAAAATCTGTCCCCTGTTTTATTTGCTGGCTATCTATCGGGTTAAAGTAACTTTTACACAGCGATAGGTAATGAATAGCATCCAGCAAATTGGTTTTGCCCGCTCCGTTATTACCGGCAAAGGCATTCACCCCCTCACTAAAAACAAGTTCGGCCTCCTGGTAATTCTTAAAATTAATAACTGACAGCTGTTGCAAATACATATGGGAGGGCAAATTTAATCAGAATTGTTCATTAGTTTGCCCGCATCTGTGTTAAGTTTCTGAAATATTTGGCTGTTGTTTTCCGGGGCGCTTTAACCTTGCAATACTCCGCACCATCCCAATAAATACTATAGCCCATGCACCCATGCTGAAATAAATAAAAACATGTGATACAGGCATTATAAAAGGAATACCAATAGCTTTTGACAGGTTATGGGTTGCTACGGCATACATGCCCGCCGGGAAAACCAGCGACCAATACTGCGGATCGTATTTGAGCGGGACCTTTTGAATAACATGCCGCCAAATGGGCAGCAAAATCAAAATGGGAATCCACCAGGTAGCAAACGCCCAGAACAATACGGTAAGCCCCGGCAAAAAATATTGAATACCCGGTATCCAATGGTTGTGCTGGCTGTACATGATCAATCGCGAGCCGGCAAGCGTGGTGATAGCCACGGCACCCATGTTTATCCAATACGGTGGGGTAAGCAGTTCGGCTTTCATGCTGATAAACAGCCAGCGGTAAATAATGAGCGAAATAAATACCATGTAGTGCATACCGCCAATTAAAAAAGCGCAAAAGGAAACGAATATCACCACATCTTTATAAAGCATATCACCTGCTACCAGCGTGCCCAGCACCGCAACCGATTCGGTGGCTACTACAATAAGCAGCCATGCACCGCTTAAACTTGTTTCAAGACCGTGTTTGGGTTCTTTGGCGGTTATCACCACAAAAAATGTATAGGTGATAATGACCCACAGTGCCAGGCCAAACTCCCATAAAAATATGGCTTCGTACTTATGCGAGGTCATCAACGCGAATTGATTGCCCAGTACATTGTTGGCGGCCACCATAGTTAAAAAGGTACCCCCGCGCGATGAACTGGTAATATCCTTCCACACATCATAAGGGTATTTGATGGCACGAGCCGCGAATATGAGCCACAGCGCCACATAAAAAACAATATTGGCTATAAATAATATATGCGCAAGCAATTTTAAATTATACAAAAAAGCGCCAATGGATACAATCCCGGTTGCCATGACCAGCGCGAAGTAACCCGGAAAAAACGTTTGCAACGAATGCCCGGTAATAGGTTCGCCGG
Organism: Mucilaginibacter sp.; assembly: GCF_039207105.1. Taxonomy (GTDB): domain Bacteria; phylum Bacteroidota; class Bacteroidia; order Sphingobacteriales; family Sphingobacteriaceae; genus Mucilaginibacter. The sequence continues at coordinate 22,604 of NZ_JBCECK010000075.1, forward strand.
GTTTGGTTAAAGGTGGTTTTTCATCAGCGTATGGCATATGATATCATAATTACCCGGGAGTTAATTTTTTTGGTTATAACCGGTTTATCATCAGTATTATTAGTAAATATCCATAAAATAATTTTTAACTTTAGCTTAACTGATGCTGTTTGAAAAATAAATAACAAGCTATTGTCCTGTGAGGTAGCATTGCGCCCATATCAATAACCCCTATTGTATGTTTACCAATTTTAACGCGAATGAACAGGCCGTGCATTTTCCGCCAGACAGGCGGGTGGTTGTTGGCCTAAAACCTTACATGTTTTACATCATTGGTCTGTTGTTGTTGGCCACTGTTGGTATCGCCTGGCTACAATACCTGGTTTGGGGCCTGCCTGTGGATCCCTCCGCATCCTTACCGCCGGTTACCGATGCCGATCCGCGTGGCTTTCCGTGGTGGATATGCCTGAGCCACTGGATCAATTTTTTCTTTTTAATTATCATCATCAGAAGTGGACTCTCTATTCTTGCAGATCATCCTCGGCTATACTGGAATAATAACTGCACACCCGATACGGAATGGATACGATTTACACCTTTGAATGTGAAGCGTGATAAAGTTTTAACAGCGAAAGATGATGCTCGTTACCTGAGCCCCGTTATTGGCCTGCCCGGTTACCGGCATACGGTAGGGCTGGCCCGCAGCTGGCATTTTATCAATGTGCCGTTTTTTCTGTTGAATGGGGTGTTGTTCATTATCATGCTTTTTTCAACCAACCAGTGGAAACGGTTGGTACCCGTGTCATGGCAAATTTTACCAGATTCATGGAATGTGTTTGTGCATTATGCTACGCTGAACATGCCTGTGGAGCCTAATGGCTTTTACCATTACAACGCGCTGCAGCAGCTATCTTATTTCGGGGTGGTGTTTTTGTTGGCGCCAATAGCTATGCTAAGCGGTATGGGTATGTCGCCGGCTATCGAAAACAGGTTTCACTGGGTGCCTAAACTGTTTGGTAACCGTCAGGGAGCCCGTTCTGTACATTTTCTGGTAATGCTGGGTTATTTGGTTTTTATAGTGATCCATGTAAGTATGGTGGTGGCCACAGGCCTGGCTCGCAATATGAATCATATAACCTCGGGTACCGATAATCCGCACAATCCGCAGGGTTTATATGCAGGTCTGGCTATTATTTTATTTACGGTAGCGTTTGGATTTTTTGCCCACTGGTTGTCATGGAAAAGGCCGCGGTTTTTACAACGTGTGCAGGCGGCTATTAATGGTAGGTTGTGGAGCCTGTCTATCAATAAATTTAAACCACATAGTTATTATAAGCAAAAAGATATATCGCCATACTTTTGGGCTAATGGCAAATTGCCTGAGTCGGAGGAGTGGCTTGGTCTGGCGCAAAACAATTTTAAGGACTACAAGCTCAAGATAAGCGGATTGGTTGAAAACCCGGTGGAGTTAAGTCTTGATGAGTTGATGGCACTCGGTAAGGAGCAAAACATTACCATGCACCATTGCATACAAGGTTGGTCGGGCATTGCGGAGTGGGGCGGCCTGCCCATCAGGGCGCTGGTGGATTTGGTTAAACCGCACCACTCGGTAACCACAGTTGCATTTTACTCTTTTGGCGAAGGGCTGTTTGGCGGTACATATTATGATACCCATACCATTGGCAATTGTGTGAAGCCAGCCTCGATACTGGCCTGGGAAATGAACTACGAACCCCTTACACCTGCCTTTGGCGCGCCGCTGCGTTTGCGTATTGAAAACCAGCTGGGTTATAAAATGGTAAAATGGATAGCCCGTATTGAATTTGTAGCATCGCATGAAGATGTAGGCAAAGGCTTTGGCGGCAAAAATGAGGATGATGAGTATTTTGATTTGCTGGCGAATACTTAAATTTTATTGGTAATCTCTTTGCGAATTTCTGATAATCAGTTAAGTTGCTTTGAATCCTGTAGATTATTTTTGGCTAAAGCCCTCTTACATATTTAATTCATTCAGTTAATGGTCGTTTTTATATTGCCCTGCACATTGAAACTATAAAACGGCAGTTTTTTTAAATCAGCTTGTTCATCGACTCACCCCGACATCGCTGCGCTTGTCGACCCTCTCTTCAGCTTCGCTGTAAAGAGGGTGAAATAAATATTTTCTTTGCTCCTTTATCCTTTATCTATTTTTCCTTATCCTCTTTCCGCCGCAGGCGAAGAGAGGGACGACAAGCGTAGCGATGTCGGGGTGAGTAAATTATACGCCATACAATTTCAAGATGATGCCTTTTGGTGAGCTATTGACTGTTGAAGTAGGTAAAATCTGATATTTTAATTCATTGCCATTGGCTTCAGCCAACGGAATATTAGTTTATGTGATAAGGGCTTTAGCCAAAATCTTTACGACAGAACATCTTAAAATAGATTTCTCCTGCACTCAAAAGCTTTCTTTATGCTATATTCACGGCTTATTTTACCAATATTAACCGTTTGTTTTTGCACTGGTAGGGGCTTATATTAAAACTGCAATTATTTAATTTAAAAGGTATTGCCAGAAATTATGAAAACCGTAACTTTGCAAA
>NZ_JBCECK010000076.1:0-24639 GCF_039207105.1 Mucilaginibacter sp.
AGAAGATTATTATGGAAGTTAAAGGTAAGGTATATGAAGTGTCGCCAACAGTGCAGGTAACTGAGTCACTTAAAAAACGCGAATTAATACTTGAATATATTGAGAACCCTCAATACCCTGAATATTTGAAGTTTGAGGCTATACAAGATCGTTGCAACCTGTTAGATAACGTTAAGGTTGGTGATGATGTTGAGGTTTTCTTTAACCTGAAAGGTCGCCCTTGGACTGACAAAATGGGTAAAAAAAGCTATTTTAACTCGCTGCAATTATGGAGAGTGAATTCATTAGCAGCAGGTGCAGGTAGCGCTACTACACCAGAGTATGCAGCCCCATCAGCAGATATCAGCTCATCAAGCGATGATGACGATCTGCCGTTCTAATTCAGCCAACAATTTATTGTTAATATAGAAAACGCCCTTTCAATTAATTGGAAGGGCGTTTTAAGTTATGACCTATCTGCTTAAACCCTATTCACGACTTTTTCTTATTGCAATTTTGTATATTGTGTTATAGCTGTTTTGTATTTGACTTAATCACATAGCAAAGCATTATCTTTCAGATGATTATTGCCACTCATAATTGTTAAATTTTGTTAAAAGCAATTATGGTGTGCTTATTTAAAATAATTTTGTTTGTTAATAGATGAAGAAAAGAAGTATCGGTTTGATCATTGGGTTAATGGCTTTTGCACTCTTGGGTGTAATGGCTATGCAATTGTACTTTTTAAGGCAATCGTACCAGATGCAATCTGAGCTTTTTGATCGTTCGGTTAATGAAGCGCTTAATAATGTGGTATCAAAAGTTAGCAAGCAGGACGCGGTTAACTTTTTAAACAACAAGGCCCAGCGGAATGTTGCGGCCAGCGATGATGCCGTAAATGTTAATACCGGAGTAGAGATAAAGACAAATGATAACGGTCAATACGCTTTCCGGAAAAAGAAACAAAGTATTCGTGAAAAAAAAATAGCCCTTTTACGTGATAGCCTGGAGCGGATGATCATGCATAAAAAAATGGATGATGAACTGACCAGTTTATTACAACAGGAGGGAACAGTTGATTTTCAGGTAAAAGTAGAGGAATATACAGATGAATTTGGCGTGGTGCATGGGCGGTTTACCCCGCAAATTGTAAGAACCCGTATCACTACACGTTCCTTAAGTCGCCCTAAAAAGCTGCATAAGTATGATACGCTGCGGTATGTTTATATCGACCCGCAGTTTGGCAAGCAATTGATATCTGTGCCGCAAATTAATCCGCTTTGGCAACAAGATCAGCTGCGTAAACAGAAAGAGCGGCAGGTTGCACAGATCAAAAAGATGCTGGAAACCGACTCGTTACAAAATCTGAATAGCGGTAAAACCACCGTGATTGAAAACCTGGCCGAAGAATACCGTAAAACCGGCGAGCCACTGAATAAACGGGTAAACCCACTCTGGATCGATTCTTTACTGCGTTTTGAGTTACATAATAAGGGTATTGATCAGCCCTTTAGTTATGAGGTAACAACTGCCAACAGCGATTCGCTCATATTTTCAAGTGCTATTGATAATGGTGGGAACAAACCTGTGTTTATAGATGCCAATACTTATCAAACCCCCATCTTTGGTAAAGATGTGATCAATGATCCAGGTAAGATCAAATTGGCCTTTCCGCAAAAAAACTCGTTAATATTACGTAAAATGACAGCTACTATGGGTACTACCGGAGGGCTGCTGTTGGTACTGGTATTTTGTTTCGCTTATACTATCTTCTCTATCCTGAAACAAAAGAAGGTGTCTGAAATGAAAATCGACTTCATTAACAACATGACCCACGAGTTTAAAACTCCGGTATCAACCATCATGATTGCCAGTGAAGCTTTAAGAGATGCTGAAATTACCCAGGATCAAAGCCGTGTATCGCGCCTGGCCAATATCATATTTGAAGAGAACGCACGTTTAGGTAGCCACATTGAACGGGTGCTGAACATTGCCCGTATTGAGAAGAATGATTTCAAGCTGGATAAAAAACCGATTGACGTGAACGAGATGGTGGCCGTTGTACTGGATAGCATGGCTCTTAAACTGCATAAGTTTAACGCCAAAACCACCATGAATCTTACCGATGAAAATACGGTTATAGTAGCCGATGAACTGCATTTTTCAAATGTACTGTACAACCTGATAGATAATGCGATAAAATACAGCATTGGTACCCCAGAAATTACCATAAGCACGCAGGTTAAGAATGGGCATGTTTTGATTCGCGTAGCAGATAAGGGAATTGGCATGAGCCGCGACCAGCAAACCAAAATATTTGAACAGTTTTACCGAATCCCCACCGGTAATTTGCATGATGTTAAAGGGTTTGGCTTAGGGTTAAGCTATGTAAATACAATTGTAAAAAGACTTAACGGAGCCATCAGCGTAAAATCTGAAAAGGAAAAAGGATCGGAATTTGAATTGAAGTTTTCATTGGCGTGAGGTAAGTCTGAAAGTCCGGAAGTTCGATAAGACGGGAAGTTAATTGGACTTTTAACTTTAGCATGCTTAAAAAAAATGATTTTCCGGACTTTCCGACTCATCGGACTTCCGGACTAAAAAATAAACATGAAAAAAATATTACTGGTTGAAGACGATGCCAATTTAGGTTTACTGCTACAGGACTATCTGCAACTTAAGGGCAAATTTGATGTTGTTTTGTGTAAAGACGGCGAAGAAGGTTTGCGCGCCTTTACCAAGCAGGTTTACGACTTATTAATATTGGATGTGATGATGCCTAAAAAAGATGGCTTTACCCTGGGTAAAGACATCAGAAAGATAAACCCTCATGTGCCTATTATTTTTGCTACCGCTAAAGGTATGATTGAGGATAAGATGCAGGCCTTTAACCTTGGCGGCGATGATTATATTACCAAGCCTTTCCGTATTGAAGAGTTACTGCTGCGCATTAACGCTTTATTGAAAAGAACTGAAAACACTGATAAAAAGGAAGAAGAAAGGCAAACTTTATTTAAAATCGGTCGCTATACTTTTGATTATACCACCCAATTTATTGCCATTGGCGATGCACAACAAAAGTTATCAACCAAAGAGGCGGAATTGCTTCGGTTGTTGTGCATGCGTAAAAATGAGGTGCTTACCCGTGAAGAAGCCCTGCTGAACATATGGCATGACGATAATTATTTTAATGGCCGTAGCATGGATGTGTTTTTAAGTAAGATACGCAAGTATTTAAAAGACGATCCGAACGTGGAGATCATTAACGTGCATGGTCGGGGCTATAAATTGCTCATTAATTAACTGCCCGAAATATCCTGGCCAAAATGAATAAGATTGCCATTATTATCCAGAATGCTGAATTCTTTCATTTTCCAGGGTCTGTCCTGCAGTTGAGTATCCGGATTAATACCATTTGATTTGTACTCTGTAAATAGTTTTTCAATTTCGGTTACAACTATATAGCAACTGGTACTTTTGGCAATTGCCGGCTCACTGCAGGGCCAAAGGTGGATGTAAATCCCGTCGCGGCTCAGTATCAAATAACCATCCCAGCTGGCATGGAAAGTAAATCCCATTTTTTGCGTGTAAAATTGAATGGTTTCCTCTTCATTTAATGAAGCTAAAACTGGTATGGCGGTTTGTAGCATTTGGTATTACATGATATAGGTCAATCGAACTTTTATCTTTAAAAACGTTGTTGTTACGAACTTGTTGGATTTAATTTTAATAAATTAGGCTTTCAATTAACTGATCGCATTAATTTATTATCTATGAAATCAAAATTACTCTTTTCGTTCCTTATTTCGGCAGGTTTAGCCTTCCCTGCTTTCGCACAGGAAACGGTTGACCAGGCTGCTGTTCAAAAAATCAGGGAAGAAGGTTTGAATCACTCCAAGGTGATGGAAACCGCCTTCTATTTAACCGATGTTTCCGGGCCACGCTTGTCAGGCTCGCCCGGCTTAAAACGGGCCCAGGATTGGGCCGTAAATCAACTAAAATCATGGGGCTTAGCAAATGCTAAGGTAGAGTCCTGGGGCAAATTTGGTAAAGGCTGGGAAGTTCAAAAAAACTACGCCGCTATTACTCTGCCCTATTATCACGCCATTATAGCTATCCCCAAAGCCTGGACACCAGGTACAAACGGCCTTATTAAAAGCGATGTTGTAGTTGTAAAAGCCGACTCGGCCATTGACCTGGACAAGTATAAAGGCAAGTTGCAAGGTAAGGTCGTGATCCTTGATGTTAAACCACTGGTTGAGCGCAGCTTCAAATCAGACGCGGCACGCTATACCGATGAGGAGTTGACTGAAATGGCCAATGCCACTGCGCAACCCGCCCGTACCGGAGTTGATGCAAACTCAGCTCAGTTTGTAGCCATGCGTAAACTGCGTGCTTTTCAAACCACAACCAGAGCATTTTTATATGATGAAAAAGTAGCACTGATATTGAGCCAGGCTCGCGGTACCGATGGTACTGTATTTACAACCAACGGCGCGTCATATGCTGATACTGCCAAAGCGGTAGCACCCGAACTGGAAACCAGCAGCGAAGATTATCAACGTATTTTGCGCCTGGCAAAAGCCGGACAAAAAGTAGAACTGGAAGCCGATATTAAAACCCAATTTTTAACCAACGACCTGCAGGGATACGACGTGGTAGCCGAAATACCGGGTACCGATAAAAAATTAAAAGATCAGGTGATCATGATAGGCGGTCACCTTGATTCATGGCATGCTGCAACCGGGGCTACAGATAATGCCGCGGGCAGCGCCGTAATGATGGAAGCGGTACGTATTTTAAAAGCCATTAACTTTAAACCCAAACGTACTATACGTATAGCCTTATGGAGTTCGGAAGAGCAAGGTTTGTTTGGCTCACGCGGATATGTACTTAACCACTTTGGCGATCCTAAAACCATGCAGCTTAAGCCAGAGCAAGCCAAACTATCTGCCTATTACAATTTGGATAATGGTACCGGAAAAATCAGAGGTATTTACCTACAGGGTAACGAGGCGGTAAGGGCAATATTCAAATCATGGCTGGAGCCTTTTAAAGATCTGGGAGCAAACACAATCACCATCAATAATACCGGAGGAACCGATCACCTATCATTTGATGCGGTTGGTATCCCGGGCTTTCAATTTATTCAGGATGCTGTTGATTATGGTACACGTACGCACCACAGCAACCAGGATACTTATGATCGTTTAATTGAAGATGACCTTAAACAAGCAGCAACTATTATAGCGTCATTTGTTTATAACACTTCTGAGCGTGTCGAAATGATGCCAAGGAAAGCATTGCCGCAGCCGTAGGGTAGGCTTTAAGACAAAGGAAGAATTACATATATGGAGTATAGAAAGGCTCAAACCTTGTGTCTTCGTTCCATATTCGATATCACAGTAGTTTAAGAATAAAAAAGCCGCTTATTGCGGCTTTTTTATTCTTTGTATTTTTAAAATCGGCTATTCTTCAACCATTTCGCTATTAGGGCTGTTTACTTCAGGTACTTCGTGCTTAAAGTAATGCTTCTGAAATACCAGGATCATAATAACACCCACACAAATGGATGCATCGGCAAGATTAAATACCGGCCTGAAAAACTCGTAGGCCTCATTGCCCCATACCGGTACCCATGCCGGGAATACACCCCGAAGTAAGGGGAAGTAAAACATATCAACCACACGCCCGTGAAACAGGGGAGCATAATTATACATGATACCATAAAAGGTTGAGTCAATGATATTGCCCATAGCGCCGGCTAAAATAAGCGCCACGTTCATGATCAATCCGCGGTGATACTTATGCTTTATTAAATAAACAAGGCAATAACCAATACCACAAACGGCAACAATACGAAACAATGTTAAAGCCAGCTTACCGGCATCACCACCCCATTCCATGCCAAACGCCATACCATTATTTTCTGTATAATGCAGCATGCCGCGGCTACCTAAAAAGCGAATTTCTTCGCCCATGAACATATGTGCGCGAACCCAGGTTTTAATGATCTGGTCGGCAAGGATAATAAATATAGCAGTTAAAAAAGGTTTGGTGTAAGCAGCCTTCATTTATTGCTTTAATTTAGCTTCCATTGTTAAGGTGGTATGCGGCACCGCACGTAAGCGTTCCTTTGGTATCAGTTTACCGGTTTCGCGGCAAATACCATAAGTTTTGTTCTCAATACGTACCAGGGCAGCTTCCAGCTGGTCAATAAATTTTTTCTGGCGGGCGGCTAACTGGTTTATTTGTTCTTTTTCCAGTGTGGCCGAGCCATCTTCTAAAGTTTTATAAGTACCTGCAGTATCATCAGTTCCGTTAGCATTTGGCGAGCTTAATGAAGTTGCCAGAGAGTTTAACTCTTCCTTAGCGATACGCAGTTTATCAAGAATAAGAGCTTTAAACTCTTGCAGATCTGATTCAGAATATCTGGTTTTTTCGGTTTCTACTTTCATTTATACTTTACTAATAACTATAAAAATTTCATTTTCATCAATGGTTACCAATTCACCATCATTTAGCTGGTTATCAAGCACTATGCTCTCGGCTAAAATTTCGGCGCAAATATAGGATAAATTACTATCCACCGCTTTTTTAATAAACGGATGGTCGCTGATGCTTACATTTATCTTATCGGTAACCTCAAATTCTTTTCCCTTACGCAGATTCTGGATGCGGTTTATCAACTCGCGTGAGATCCCTTCCTGTTTCAGTTCGTCGGTAATGGTAACATCTAAAGCCACGGTTAGTTTTCCTAAATTTGCAACTTGCCATCCGGGAACGTCCTCAGCTATAATTTCTACGTCGGTTAAGCCAATCTCATACTTGTTTTCAAGTACCTTGATACTTCCTTCAGCATCCAGTTTGGCTATATCATCCTGGGTGAAATTATTAATGGCTTCGGCAACCGCCTTCATATCTTTACCTACTTTTTGGCCTAAAGCCTTAAAGTTTGGCTTTATCTTCTTTTTAATAAAACCAGCCGTGTCGGTAATATACTCAATATTTTTAATGTTTGTTTCAGATAATACTAATTCTTTTACCTGTTCAACATGCTGCTTAAAACCCTTATCCAATATAGGTAATAATATTTTACTTAGCGGCTGACGTACGTTTATCCCTACTTTTTTACGCAATGATAATACCAGCGATGAAATATCCTGCGCCAGTTGCATACGCTCTTCCAGGTCGGCATCAACCAGTTCATCGTGATACTCAGGGAAGTAAGCCAGATGAACCGATTCAAACTCTTCTTTACCGGTTACCGCGTTCAAGTCTTTATATAACCTATCTGCAAAGAAAGGTGCTATTGGCGACATTAACTTACTGATAGCTATTAAACAGGTATACAGCGTTTGGTAAGCAGAAAGTTTATCTGCTGAGTTATCAGACCTCCAGAAACGGCGGCGACTTAAGCGGATAAACCAGTTACTAAAATGCTCGTCTACAAATTCCTGGATGGCGCGGGCAGCTTTGGTGGGTTCAAAATCGGCATAAAAGCCATCAACCTCGCGGCTCAGGGTATTTAATAAAGAGATGATCCAACGGTCAATTTCCGGACGCTGCGCAATGGCAATTTCGGGCTCGCTGTAAGTGAATTTATCAATGTTGGCATACAGTACAAAGAACGAATAAGTATTGTACAGCGTACCAAAAAACTTGCGCCTAACTTCGTCAATACCTTCGGTATTAAATTTCAGGTTGTCCCAGGGCGATGCATTGCTGATCATATACCAGCGTGGCGCATCGGCACCAAACTGTTCAATGGTTTCAAATGGGTCTACACCGTTACCCAAACGTTTCGACATTTTGTTGCCGTTTTTATCCAGCACCAAACCGTTTGATATGACGTTCTTAAACGCTATGCCTTTATTACCAACCTGCTCATTAACAGCTTTTACCTCATCGCTGGCTTCGCTTAGCATTACGGCTATGGCGTGAAGGGTAAAAAACCATCCGCGGGTTTGGTCAACCCCTTCGGCAATGAAATCGGCAGGGTAAGCGTTCTTGAATTCGTCCTGATTTTCAAACGGGAAATGCCATTGCGCATAAGGCATAGCGCCCGAATCAAACCAAACGTCGATCAGGTCGGGCTCGCGGAACATTTTGTTGCCGTTTGATGAAGTCAATATCACATCATCAACGTACGGGCGGTGCATATCTTCCAGCTTAAAGCCTTCGGGCATGAAGCCAGCTGCTATTGATTTTTCAATTTCAGCATTCAGCTCGGCAATGGTACCAATACATTTTTCTTCGGCACCGTTTTCTTCGCGCCAGATAGGCAGCGGAGTACCCCAGTAACGTGAACGCGATAAGTTCCAGTCAACCAGGTTTTCGAGCCAGTTACCAAAACGGCCGGTTCCGGTTGATTCCGGTTTCCAGTTGATGGTTTTATTCAGCTCAACCATTTTATCCTTTACCGCGGTGGTGCGGATAAACCAGCTATCGAGCGGATAGTATAATATAGGTTCGTCTGAGCGCCATGAGTGCGGATAGCTGTGCTCATATTTTTTAACGTCAAACGCCTTATTTTCTGTTTTTAGTTTGATGGAGATCAACACATCTGTACCTTTGAAATCAGGCACAGCGCGCTCGGCATCGGTATAATATTCGTCTTTAACATAGCGTTTGGCAAAGTCGGTAACCTCATCAACAAAACGGCCTTGTTTATCAACCAGAGGTACATCCTTACCTGCTTCATCTTTCACCATTACCGATGGTACGCCGTTCTCCTTACAGGCCCTGAAGTCATCCGCACCAAAAACAGACGCAGTGTGCACAATGCCTGTACCGTCTTCTGTAGTAACAAAATCAGCCGGGATCACGCGGAAAGCGTTTTGCTCCAGATCTTCATTGCTTACATAAGGCATTAGCTGATGGTAGCGCAAGCCAATCAGTTCAACGCCCTTAAATTCAGCCCTTACTTCCCAAGGGATAATTTTGTCGCCGCCTTTATAATCCTGGAACGACGCGTTTTCGCCCTCGGCCTTAAAGTATTTGCCAACCAGTGCTTTGGCAAGCACCACGCTAACCGGCTCATGGGTATACGGGTTAAAGGTGCGTATTTTTACATAGTCGATGTTTTCGCCAATGGCCAGCGCGCAGTTTGATGGCAGCGTCCATGGGGTGGTTGTCCATGCCAAAATGGTAGTGATCTCGTTTTCATCCTCAAACAAAACCGGAATCAGCGCGTGCGGTTGGTTGTTCTTTAAATGAAACTGGGCTACTATAGAGGTATCCTTTACCATTTTGTAAGTACCCGGCTGGTTAAGCTCATGCGAGCTTAGGCCCGTACCCGATTTTGGCGAATATGGTTGTACGGTATATCCTTTGTATAACCAACCTTTATTATAAAACTCCTTCAGTATCCACCAAAGGCTTTCAATGTATTCGTTTTTGTAGGTAATGTACGGATCGTCAAGGTCAACCCAATAGCCCATTTTTTGGGTCAGGTCATTCCATACGTCGGTATAGCGCATCACCTCCTTGCGGCAGGCATCATTATAATCCTTAACGCTTATCTTTTTACCGATATCATCTTTAGTTATACCTAAGGCTTTTTCAACAGCTAACTCGATAGGCAGGCCGTGGGTATCCCAACCGCCCTTGCGTTTTACCTGGAAACCTTTTAAGGTTTTATAACGACAAAAAATATCCTTTATTGACCGCGCCATTACGTGGTGAATACCGGGCATACCATTGGCGCTCGGCGGCCCTTCGTAAAACGTGTAGGGGTTATTAGCCGGACGACTGCTGATACTTTTTTCAAATATGTTGTTCTGTTGCCAAAACTCCAGTATCTCTTTGCCTGTTTGCGATAAGTTTAACTGTTTATATTCCTTGTACATCTATATATATAATACCTTTTATAACCTCTTTTTTAAGAGGTTGCAAAAATACGGAATTTATAAATGTTTTTTTAATTTAGACGGGTGAAAAATAAAGTAAAGCGTACAGTATTAATGTTATTAGTTGCAGTGATACTGTTTTCGGCATCAATGGTGATCCCGGCTTTGCATAACTCCAAATGGAAAGAGCTGGTGCAGGGCGGAGCCTTAGGCTTAACGCTTGCCAGCATCATCAGCATTATTACCCTCATTATTGATTATTTAAGAGAAAGTAAGCGCGGAGCATAGGTTCAGACAGCCCTAATATATACTCCTGCTTGCACCACCATCAACCTGTATAGTTGTACCGCTGATATACGCGGCCTGTTCCGATGCCAGAAAGGCAACTACCGCGGCCAGCTCTTCTGGTTTACCTATGCGGCCAAGCGGTATGACCTTTGTTTTCTCTTTTAAGGCTTCCTCAACATTTACACCTTTGGGGAGTGTATGTTTTACCCTATCGGTCAGGATGAAACCTGGAGCAACGTTGTTCACCGTGATATTGTATGGGCCAAGTTCATCGGCCATGAGTTTGGCCATACCAACAACCCCCATACGCATACTGGTTGACAGAACCGAACCACCCAGCACCGATTTTACCGAACCACTGATGATATTGATAATACGGCCGCTGCCTGTTTTTTGCATATGTGGCAGCACCAGCTTACTCAAACGGGCAAAACTAAGCAGGTTCAAATCAAACGCCTTTTGCCATTGCTCGTCGTCGAAGTTCTCAAATTTATCAAAAGGCGGGCCACCGGCATTGTTCAGGAGTATATCTATCTGCCCAAAAGCTTCAGCAGCTTTTTTAATGAACAATTCAACCTCATCGGCTTTGGATACATCAACGGGTATAGCTATTACCTGGTTACCTGTAAGCTGACTGATTTCATTTGCTGTTTTGGTAAGTTCTGCTTCATCGCGCGAACCGATGATTACTTTAGCGCCTTCTGCAGATAGAGTGGTAGCTATAGCCTTGCCTAATCCTTTACTGGCGGCAAGCACCACCGCTACTTTGTTGTTGAGTTTCAGATCCATAAGAATAGTTTTTTAAATCTTATCAATAACGCTTAAAAAGGCAAGATTTTATAAAATTGACCGTTGTATTGACTCACCCCGACATCGCTGCGCTTGTCACCCCTCTCTACGCAAGCGTAAAGAGGGGACTTTACCTTGAGTTTCATCCCTCTTTGCGCCGTAGGCGAAGAGAGGGATGTCGAGCGTAGCGAAGACAGGGTGAGTTAAATATACGCCATACAATTTTCATGATCAGTCCTCTCCTTTTGGAGAGAGCTGGGGTGAGGCTTTCACGCCTCATCAATATCCGGCCCTTTAATTTTATTACGATCAACACCACCTTCCAGGCTTAATAAAAACGCGGGTAGTAGCGTTAGGTTACTGATCATGGCTACCAGCAGGGTGATAGATAATAAAATACCCAAAGCTACCGTACCCCCAAATTTAGATACCGCGAATATGCCGAAACCGAAGAACAGTACCGTAGCAATAAATATCATACTTACACCGGTTTCCCGAATGGTATCTGATACTATTTGCGATATACTCTTATTAGTATGCCTCAGTTCGTGCCGGTAACGGGTTATAAAATAAATGGTTTGATCGGACGAGATACCCATAGCTATACTGAATATCAGTATAGTTGATGGCTTTAGCGGGATACCGAAAAAGCCCATGATGCCCGCCGTAATGATCAATGGTATCAGGTTAGGCACCAGCGATACCGCTATCATTTTTACCCCTCTGAACAATATCCACATCACACAGGCTATCAGGAAAATGGCCCAAGCCAGGCTCTCGTAAAGGTTTTTCAACAGATAATTGGTACCTTTTATAAATATAATGCTTGAGCCGGTAAGCTCTACATGAAACTTGGCCGGATTAAAAATGGAATCGATACGTGGCTGAAGTTCGGCCAATACGGCATTCATTTTTTTAGAGCCGGCATCTACCATTTCAAATGTTACACGGGTTACACGCCGGGTGCTATCCAGGTAAGTATTCAATGCGCCGGAAGAGCTTTTACCCGAGTTGCTGGCATAGTTGAGGATAAAGTTCTGTTCAATGCCATCAGGTAAACGGTAATATTCCGGGTTACCGCCATAAAAAGCCTGGGTGGAAAATTTTAATACCTGTATCAATGATATGGAACGGCTAAACTGCGGATAGGACGAAATAAGTTTTTCCAGTTTTTCAACCTTGCGCATAACGGCTTGGTTCATCACCCCATTTTTGCGTTTGCTATCGATACTTACCTCCAGTGGCAATACCCCATTAAAATTCGACTCAAAAAACTTCAGATCTTCCAGCGTATGGTTGTGCTGTGGCAGATCATCAACCACATAACCGTTAATATTAATTCGGTAAATACCAACTGCCGAAATAACCAACAGCACCAGCGTAGTAGCATAAATAGCTTTACGCTTATTGTGTACCAGGCTATCTAAACCAATCAGCAGGGCTTTCATTAGCTTGCCATCTTTAATACCGGCCTGTTTTGCTTTGGGTTGAGGTAAATAGCTGAACACGATAGGCACCAAGATCAGGCTCAAGGCAAATGTGGCCAGTATGCTTAATGATGCTACCAAACCAAACTGAGTAAGTAACTCGCTGTTTGTAAAGCATAGCACACCAAAACCTATGGCTGTAGTAATGTTGGCTATAAAAGTGGTTATGCCGGCTTTTTCGAGCGCTATTTTTAGGGCTCCCATTTTATCGCCAGATAGTTCAAACTCGTGATAATATTTATTGAGGATAAAGATAGTGTTCGGAATACCGATAACCACCACCAGCGGTGGGATGATGCCGGTAAGGATGGTCATTTCGTAATGCATTAAAACCAGCGTGCCCAGGCTCCATACTACACCCAGCACCACAATAAGCACGGGGAAAATTACCGGAAAAAACGACCGGAAGAATAATAGCAATATGAGCGCAGTGATGAGGATAGACAGGCTCAGGAACATGGAGAACTCGTGCGAAACCAGATCGCCCACAACGGTACGTATCAACGGCAGGCCAGAGTAATGCACCTGAATACCATGCTTTTGCTCAAACTCATGACCCAGCTGGTCTATCTTTTTAATAATGGGAACACGATATGGGGTATTGATGATCTTATCGTCAAAAGTAATAGCCATCAGGGTCGATTTTCCATCGTCACTTAGCACCAAACCTTTATAAAACGGCAGCTTTGCAAGCTGCTGCTTAACACTATCAACCGCCTGCGCGGTTGGTAATATGCCGCTCACCAGAGGTTTTACCACAAAGCGGTGCTGGGTGGTATCTTTTTCGAGATTGTAAACATTAGCTACGGAAACTACGGCTTTAATACCCTTGATCTGTTTTAATTGTGTACCTATCTGGTACCAGTCGTTAAAAACATCTTTATCAAAAATTTTGTCAGACTTGATGCCGATCACCATCGAAGACGCATCCTGGCCAAAGGTTTTTTTGAACTCATTATACCTGATATAGGCCGAATCGGTAACAGGTAACACCTTACCACCGTTAAAAGTTATTTTTACTTTTGAAGCCTCAAAGCCCATAAAAGCGCTCAATATGATAACGCAAATAAATACGGCGAGCCTGTTTTTGAGGATAAAAGAAGCAGTATGTTTCCAGAACATATTTTGGTGAATTAAGGGCGCCGCTAAACTACGAATTTTGCTTTACCTGCCAGTTGCTATATTGACTTTGTGACAAAACCATAACCCCAGCCACAGCTTTTATTGAAAAAAACAGCATAAATAACTCCATTTAAAAAGCTTAATAACGTGTATTTTTGTATATGAAAAGATTGCTCAGGAGTTTTGGTTTTGCCTTTAAAGGTATCAGATATGCCTTTGATACACAGCCAAATTTCAGGATACACCTGGTGGCCGGGGCTGTTGCTATAGCGCTGGGCTTTGTACTGCAAATTTCTGCTGAAGAATGGTTGTGGGTGATCCTGAGCATAGCCGCAGTACTATCGGCCGAACTTTTGAACACCGCTATTGAAACCCTGACCGATCTGGTTTCGCCTACCTACAATACCAAAGCCGGGCATGTAAAAGATGTAAGCGCCGGCGCCGTGGTTGTTGTGGCCGTATTTGCCTTGCTGGCCGGCGTAATCATATTTGTGCCTAAAATTATTTCGCTATTTTAACATGCTGCACAAAACAAGGGGTATTGTATTTAAAGCAACTGATTATGGCGAAAGCAGTGTAATTGTACAGCTGTTTACCGAAAAGTTTGGTTTGCAGTCATATATCATTAATGGCGCCAAAAAGCCAAAAGCCAAAATAGGACGCAACATGCTGCAGCCCCTGCACCTGCTTGATCTGGTAGTTTATCATAAAAATACCGGCAGCGTGCAGCGCATAGCCGAGCTTAAAAACTCGCCGGTATTGCAAACCATCCCTTATGATGTTATTAAAAGTTGCATCGCTATTTTTTTGAACGAAGTGCTGTACAAAGCCATCAAACAGCAATCGGCTGATGAAAATTTGTTTGATTTTGTTTTCAGCGCTATTGAGTGGCTCGACCATCAAAAGGACAATGTAGCCAATTTTCATCTACTGTTTCTCGTCCGCTTAAGCCGCTATCTGGGCTTTTTCCCCGATAGGTTTTTAGCTGCCGATGCCGATTATTTTGATATGAAAAACGGCACTTTCAGCAGATATAAACCCGATAGCCTTTTATATCTTTCGCCGCCGCATACCCAAAACTTTGGCCTTTTGCTGCAATGCAATTTTGAAAACATGCAGCAACTCAAATTTAGTAACGACGAACGCCGCTACCTGATACAAAAAATGCTTGAATATTACGCCCTGCATATTGAAGGCTTTGGCAACATACGCTCGGCAGATGTATTGGAAGAGGTATTATCCTGACCTATTGAGCCGCGTGCTCTAAAACATGCTTCTTGATAAATTCAATGCTTGAATCGGGCAGGTCATTCCCACTGGTTTGGGTAACATTGCCATCGGGCTGTATTTCCAGCTCGGCATTAATGTTATTGTCAATAAAAACATGCAGCTTGTTTTGCTCTTTTTCTACCCGGCAGGCCAACTCACGGCCCGAATAACTGATATGAAATTCGTACTTGCCATCTTTGGCAGCAGGTGAAGTGTCTTTTGGATCAATCATAGCGTAGTGTGTTTTAAGATTAACACCATCTATGAGCGGTTGTTTACCTTATTGGCAAATAAAATACAGAGTTACAGTCCGTTCATTAAAAAGAAAAAGAGAAAGCCGGGGCTTTCTCTTTTTTAGTTGACTGACCTCATTATTTACCATAAAGAACTAATTGGTTAGATCGATAATAACAATTGTTACAAATATATGCACTATAGAATTAGTAGACTAATTTTTTAATAAAAATTTAACATGTATTTATCTAATAATGTGCGTTATAACTCATAATTTATATCCATTCATTATGTTTATTAAACAAGGCAGGTATGACGATGATACCCACATAATTATGATTACTACCCCTTCGTATTATAAAGATGCATACCTTTGCACCTGTTTAATAAAGCTTTATGAATTAAGCTTGGCTTAACAAAAAACTAATGGGTTATATAAAAAAAGCAGGTACAAAACTTTCGGAACTGTGGCGTTGGATAGCTCAATGTGGCGAAGCATTCATCAGCCTGTTCAGCAAAGAAAAAGGCCGGCTGTTTTTAAAGCAACACTTATTTAACCCTGACCATTCTCCTCAACTCAAGGCTTTATCCATCGGTTTTGGTGTATTTATGGGCATAGTACCAATATGGGGCTTTCAATTATTGGTAGCTTTTTCATTAGCCATGCTGTTCAGACTAAATAAGGCGCTGGTGCTTTTAGCAGCACATATCAGTTTTGCCCCCATGATACCGGTTATCATTTTTCTGAGCTATAAAGTTGGCGGATTGTGGGTTGGCGATAAAGCTGAGATGCCCTTTGATGGCAACCTTTCGCTAAAATCAATAAGCCTGCACCTTGAACAATATTTGTATGGCAGCATATCCCTGGCCATTGTAGCCGGATTAGCTTCTGGCTTATTTACTTTGGCGCTGTTCAAAATAATAAAAAAGAAACCAGAACCTGCTCTGTAATGTTAGCTTTATAAGCCGTTACGGACTTATAATAAAAAGATCAATGTCAGCAGCATCCCTACAGCAAGATTGCCCTTTTTGCGGCGGCAAGCACATAACCGAAGGAAAATCCATTTTTGAAGGAAGTATCTATATAAAAAACGGCTTTGGTGATCATAAACCCCATGAAGTAACTCACATCATATGTACTTCATGCGGTTCTGTTTTAAATAGTAGGATAAAAAGGGAAGCTTTATGCTCATGTGAGGTGTGCAGAAACGGCAAAAATTGATTTGAATAATTTATCGCTTCATTTTCTACAGCGGCTCCTTTCTCCATATTTTACCTTCATAGGTTATTACATCGCCTTGAAAACGACTATCGTACCTATTTAAATTAACTTGTTCTTCAACTATCCTGATCATACCATAAGGTGATGTTGTTCGAATTATCCGTGGATAAGTTTCATTGCTTGTTACAAATGTTTCCTGCTCTTGAATTACCAGATAGTCATTACCATTACGATAGATCGCTGTATCGTTCCAATTAAAATCTGGTAGTACAAAGTTTAAAGCCAACAGAATGACCACAACCACTGAAATAAAACCTGATAAAATTGTTGCCGCTATTGAAATCCGGTCATTTTTAGTCCTCGTAATAAATATTATGGTACACATCAGACCAAGCACACCAAACAACCCTATTGAAGTACCTGTAAGCCATTCCAATACCCTGTCTCTTATTTGAATTGAAAATATGGATTCCCAGGGAGTAAAGCTAAGAACCGTAATAGTGGCAAATAACCATAAAAGCCATAGAGACCATTTTTTGCCATTTGGCTGGTATGATAAAGATTTAATCATGAATAATGCCTATATACAGAATTATTAAAACTACAGGCACTGCAATTACAGCTATACAAATAAGGAAATTCATGATGCTCTTCCAAATCGAGAACCCTTGCACTGCCGATATTCCGATGACTAATAGAACGAAGTACCAGGCAGTAATAAGCCAATCAAAGTAGTAATGTACTTTGATAATTGCGTAATAGATATTATCCCAGTTTCGAATATAGTCATATGAACCATCCTGGAATCCTAATACCCTGATTATCAAAACACATAGCAATGTAAATATCAATGACAAGCAGAATGGTAATACGGCATAAGAAACCATATTCATAATTTCTGTTGATGAAGCCTGCCCCTTTATCCATTTGCCGGTTATGTATATTAACCCGGTTACTATTAAAAGTCCGAACCATCCCAATAATGCACCTGCGGCTATAGAGCTTGCCAATGTTAAAAATAATTCGTGCCTGGCATCAGCCAGATTTATAAATTGCCTACTGATTACTTTAGTTATTCCTGCAAGAACAAATAGTTGAATCTGATACCTATACAGCTCATATTCGTTAATAATTCTAAATGTTTTCTTAGGCTTCTTCCAGAGGTTAGATAATGCAATTTTATAAGCGAGCTGCATGCCGTTTCAGTGATAGGTAAAGCTTGCGCAATATACAGAATACACTTTATATATATAAGGTTACAACACAGAAATGAAAGAAAACAGCGCATGAGATATTTTTAAGTTTAAAATATATAATATACTGTCTTGTATATCAACTTTTTTTATTTTTGAGCAGTGATATAATCACAAGCTATCCTTATCATGTTCAAGAAAATATCTATTTTAATAGCCTTGTTATACCTGTCTACCTGCACTGCTTTATACGGGCAAACTTTTATCCGAAATTTATCATCTGCAAATTCCTTCGTAAAACTTGGTAACAGCCTTTATTTTGCCGGGGGCGATGCAACGCAAGGATACGGCCTGTGGAAAACAGACGGTACTGTGGCAGGAACCGTTCTTGTTAAAAAAACTGGACCGGGATCGGTTCCTTACCCAATTGCAAACTTAGTTGTATATAAAAACAAGATTTATTTTGCAGCAAATGATGGTATAAACGGTCAGGAATTGTGGGTAAGCGATGGCACTGCTACCGGTACCGTGCTATTTAAAGACATTAACCCGGCGCATGTCGGCAATACAGGCTCTCAACCAGGACAGTTTACCGTTTGTAATAATATGCTTTTTTTTACCGCAAGTTTAACAGGGAATTATAATAGCCTATGGAAAACAGACGGTACCGTTGCAGGCACTATACCATTAACACAAGATAATTATTTTGGAGTTGGTCAGCTCACAGCGGTCGGAAACATATTGTACTTTCAGTCAAGTGGTCTGTGGAAGTCTGACGGCAGTGTGGCGGGAACCAAACAAATTAATGTTGATGATAATTCAACTGTTGATCTGTTGCACAATGTAAACAACCAACTGGTGTTCATCACCAACACCAGCTATCGCCAAAGTATCAGGCTATACACACTCAACCCACCTAATGACAACCTTGTTTTACTGAAAACATATACTGCGGTAACTTATGGCAGTAACGATATTGACAATATTACTCCGGTTGGAAACAACTTTTATTACAGTATCAGAACTGTAGACGCTAATAATAAAGCTTTAGATGCTTTATGGGTAAGCGACGGAACCGCTGCCGGCACCCATATTGTAAAATCATATGACTGGACTTCTTATATGAGCGGTTCATACATACAGAATTTTTTTGCTTTTAATAATAAGTTATATTTTGTACTCACATCAGCCAAAGCATTGTATACCAGCGATGGCTCTGATGCCGGCACTATTCAGGTTTCGACCAACGCATTACAAGCTGGGCACGGCCCGGTTCTGTCAAATCAAAAACTTTTTTTTACCGGTACTGACGGCGGCATTTATAGTTTTGACGGAACAACAGTAAAACAAGAGATCAGTCAACCGTCCGCTGTTGATCAATTAACGGATCTGAACGGTGTGCTATATTTCACCAGCAGTAAAAGTAACTCAACAGATATTTGGAATAATACTCCAATGGGCCAAATGCAGGTAACGGTCGGCTATTCAACTATTGCAACAGGCGGCTTATTCAATTTCACCTCCAGGGTTGATAGTGCTGTTACCTATCCTGTTACCGTGAAAAACACTGGCAATAAAGAATTGGTGTTAAGTGATATTGGTGTGGTAGGGTCGCCATTTTATGTAAACGGGCAACCATCAAAAACAATATTACCCGGCAAACAAACCAGTTTTAACCTCATTTATGATCCTGCCAAAGAAGAAGAGAGCAAAGGCGTTCTTCAAATAAAAAATAACGATAGCGCTAACGGCCTTTTTAATATTAGCCTTACTGGCACCACAATGGGTACAGCTAAAAATCGGGGCAATATACCGGCTAACGGCTTGTTAAAAACTATTGCATTTAATGATAGTATACCTGCATTTACACTTACAGGTAATACAATCGCAGAATCTGCAGCCGTCAACACTACTATAGGAACATTCCAGGTAAGTTCGGGAACGGGCACTTATCAATACGCCCTGATCAATGGAACCGGCGACCAAAACAACTCCAGTTTTAAGATAGAGAACGGCCAGTTAAAAACAGTAGGTCAATTTGATTTTGAAACAAAAAACACCTACACCATCAGAGTTAGGGCCAGCAATGGCACACTCAGCTACGACAAAAGTTTTACACTTACAGTAACCGATGTACAGGAAGATCCTGCAAATCCAGGCTGTGGTTTTAACGGGCAAGATCTCAGTTATACCCTTGATGATGTGGCTTATGCAGGTTCCAGCATTATTGCTGTAGGCAGTCGGGGTAACATATTAAAATCGGATAATGACGGTGTTGATTGGAGCATTGTAAACACTGGAGTTGGCAGCTCATTCAATACCATTAAAATGATTGATGACCATATTGGTTACATTATGAGTTATGAAGGTACGATGTTAAAAACAGAAGACGGCGGGAATAATTGGTTTCCGATTGAAAGTCCTGACACAGCTTACCCTTATCTTAATCATATGGTATTTTCGTCGGCCCTTACCGGTTATATATTTAGCGATTATAAACTATACAAAACTATCAATGGGGGCAAAACCTGGAAAAAACTAAATTTTAACGGTAGCGGTTTAACCGGGGGCTGGTTTATTGATGACAATAACGGCTTTATTTGCGGGGGATCACAAACGTTATTACATACCACCGATGGAGGTGTAAGCTGGACAAATATTACAACAGCCAGCCTTGGTTTCAATATCGGTTTTAGCAGTATTGCTTTTGTGAATGCAACTACCGGTTTTTTAGCTACCACAAGCGGTGCTCTGTTACAAACTCAAGATAGCGGCTTAACTTGGTCAAAAGTTGGCGCCGTAAGCGCCAATTATATACCACGAATGATTTTTCAGGACGCTAAAACAGGTTATATTCTGAGTAACGGCGGAACTGTTTTCAAAACCATTGACGGCGGCGTAACCTGGACCAGTGAATTAAGTAGCAATAATGCATTACTGGGGCTGGCTTATAATGCGGCAAAAAATAAATATTGCCTTGTTGGTCACGGTTTAAGTTTGGGTAGCAGTGCTGAACAGGGGCGTTGCATTTATCTGAAGGATGGCGCTGGGGCATGGGCTGTACGATCAGTTATTGACGGCGGCGATTATTACACAGAAAATGTAGTTGATGATAAAACAGCTTATGTTTTTGGGTCAAATAATATAAAAACTACAGACGGGGGTATTACCTGGAAAAAAATCAATGCAGCAAGTGATACTTATAATTCCATACGCAACAGCTCTTTTACAAGTAAAGATGTTGGTTATTATGCAGATCTGTATCATGCTTACAAAACCATTAACGGCGGCGACACCTGGACGCAGCTCAATATACCAAACTTCACTTATACCTTAGCTATTGCTTTTTTAAATGAAAATATTGGGTTTATCTCTACCGATGATGGCCTTTATAAAACAAGCGATGCAGGAACAACCTGGATCAAAACAATAACTTATAATTCCCTTGGCGGAATAACTGATATAGCATTTGCTAACCAGCAAGTTGCCTTTGGGGTTGGACGTGGCAGCAATATATATAAAACCACAGACCAGGGCAATACCTGGACCATTACATCAATTCCGGGTTCTCTGTATTTTACGTCATGTTATTTTTTTGATACACAAACGGGCTTGATAGGAGGTACTAATGGCACATTGCTGCGAACAACAGACGGCGGTACAACCTGGACCCCTATTTATACCCCCGCCATATTGACTTTTTACGGTTTTACATTTTTGGATAAACTGCATGGTTTCGCAATAACAAATCATGACAATAGCGGTGTGAGCGAAATTTATGAAACCTTTGATGCAGGTTTAACATGGGCCCGCCTTTTTCAATCGGGTAATGGTATTTCTCAAACCGCGACAACAAATGGGTCTATTTTCATAATAGGCGACGGGGGCTACATTACCAAGTACAGCAAT
Organism: Mucilaginibacter sp.; assembly: GCF_039207105.1. Lineage (GTDB taxonomy): Bacteria > Bacteroidota > Bacteroidia > Sphingobacteriales > Sphingobacteriaceae > Mucilaginibacter. The sequence continues at coordinate 21,344 of NZ_JBCECK010000076.1, forward strand.
GCCCCTTTAGCGCCAGCTAATGCCGGTTATATTAAAGGGGATACACTGGCAGTTAGCGGTATTAAAACAACTTATTCGGCACCAGCTGTAGCTAATACTAACTACCGCTGGACCATTCAAGGCGCGGCATCAGTTACCTATCAAAACAACAGCGTTATTGTATTGTGGAACAAAGGCGGAACTTACACTGTACAAGCCACACCTTACAATAATTGCGGCAGCGGCACAGCCCGAACCCTTAGCGTTAACGTACAGGATATGCCAGATCCGGTGATCACTGGGGCTGATAGCGTATTCTCCAAGAGCACAAACATAATTTATACAGCAGCAGCACATACAGGTAATACTTATGAATGGGCCGTTACCGGTGGCACCCAGGTAATCAATAATAATCAAACCAATGTTAATTGGGGCGATCCCGGCGCCGGTTTAGTGACTGTTGCCGAAACCAATTTATCTTTCAATATTAAAAAATCAGCCACCAAAAAAGTGGCTATCAGCGGATCGGCATTCAGCTTACCTGCAAATAACTTTACTGTTTTCACCAACGGAAGTACTTGTAAAGGCACAAATAATGGATCCATATCGGTAAAAGCATTGCAAAAACTTAATTATATCGGTACTTTAACCTCTCCAGACAATTCGGGTAAAGGTTATACTTTTACCGATAGCTTAAAAGTAGCCGGATTAGTACCGGGCAACTATAATTTGTGCATTACCGTAGCGGGCAATAACGATTTTCAACGTTGTTACACGCTATCAGTGACCGAACCAAAAGATCTGTCAGTATATTCTGTTGTTGACAAGCTTACTCAATCGCTTACTCTTAATATAACAGGAGCCGATGTATATCACGTTGAAATTAACGGTCAGTCATATCAAACAAACAACAATCAGATTAACCTGAAACTGGCTAACGGCGCTAACAGAGTGAAGGTTTATACCGATAAGTTATGCCAGGGCATTTTTGAAAAAACTGTTGATTTTAATATGGTCAGCATTTATCCTAACCCAACGGCCAGAATTCTGCACATTGACCTGGGTGGTAACCAGGCACCACAAGCCAACGTTGAGATCAGGAATTCTCTCGGGAAGCTTATGCTGGCCAAAACCTTCCCCAATAATGGGGTTATCCAGGCAGATATTGGCAATTTAGATGCTGGAATATATGTTTTAAAGCTGGTACTCGGAACGCAGGAAACCACTTACAAAATCTTAAAACAATGAAATACTTAGTTTATATAATAACGTCAGCAACATTGGCATTTTCAGGCTGCGGCGGTAAAAAAAATAACCCGACTGCTGCGTCTCCGTCTGTAGCTACATTGTTGTTTCCCGAACAAAATTCCCTTTGTATCACAGGCACTGTGATCTCAGGTAATCAAAATAGTGTTGTATTCAACTGGAAAGCGGCAGATAATGCGGATAGCTATGATATCTCGGTGAAAAACTTATTAACGGGTATCAGTATTAGCCAATCTATTAATCAACCGCAAGCAACTGTTGTATTATCAAGAAACACTCCCTATTCCTGGTTTGTTACGGCCAAATCAAGCAAAAATACTGCTACTTCAAAAAGTGATACCTGGAAATTTTACAATTCAGGCGCGGGAGTAACATCTTACGCACCATTCCCTGCCGATAAGCTTTTACCCAGTCAAAGTCAGGATGTTAATGCTTCAGCAGGTAAAATCACCCTTAGCTGGATCGGAAGCGACACTGATAATGACATTATCGGCTACGACGTTTACCTGAGTACTTCAAGTACACCAACACTTTATCAAAAAAATGTTGTTACTAACAGCTTAGATATAAGTGTAACATCAGCAACTAAATATTATTGGAAAGTGATAACACATGACGCTGCCGGCAACTCATCAGAATCCGATCTAATTACTTTTTCTGTTAATTAAGTTCTTACTGTGTAAGTATTAGTATATCAATTCAACATCATTAATCTGATCATTAACCCGGTTTGGTTGCTGCAAAATTTGCAAACATTTTGTACGCTCTTGAGAAGAGAGCAAACCTCAAACCCAACAAAAAGCCCCTCAGAACTTAATCTGAAGGGCTTTATTTGGTGGGAATTACTGGGTTCGAACCAGTGACCCTCTGCTTGTAAGGCAGATGCTCTGAACCAGCTGAGCTAAACTCCCTACGTTTGAGACTGCAAATATAAACTAAAATAGCAGTTTTAAAAATCTATTTTTGTTTATCGGGTTTATAGTCAATCTAAAATAAAAAAGGTTCTACAATTGTAAAACCTTTGGTGGGAGCAACAGGGTTCGAACCTGTGACCCTCTGCTTGTAAGGCAGATGCTCTGAACCAGCTGAGCTATGCTCCCCTGCATTTGTTATTCTCTTCCGAGCATAACCCCTTGCGTTTGGGTTTGCAAATATAGAAACTCTAACTCATTCACCAAAGATTTTTTTTAATTTTCCCTAAACACCTGACAATAAGCTATATATTTTTTTTAATGCTTAAAAATCGCTCATTCAGGCTTTCATAGCTACATGCTGGCCTGGTCGGGGATCTTCAGGGAGTATTTCCATGCTAGGGTAATGGATGTAGTTGGCATACCATTTAATGGCGTCAACTAAATCAATAGCATCTTCAGGTGCAACTTCAATGGTTTCAAACGCAAACAACTGATTATTAGCGTAACCATATAGTTGTATTTCATTATCATCCGGAGCAAACCTTTCTTTATCCAAACAAAAAACCCTCACTTTCAATCGAGTGTCTCTCGAATGAATTACATCCCGGCACGGGTTACTCGGGTCGGTAGCCAATAAATATATATTATGGTCCATGAGGTTAACAACAATGTAATTGAGGTATGGTTTCCGGAGTTATCAATTATATTAAAAATAAGTACTTCAGCTTAATTATAATTAAAGTATGGGGCAAATAGCCCCCAATTATCGGGAAGCATTTTCTACATAAAATTTACTATTACCCTATAAAACAATTATTTAAGACCACATTTACCTTAATTTATCAATTGGCATTGCATTTGAATTAAACTTATTACCCTTCTCAAAGGGTTGTTTTTCATAGGTAGATGTAGGGCCGAAACACTGCGAGAGAGTTTCGGCCTTTTTTTGTCTGAAAAATTCCTGGCCGCCCAGTTTATTGCAATTCAAACCACCGGTTCTAAAATATTCCCCAGCCATCGGGAAGTATTTCTACATATAATTGATTTTCAGTTTATAAAATTGCCCTTTAATACACAATTTACCTTAGTTTATCAATTGGCACTGCATTTGAATTAAACTTATTACCCTTCTCAAAG
>NZ_JBCECK010000077.1:0-24503 GCF_039207105.1 Mucilaginibacter sp.
ACATCAGCGTAGCGCATCAATATCCAGTCATTACCACCATATCCATTTTTACCGGCACTTGAACTTACATCCCTGAATTTGGTTACAAACCAATCTTTAACAGATGCATCATTCGCAAATTTTATGGAAAATGTACCACGTGGATCATTTGTTTCATAATCATTTACCAAATCATGTGTTACGTTAAGACCAACACTGCTTGATGATTTTTGTGAATTGATGGTTTCACCCTTAGCCTGGCTGTTTGCAGCTATGCTTGAACTATAAATAGGGTCACCTTGTATATTCACTATCTGCCAGATCAACTCAGGACAAGAGCCCTTTTTGCTCACATCAAATACATCGGTATAAGGTATATCCTTCAAATTACCAAAGGTTTTAGCGTTGTAAGCAGCAGTGAGGCTTGTTAAGGCATTATTTAAGTTTGTTGTTTTATTAGCTGCATCCAACGTAGTTGCCATGGTTAAATAAACCTGACCTAATAAAGTATTTACAGCTGCAAGTGATATACGGCCAATAGTACCTGCCGACTGGGTAGCAGGAAGTGGGCTGCCTTGTGCATCTTTTAAATCGGCAACTATTTGGGCATATACAGTGGCCTGTGGCGTACGTGCTGTACTTGCTGCAACTTCATCCAGATCTGTAAACTGCTTGGTAACCAAGGGTACATCACCCCATTCCCTAACCATGTGGAAATATATCAAAGCACGTATAAATTCTGCTTCGGCTTTATATTGCTGTTTGGTTTCAGGTTTGGCAAAATTTACCTTGTCTATATTTGATAGTACGATATTACAGTTAGATATAACTGAATACATCGCGCTCCAATGTGTAAACAAATAACTATTGGTAGGTATCAATGAGAAGTTATTGAATCCGAAAGGCTCGCCAGCGTTTGATTGATTATCATTTGTCCCGGTGTCATCAGAACGTTGGTCGGTCCACAGATCGCTTCCTTCACCTACGGTGTTACCACTTCTCAATTGTGCATAACAACCGTTTACCGCTAATAACACATCATTTTCGGTTTTAAAAGCTTTGCTTATTAAAGAACCATCCGGGTTGCTTTGCTCTAAAAAGTCTTTTTTGCATGAGCCCAATGCTAATAATGCAACCAGGCTAAACAACTTTATATATTTATTCTTCATTTGCTTCAGAATTATTTTTTAATTAAAAGGTAGCTTTAATACCTAAATTATATGAACGTACCAACGGGTAAACACCATAATCAATACCTGGGGTAAGGTTTGTATTTGATGAACCACTGTATGAATAGTTGTAGTTAACCTCCGGGTTATAGCCTTTATATTTAGTAATAGTAAAACCATTATTAACCGCACCATATATCCGCAATGAACCTAAACCAAGGTTACGGCTGATATAATCAGACTTAAGCGTATAACCTAAAGTCATGTTGGTATTTCTTAAGAAAGATCCGCTTTGTAAATAAAAGGTTGATAACCTGGTACTGTTACTTTGTGTACTTCCGCGTGATGCACGGTAAACGCTCCCAGCGCCCTGATCAGTTGCGTTACGGTAACGATCAGCAACATCTGCGTATTGATTACCAGAACCTTCCATATTGTACAGGTAATAATCTTGTCCGTCAACTATTTGGTTACCATATGAACCGGCAAACGCTGAGCTAAAGTAGAAGTTTTTGAAGGTTGCGTTAATAGCAAAACCATAAGTGAACTTAGCATATGGAGTACCAATAATACCGGCATCCTTAGCATTAATTACACCATCACCATTAACATCTTTAAAGTAAAGATCACCAGCTTGTATTGGAGTGGTTGAGAATGTTGAAATTGGTGGGCCTTTAATTTTATAACCTGCAGGGTAAGATTGTGTAGTAGTATTAAAGTTGGCGCGGTCGGCAGCTATATTAGCCAAATCGGCCGGGGTAACCATACCTGCAACTTTATAACCGTAAAACATACCCACCGGTTGTCCGGTTTGAGTAATGTTAGTTAAGTATGAACGCTCGGCACCTGCGCTGATAATAGTATTGCTATTACCAAGGTTTAATACTTTGTTACGGTTTATGGAAATATTACCGCTTAAGTTTAAGCTGAAATCTTTTTTGGCAATTACTTTACCATCAACCTGAAAATCAAAACCCTTATTGCTTATTCTTGAATCTTCACCTAAATTGGTGGTTACAGTTGTACTTCCTGAAATAGCAGATATTGGTTCTTTGAATAACAGGTTATAAGAATGACTCAGGTAATAATTCACAATAATGAAAAGTCGACCTTTTAATAACCCTAAATCGGCGCCAAAGTTATATTGTGATGTTGTTTCCCATGTCAAATCCCTATCTGCAATATTACCGGCAGTAAGTGAAGGCGCTGTAGCACCAGGGGTACCAAATACCGCGTTTGCAGGAGAGTTAAAATACTGTTGCGAAGTATAATTACCAATATTATTATTACCACTTAAGCCCCAGCTGGCGCGTAATTTAACGGTTGATTGATCGCCAAGCCAGCCGTGATAAAACGACTCGTCAGACAAGTTCCATCCTGCCGATACTGATGGGAAACTCGCATACCTGGTATTACTACCAAAACGAGAAGCGCCATCTGTACGGAATGAAGCAGACAAGAAATATTTGCTGTCGTAATTATAATTTACCCTACCCAGATATGACAATAATGTATAAGTATCATCTCCTGTAGGTTGTATGCCTTCAAAATAAGGGCTTTGAGGCGTTATCAATGTTATCTGAGCCGGGTTAGCACCGCTTATATTAGGTATGTTATCATTTTGGAAACCCATACCTTGTAAAGAAAGCACATTATTAGTTGTTTTTTGAGCGGTGTAACCTGCTAATCCGTCGAAGTGATTTTTACCTACCTGTTTGGTATAGTTTAAGGTAAACTCACCTAACTGGTCACGGTAATTAATTGTTTGACGAATAGCTTTTGCAGCCTGTATTGACTGAGATGAACCCGGAGGGTTTGCACCGTTACTTATGTTAGTAGGCAAGTAATAGTTATAGTTTTCAGCATAGGTTTGCATACCCAGGTTGGCATTAAATGAAAGGCCGTCCCAGATATTGTAATTGGCATGCACATTATAAGTTCCCCTGTCGCCTAAACGGTTTATTTTTATCAACGTTGCCGTAGCAATCGGATTTTCAATTGACTGGTAAGCGTACAATGTTGATTGCGCTGCCGCAACGTTGGTAGCAATACTGCCATCAGGATTGTAAGCCGGGAAAAACGGCATGTATATCAATGCACCGAATGCCGGGCTATGATCCCAACGACCATCTTGCGACTCCTGGTTATCCGTTTGAGTAAATGCTATATTGGCACCTACTTTTAACCTTTTACCTATCTGACCATCAATATTGGCACGCAAGTTAATTTTTTTCTGTCCGGTACCTAACAAAATACCTGGCTGATCCTGATAACCGGTACTGAAATAATATCTTGTACCATTTGAATTACCGGAGAACGAAAGGTTATGGCTTTGTGTTACCGGGTGACGATATAACTCATCTTGCCAGTCGGTATTAATAGTTTGGTGGATAAGCGATTGGGTTGCGAAGTTATATAAGTATGGAGGTACACTTACTGAACTGGCATTACCTACGTTTTTAACACGTGTCGCGTTATCATCTGAATACATGGCATCATTCCAGGTATGGCCTGTAGTTACCCAAAGGTCATGGTATGAGTTGTTACGGCCATCTATTACCAGTTGAGCAAATTGATCAGAATTTAAAAGATCAACTTTTTTAGCCAGGCCGTTAACGCCAACCTGAGCGTCATACTCAAATTTACCTTTGCTGTTTTCCTTTGAACCATGTTTGGTAGTGATAAGCACAACACCACCTGCAGCTCTTGAACCGTAAATAGCAGCTGATGCCGCATCTTTCAATACATCAATTGATTCAATATCATCAGGGTTAATAAATAAATCGTTACCTGCCGCGTAACCATCAATTACGTACAGCGGATCTGAACTTGCAAGGAATGAACCAACACCACGTACGTTGATTTTAGTGGTTGAGTAAGGTGAACCGCTAACCTGTGATACCTGAACACCTGCCACTTTACCAACAAGCGCCTGTCCTGCAGTTGGTGCTGTTAAATTCAGTTCCTCAGATTTAACACTGGCAATTGCACCAGTAAAATCGCTTTTACGCACAGTTTGGTAACCAATAGCAACCACCTCATTGAGGATGTTGGTTGAAGGCATCAGCTTAACGTTAATTTGTGTTTTATTGCCTACTAAAATTTCCTGGTTAGTATAACCAACAAAGGCAAAAACAAGGGTTGATCCTTCTTCAACGGTAACGTTGTATTTACCGTTCACATCTGAAGCTGTTCCTTTGTGCGATTTTTTTTCATAAACACTTACGCCGGGTAAGGGTAAGCCTTTTTCGTCAGTTATAGTACCTGATATTTTCACAGGCGCTTCTATAACATTTTTGTTTACGGTGCTTGCTTTAATGCTATTTGCATATACAGGTTGTAAAAATGCAAACACTATGAGCAATACAGCGTTTATCTTTATAAGATTTTCTTTTAAAAGATTTAGTGTAATCTTTTTATACATATATTTAAATATTGATTGTTAATGGTAACTCCTGAAAGCATTGCAACCGCTTTTCCAGTTATTTGACAATTAATTCCGGACCGCGAGAATATGAGCGTATTCTCCGGTTCATTTTTCGCCGGCTTCGATTTTAAAATAGAGCGGTATCTACATAGGCCAAAAGTTTATGATTAATAAATATCGTTTTAGTAGTACAATATTCTATATTTATAATATTTGCAGATATAAATTATAAATACCTCAATGAAAGCACAAAATTAATTCAATAGTCTTAAGCGAATAAAGCCTTAGTGTTAAGTTTACATTAACTACTTTAAGTTTACAAAACATAACTTTTTCAACTCTAACCTTTGTTAAACACTGGTAATTTACCAGGCTGTGTTAGTAAATGTTATGTTGTTTTTTCGTGAAGATGATACCGCTATACCTTTATCAAGGCTGCCTAAAAACGAAAAACCTTCAAGTTCATCCTGCTTTCCTTCAACATTTACCTCTTTGATTACCTGTTGTGTACCTGTTTCAATTGATTTTTTCAGATCAACATAAGTAAAACGCCACATTCTGCCTTCTTTTTGATTTTGAATAAGCACCAATACATTTTTTGATGCTACCCAATGCAGGTTTTGAACCCAGGCGGTGCAGGTGAATTTTTTATACAATACTCCTTTATCACTCGTTTTACTTGCTTTTTTTAAAGCAGCCGGATCATAGAGTCTAACTTCGTTGCCATTATTTCCGTAATCGGCAGTAGCCACATACCACTTATTATTATACTTTATATATTCTGGACGGGTACCTTGTATGCAGGCGTCATCATCAATGGTATTGATTAGGTTACCGTCAAGCGTACCTGTTTTTAATAAACCTTTCCAGTCAATACAATAAATCACGGCTTTCCATTTAGTTCCTTCTTTGTTAAGACGGATAGAGTTGCCCATGAAAGTGGGATCTGAGCCATTATAAGCAACACCTGTAGGGTGGTTAATTACATCCTGTCCATTTTGGGTAAGTTTATATTCTTTATTAATATAAGTAAGGCTATCTCCCACCATTTTAAATTCTCTGATCATACCCACTTCCCTATCGCCGTATAAAAATATTCTTCCGTTTTGGTATGATATTCCCTGGCATGCCCCTAATGAATCAACCGTGAATGAACGCACAGTATGCATATCAACAGCATAAGTTAAAAACGACATTAAGCCTATTGATAAGACCGTTATTAATGTCAAGTATATTTTCTTCATTTTTATATAATATGATATTTTTAATAATATATAACACAGGCTTGTATTATTTACGACCTATGGATCAAGGGGCTCGTCAGCATCAATTTGCAGGGATGTTATAACCGGGTAAAACTCCTGTTCGGTTTCAGAAAGGCGTTTGCCTAATGTATAAGGCACATAACCCAGTTCCTTCTGGCAACGACCGGCCATGTTTTCTATAAAGTAGCTTTGGTATTTATCTGTTGAGGTAATGCACGGCTTGCTGAATGGCATACCGTAACGGAATATGATCCGCACACAGTTGCGCATATTGGTAGTAGTATGGCGCGCATGTGGATCAACAAATATGGCATTTTCCGGCACGTGTAACTTTTCTACCATGTATTTTTTCATCTCATCAGCTTCACAATATTTGGTTTTATAAGGGTGCACCTTACCTCCTGATGTCATGATGAATGGCGCTAAACCTTCAAAATATCTTAAGGCAGCTACCCGGCAGCGCAACATACCTTCTGCACTCAGGGCTACCCCATTAATGTCAGGTCCAGCTCCAGGTATCAGGATCATGGTATATTTATAATTAGCCCAGTTTATGGTTTTAATTCTGTTGAACGCGGTTTTATTGGCCTTAAGCACCATTGGTTCGTCATTAGCAGCATCGTCCCTTTCATTAATTTCAAGGCACTGCAAAGCATAATTCATAGATGGGGCAAAAAACAATTTTTCTTTTTTGTTTTCTTCAAGTATAGTTGCCGAAGCATCATAAACAAGGTTAAGGTATTGGCGGCTCTTTACATTAAAAGCTATAGAGTCTATTTGAGGGTAATTAGGCTTACGGCCTTCCGCATACACTTCAATGGTATAATTAACTGCCTTTGCATCTTGCTCCCATGCTTTAACCAACAATTGAACCGGCGACAGATCCTTATATAATATATAAGTGCCCGATGGTATCAGATGTTGCTTTACCAGATTACCCAAAGCATTATCGGCTTTGTATAAGGTGGTAAGGCGTTCACTAACCGATTTGATCTCATCATCGCTAAACTTCAGTTTTTCTGTAAAACATAATACATCCTTACAAGAAGTAAGTGACGATTTAATGTTATCAAGTCTGGTTTGAGTTAATTTTGCCAGCTCAGGATCATTACTGAGCATTTGCTTTACAGCAGCATTGTTTTGAAATAAAGTGAGTAGGTAATAATTTTTAATTTGTATAAAATTACTACCTACCAGTTTGTATTGAGGATCGGGCGCCTGGCCGTAACCATACAAAGCCGTAAAGCTGAGAAATACAATCAGATACTTTTTAAAATTCATGAGGTAAATACCTTTACTAATTACAATTAATTTTTACTGATCAAATAATTAATAGAACTAACAGGCATTTGATCAATTACCTGCAATTCTTTTCTTCTCATATCCTAATAAACATACACACATATTTGTGGCTGCTTTCCAGGATATATATTTAAGGGTTTAGGATTGTGCATAACGCCTGTTTGCCATAACTGTCCGAATAATTTAAACTTTGATAGATCTTATTATTAGTTACCTTATGAGCAGAAAACAAGAAAGACTTTGAAGAATTGGTCAAAAACTTTGCTGAACGATGTATTTGCGCGGCATTATTTACCTTAATAATTAAGCTAAATAATGTCAAAGGTGATATAACGCAAAGCCCTTTTTTCATGCGCTGCGAAATAACCCTCTTTATATTAACAAATCATTAAGTAAAAGTAAACATAACCTTCACACAATATTGAGACAGCTTTGTTACAAAAAAACGCAACAAAAAATAGCATTTACCCGTTGCCTTGCCTGGCAGTTACCATAGCTCCAATTAATACACCTATGACAAGGCCGGCCTTTAAACTATGTAAAACGAGGCCAATAACTACACCCACTATTAATCCGCCTATGAAATAACCGGGCTTTATTTTGTTTATCATGAGGCGTAAAATTAGTTATCTCCTTTATAAAGCACATACTTTTTATACTGATTGAAAGCCGCTGTTATTTTTGAGCATAAATTTTAACTTTATAATATAGGACTTTACAAGATGAAGAGTAATTACTTGGCCACTAAACGCATGTATAATCAGCAAATTATCGACTCGCGGTTTAACCAACCCGAGGACGTTGTTAGTTACATGGTAGCCATGCAGGCTCAGGATTACGCAGGCGCGCAATGGGCTATCGGCTTGCGAATGCCTAATGCCAAAAGTAACACTATTGAAAAGGCGTTAAATGAAGGTAAAATATTGCGTACCCATTTACTTCGGCCAACCTGGCACTTTGTTTCTCCAACTGATATCAGGTGGCTACTAACGCTTACTGCTCCACGCATACATGCAGCCAGTGTTGCCATGGATAAAAAATTTGAATTGACTGATAAGCTATTTGCTCAAAGCAACGATCTATTGGCAAAAGCTTTACAAAACAACCAGCAACTGACACGACCAGAAATAGACAACCTACTTAAACAAGCCGGAATAGCCACCAACGATTCACGCCTTTCCTTATTACTGATCCGGGCCGAATTAGACCAGGTCATTTGTAGCGGCGCCCGTAACGGAAAGCAGTTTTCTTACGCCTTACTGGATGACCGCGCCCCCCTAACCCAGCCATTAAGCCATGAAGAAGCATTAACCAAACTTGCTGCGGGCTATTTTAACAGCCGGGGCCCGGCTACCCTGCACGATTTTGCCTATTGGGCCGGATTAACCATAACTGATGCCAGGCTTGGACTTGAAAATGCCAAATTAAACCTGGTTAACGAAATAATTGATGGTAAAACTTATTGGATGCCATTTAATAAAGAAATAAACATACACCAAAAAAATAAAGCTTACTTGCTGCCGATGTATGATGAATTTGCTATAGCTTATAAAGACAGAGATGCTATGGTTAACCCATTATATTTAAAACAGGCCATGTATGTTATTTTTGATGCTGCCATTGTGGTCGATAATCAGGTAGTAGGCACCTGGCGCAGAACTATCAAAAAAAGTGGCGCAGATATAACCCTCAACCTGTTTGGTAAATTGAATAAAACACAAACAACCGCTGTTGAAATAGCCATAAAAAAATATCAAAAATTCCTTTTCTGAATAGTCATATGAACAATTGGTAAAATTGTCCATGTACTAACGAAATTCATCCATGTTTTAGCAAGCCTGCAGTGTGCAACTTTGTATTGTCAATAACGACAAAAGAAGAAAACTAAAACTACAACAATGGCACGTTTAAAAGCAATAAGCCCAGAAGAGGCTACAGGAAAAACAAAAGAATTATTTAACGCAATACAAGGTAAATTAGGTGTTGTTCCAAATATGATGCGTACAATGGGTAATTCACCAGCTTTATTAGAGGGATACCTTAATCTAAGCGGCGCTTTATCTCACGGTGCACTCGGAGCAAAAACAGGCGAATTATTAGCATTATCTGTTTCGGAAAAAAACAACTGTGATTACTGTTTATCTGCACATACCTATATTAGTGAAAAACTGGTACACATCGACGTTGACAGCATAGTAAACGCCCGTCGTGGAGTTACAGCTGATCCGAAAACAAATGCCGCCATCACATTTGCTAATACACTAACAGCAAAAAGAGGGTTGGTTAATGATGAAGATGTAGCTGCAGTAAAAGCGGCCGGTTTTACTGATGGCGAAATTGGTGAAATTGTTGGTCATGTGGCACTAAGTGTGTTAACTAACTATTTTAATAATACGGCTAATACTGAAATTGATTTTCCTGTAGCAAAACCTTTAGCTACTATAGAAGCTTAATCCGCTTTAATTCATATATTAATGGTAAAAGCCAACAGTGTGACTGTTGGCTTTTACTTATTTTACTAATTTATAAAAACCACATCATGAACTATCCAAAAATGGCTTTTACAAACGCTGTAAAAGATTTTCAGGAACGCTATGGAAGCCGGGCAAGTTATGGCCGTATGGAGCAACATCGGTATATTGATGGTTTTACCGAAAGTGAAGCCGAGTTTATAGCTCATCAGGACAATTTTTATATGTCTACTATAAGTGAAAACGGTTATCCTTACATCCAGTTTCGTGGTGGGCCTAAGGGTTTTTTAAAGGTAATTGACCATGAAACACTTGGCTTTCTTGATTTTAGTGGCAATAAGCAATATATCTCTAATGGTAACTTAGTTACTAATAATAAGGTTGCTTTGTTTTTACTTGACCAGGCAGCCCAGGCCCGGTTAAAGATATTTGCCGAAGCAAGTGTACTTCCTATTGAAGGTAATACAGAATTATTTAACAAACTCAATTTGGCAGACTATAAATTTAAGCCAGAAAGAATAATTTTGTTTAAAGTGAAGGCGTACGATTGGAATTGCTCACAACACATCACCCCCAGGTACACACTCGAAGAAATTCGGGACGAGTTTCAGGCACAACACGAATACATTAATAAATTAAGGGCGGAGAATGCTGCTCTGAAAGCGCAATTAGAAAAATAAATGTCAGAAGAAAAAAATATATACACTACGGTTGATCCCGTAACTGGTAACCTGGCTTTCAAAGTTTTTTGGTTTGAGGATAACAGTTATTTTGATCATTTACAGCGTAACAACTATTTTTCAGTGATATGGATAAAGAAAGGAAAAGGAAAGTTAAAATCTGATTTTTCAACTTATGATTTTGGTATAGATACTATGCTGGCTTTCACGCCCTATCAACCTTTTATGCTATCGTCGGAAACAAACATAAGTGGCGTGGCCATACAGTTTCACCCTGATTTTTTTTGTATCCACAAACATCATAAAGAGGTATCATGCAACGGCATCTTATTTAATAATATATATCATCCGCCGTATATAAAAATTGACGAAACGAGTGCAGCCACATTTGATGTTATACTGAACCAAATTAAAACGGAAATGCAAAATAAGGCATTGGCGCAGTATGAAATTTTGGTATCCTATCTTAAAATATTCCTAATCACGGCTTCGCGTTTAAAATCTCAGCAACAAGAACTTGAACAGGATCAGGATAAAAAAGATAAAGAACCTCATATATTAAATGACCTGAAAGAGGCCATTGATACTCATTATAAAACCAAACATACAGCAAGCGATTATGCAGAGCTGCTTAATATATCGGCAAAAGCATTAGCCCGCATTACTAAAACACATTTTAATAAAACAATCAGTAACCTCATTGCCGAACGGATTGTTATTGAGGCAAAGCGCGAATTGTATTTAACTAACAAACCGGTAAAAGAGATAGCGTATGAACTGGGCTACGATGATGAATATTACTTCAGCCGTTTTTTTAAAGCCAATGCAGATGTTTCTCCTCAATTATATCGGGATACTGTTGGATTTGGCCGGGCAACTGCATAAACCATGCGTAAAATAAAAACTTATCCGGTTATATTTGGTTTCGTTAATAAAATAGAAAGCCATGCCCGAATTACCCGATCTGCAAGCGTTTAGTTATAATCTTGATAAAAAATTAGCAGGAAAAACCGTTAAACAGGTTAATATAATAAATGCTAAAAAGTTAAATGTATCCCATCAAGAACTTAAAGATACTCTTGAAGGCCAGAAGCTTGATAAGGTATACCGCGAAGGTAAAGAATTATATATTAAGTTTTCAAAAGGCGATGTCTTGGCATTGCATCTGATGCTGCATGGTAAACTATTTTTATTTGAAAGCCAAAACAATAATAAATATCCTATTATTGAATTGATTTTTAATGATAACACAGGCTTAGCCCTTACAGATTTTCAGGGCATGGCTAACCCAACTTTAAACCCAGCCGATAAAGATGCACCTGATGCGTTATCAAAAGATGGCGGGGTGGATTACCTGACCACGCGGCTGCAAAAAACCAAAACAAATATTAAAACTATACTCCTTGATCAAAAGATCATTAGAGGCATTGGCAATGCATATGCAGATGAGATCTTGTGGTATGCTGGCATATCACCATTTTCAGCCGGAAATAAGATCCCGGCAGATAAAATAAAGGATTTAGTTAGTGCAATACATTCGGTATTGAAAGGCGCGGAAAAATCTATCCTTCATGCCAATCCTGATATTATTAACGGCGAAGTAAGGGATTTTATGCATATCCACAATTCAAAGAAAACACATAGCCCAAAAGGCGCCGAGATCAAAATAAAAGATGGATCGCGCAAAACTTATTATACCGATGAACAGGAACTATACACCTAATTAAGATTTAGTTTTTTAACCAGTACATTAAAATCCGCACCTACTATCCCTCTTTTTGCCCAGTTACTATTTATCCCGCTTTTATAATACGTACCACCATTTAACAATCCGCAAGCAAAGCCAAGCGATTTTCCGGGTTCGGTTTTCAGAAACTCAACAGATACCAGTATATTGCCTTTTACCTTAATATTATAAGGTGAAAGATCAATAATTATCAATTGATTCTCCGGCTTATTATTTCTAATTATAGTCCCCCTTACTTCATCTTTAACCAGATTGTTTTGCGGATCGTTATCAGGCATATTATACACATTTACTTTAAAGGGAATAGTATCCTGAGATTGATTATCAACATGAAATCTGAGTTTAAGCAGTTCAACTGGTTTGCTACCTGCATTCATTTTGATGCCAACCTGACCACCTTGCACAATGCCGAAACCGTTATTACGATCATTTGAACTTAGCTTATTGCCTATTGTTTTTGTTTTATCCTGCGCCAGGACAGGCAAGGTAATAAAAAAAAGCAGATAAATAGATATGATCTTTAGCAATGGTTGTTTTAAAATGGTCATAGGATTTATATAAAATGGTTAACTAATTGCAAGACGACGAAGCCATGCAATTAGTTGCACATACTTATAATTTATTTCCTGATCATTTTATAATGCCTTATACCTGCCTCTTCAAACTCGGGCCCTGTTTTTTCAAAATTGAATTTTTCATAAAGTGATACTGCTTGTATCTGGGCATGCAGATATACATAATCAGCATCATCAGGTAAATCATTTAAAACGGCTTGCACGAGAGCTTGTCCTACTCCGTGACCACGAAACTTCTGCAATACAGCAAAGCGCTCCAGCTTGTATCCTTTATCAGTTTTGCGCCAGCGGCATGCGCCGGCAGGTTCTCCGTCAACAGTGGCTAAAAAATGTGTTGATTC
Source organism: Mucilaginibacter sp. (assembly GCF_039207105.1). Taxonomy (GTDB): domain Bacteria; phylum Bacteroidota; class Bacteroidia; order Sphingobacteriales; family Sphingobacteriaceae; genus Mucilaginibacter. The sequence continues at coordinate 12,957 of NZ_JBCECK010000077.1, forward strand.
CTCTTCAAATTCCCACTCCAATTCTGGTGGGCAATTTTGCTCTATTACAAATACTTCATGCCTTACAGCATGTACTTTATCAATGGTTGTTTGATCCGTTGCTTTTTCTACTTTTAAGTTTGTGGGCATTGGTATAATGTGGTTTAGTTTTAAGTAAATTCAATTTGCTGGTATGATTTTCTTCGGCGGCATCAATGGAATGCGTGCAGGTTAAATCATCTTCTTTCTCAGCCAGAGCTGCCAACTGTACATAAAATTTATGTAGCTGATCAAGCTCTTTTTCGGTGATATCTTCTATATCAACCATACGGTTGCTGGCCCCCTGATGTGATGCCAATAATTCGTTTAGCTTTAAGTGTATAGCCTTTGAATCTTTATTTTGTGATTTCTGGATTAAAAAAACCATCAGAAAAGTAACTATAGTAGTACCTGTATTTATAATTAGCTGCCAGGTATCAGAATAATGAAATATAGGCCCAGTTACTCCCCATATAATAATGACACTTATAGCAATTAAGAAAGCCGCAGAACTACCGGTAGCAATAGTTGCCCAATTGGCAAACCTTTCAAATAAATTCTTTTTTTGAGGTGTCATTATTTTGATTTTTATTAAAAGTTATAAACAACAAAGCGCCATTACAACAAATGTAATGGCGCTTTGTTAAATTTTTAATGAATATTATAACTTGCTGTTTACATCAACGCAGTTAAGGTCCTCAAAAGCAGCAGCTAATCTTTTAACAAAAGACTCTTCGGCTTTGCGTAACCATACGCGTGGGTCATAATATTTTTTATTCGGAGCATCTTCACCTTCAGGGTTACCAATTTGGTGTTGTAAATAACCTTCTTTTGATACGTAATAATCTTTGATACCTTCCCAGAAAGCCCATTGCATATCTGTATCAATGTTCATTTTGATAGCACCATATGAAATAGCTTCGCGGATTTCTTCCTGAGTTGAGCCTGAACCGCCGTGAAACACAAAGTTGATTGGCTTTTCGGCAGTTAAGCTAAAGTGTTGTTTTACATACTCTTGTGAGTTATGTAAAATTACCGGCTGTAATTTAACGTTACCAGGTTTGTAAACACCATGTACGTTACCAAAAGCAGCTGCTACTGTAAAGCGATGGCTAACTTTTGATAAATGCTCATATGAATAAGCAACATCCTCTGGCTGGGTATATAAGCGTGAGCTGTCAACATCAGAGTTGTCAACACCATCTTCTTCACCGCCAGTTACACCCAATTCAATCTCCAAAGTCATACCCATTTTGGCCATACGTGCCAAGTATTTTGCAGAAATTTCGATATTTTCCTCAATAGGCTCTTCAGATAAGTCAAGCATATGTGATGAGAAAAGAGGTTTACCGGTTTCGGCAAAAAACTTTTCACCATGCTCAAGCAAACCATCTATCCACGGTAAAAATTTCATGGCAGCATGATCTGTATGTAAAATTACGGCAACGCCATAATGTTCTGCCAGTAAATGAACGTGTTTTGCTGCAGATACCGCACCTAAAATACAAGCTTGTAATTTAGAGTTATCCAATGATTTACCTGCATAAAACTGTGCACCGCCATTTGACAGCTGAATAATTACCGGAGAGTTTACCTGCTTAGCAGTTTCCATAACCCCGTTAATGGTATTGGTACCAGTAACGTTTACCGCCGGTAAAGCAAACTGGTGCTTTTTAGCTACTTCAAATAGTTCCTGCACCTGATCGCCGTGCAGAACACCTTTATAATTTTTTAAATCCATGAGCTTTTATTTGGGCCTCGAAGTTATAATTTTGATATGAAATATAACACAACAGATATAAGATTTTTAAAGTTTTTTGCTGTTTTTTATCTTTTTCTTTTTGTTCAATGATACAAATCTTATTTCTTATGACAAATCTCCCGTTTCAAATCTAATTTTTTTCGTTTCTTTGTGGTCAATTGAAAGAGCTCGACATAGATATGGCATGGTTTAAACGAGAGTTGAAAGGGATAATTACGACTACTGAGGAAAAGAAGGAAGCCCCCGATGGGATCTGGAATAAATGCCCTAATTGTAAGAAACCCCTACATTATTCTGAGCAGGTTGAAAATCAATATGTTTGCCATTATTGTGGCTATCACCTGCGCATAGGTTCAAAAGAATACTTTTCAGTACTTTTTGATAATAACGAATTTACAGAGTTGTACCCTGATCTTACTTCAGGCGATCCACTACACTTTGAGGACACTAAAAAATATACTGACAGGCTTACCGAAACACAATTTAAAACTGGCTTAAAAGACGCTATACGTGCCGGAGCAGGTAAAATTGATGGACAAGATATTGTAATTGCCTGTATGGATTTTAATTTCATTGGTGGTTCAATGGGATCAGTAGTAGGCGAAAAAATTGCCCGTTCTATTGATTACGCTATAGCTAATAAAGTTCCGTTCCTGATGATATCCAAATCAGGCGGTGCTCGGATGATGGAAGCAGCCTTCTCTCTGATGCAGATGGCCAAAACATCAGCCAAATTGGCTTTATTATCACAGGCTAAAATACCTTATATATCATTACTGACAGATCCGACTACAGGTGGTGTAACTGCATCATACGCTATGTTGGGCGATATTAACATTGCTGAGCCGGGTGCATTAATAGGCTTTGCAGGTCCAAGGGTAATTAAAGAAACTATTAAGAAAGATTTACCTAAAGGCTTCCAAACTGCGGAGTTTGTTCAGGAACACGGTTTTCTTGATTTTATAGTTGACAGAAGAGAGATGAAAGAGAAATTAGCTTCATTCATCAAAATGATGGCTAATTAAAATTATAGCGTAAAACAAGAAAGGCTATCCGGTTCGGATAGCCTTTCTTGTTTTAAAAAAATACATTATTTGGTGATGCAACCTGCTAATGCGCCTCCACCTTCCACATGCTGATCGGGAAGGTCGGCCAGGCTACCGTCTTCATGTAATACCTTGAAATGCCCTCTGTGAGGCCCATATTTTTCAATGTATCTTTCATTTTGTCCAGTGCCTGTATACATGTTTTTATAACCCTGCTGGTTACTTTCCCGGTTTTGATCAGGATTTAAATAATCGTTCATTATTTTACCCCCCTATTCTATTTTTTTAAAGCAAGTATTTACACTTAAAGGCCTTCAGTGCCTGGCTCATGGCCTATCATCCGGCCCGTTGTTCGGCCATGCGGGCGACTAACAAAGTCTGTTTCAACATGTCCTTCTGAAGGAAATTCTTTTTTATTTGGCGGAGTTACATCATTTTGCTCACTATATGATGTGTCTGCACCTGTTTGCGGCTGATCAACCTCTGGCTGTGCATGATAACCTGCTCCCTCATTGTTTGATTCACCTTCTTCTGGTATTTCGTTATCATCACCTTCATTCGGAATTTCCAAAGGTCGGTCGTATTCCTCCTCATCGCCGTCGTTCAAATCATCCTGATCAAAAGTTGGTTCCAGATCATCGTCGTCACCGCCACCTTCATCTTCTCTTAATTCATCGTCATCAAGTTCATTGCTGTTAAAGGCATCTTCATTTTGAACGGAAAATGAATTGGTATTATTGTCAAAATCATTACGATTATTATCCTGGTCATTCCAGGCTTCTCCACTATTCGTCATCATAGGTTTTTCATTTAGTTGTTAATTAATAAACCTATCGACTTGCTATATTGTTTTTAAATTATCAAAATAAGAAAATAAATTTCCTATTTAAATTAAAAACATAAAAAAGCCTGCTATATATTTATACAGCAGGCTTAAAATATTTATTGTTTTATTATGCGTTCACAAGGCAAAGCTCTCGAACTTTGGCCACTACGTAATCAACCTCCTCTTTAGTATTATATTTAGAGAATGAGAACCTAACCGATGGCTTTGATGAACTTGCGTTAATTGCTGTAAGCACATGCGAACCTATATCAGTACCTGAGCTGCAAGCACTACCACCTGAAGCTGATATACCGGCAATATCCAGGTTAAACAGTAGCATATCTCCCATTTCCATTTCAGGGAAAGCTACATTTAACACCGTATAAAGACTCTTATTAGCATCAGTTTCACCATTAAAAGCAATACCAGGTATCTGATCGATCAGTTTACCCATCATGTATGATTTTAATCCCTGTATATGCTGCTGGTGTTGCTCCATTTCTGTGTAAGCAAGCTCAAGCGCTTTAGCAAGACCAACTATACCATAAATATTTTCGGTACCGCCACGCATATTACGCTCTTGCGCACCACCGTAAATAAAGGGTTTTATTTTAATACGGTGGTTCACATGTAAAAAGCCTACACCTTTTGGGCCATGTAACTTATGCCCGGCGCAAACCAAAAAATGAGCTTTGAGCTTGCTCAAATCATGCTGATAATGCCCCATAGTTTGTACGGTATCACAGTGATAAATGGCGTTATAAGCCTCACACAGATCGCCAATGCGCTCCATATCTGACAGGGTACCTATCTCATTATTAGCATGCATGATGGATACAAAACTGCGTTCGTTATTTTTCAATAACGTTTCCAGATGGTCGTAATCAACATTGCCTTTGCTGTCAACATCAACAAAGCTCAATTTGATGATACCTGCTTTTTCCATAGCCTCGAAAGTATGGATCACAGCATGGTGCTCAATACGGCTGGTGATGGCGTGAGTTATCTGGTTGTCAATAATACCGCAGCGAATAGCTGTATTATCTGCCTCGGTACCGCTTGATGTAAAAAATATCTCAGCTGGTGAGGTATGCAACAGGTTAGCTATAGTTTTGCGTGATTTTTCAATCAATGTTCTTGCTTCCCGACCATGCGAATGAATAGACGAAGGATTACCATAATGGTTCTCCATCACCTTGTACATTTCTTTTAAAACTTCAGGATCAAGCGGTGTAGTAGCCGCATTATCAAAATAAACACGCATTTATTATAGAATTTTGGGGTATATTTTTTATTAATTAACGATTATCCATAAAGAAACATTAACAAACACTTCTTGAGGATAACCTGTTATTGTACTTTTAAAATCTCTTTTATATCGGCAATAATTTTGTTTGCCAGCCCGTTTGCTACAGTTTCTGAATTTCCTTCAGAGTATATCCTGATTATGGGCTCAGTATTTGACTTACGCAAATGTACCCATTCTTTATCAAATTCAATTTTGAGTCCATCAATGGTACTGTGCGGTTGTTTACTGTATTTCTCTTCCACTTTACTTAATAAAGCGTCAATATCCATTTCGGGCGTTAATGTTATTTTATTTTTTGAAATAAAATAACCAGGATATGACATACGCAAACTTGAAACCGACTTACCATATTTAGCCAGATGAGTCAAAAACAAAGCAATACCTACCAGCGCGTCTCGGCCGTAGTGTAACTCAGGATATATAACGCCGCCATTACCTTCGCCGCCTATTACAGCATTAACCTCTTTCATCTTATTTACCACGTTAACCTCTCCTACCGCGGCAGCATGATATTCACCACCTTCCTTTTCGGTAACATCACGCAAGGCCCGTGTCGAAGAAAGATTTGATACCGTATTGCCTTTAGTATTTTGCAATACATAATCAGCCACAGCTACCAAAGTATACTCCTCGCCAAACATATTTCCATCCTCACTTACAAAGCAAAGGCGGTCAACATCTGGGTCGACAGCAATGCCTACATGAGCTCTTTTAGCAAGCACTTCTTTCGATAGCGCGATCAGGTTTTCTGGCAAAGGCTCAGGATTATGCGGAAAGTTACCATCAGGTTCGCAATAAAGTTCGTGAACGGTTTCAACACCTAAAGCCTTTAATAAAGCAGGTACATAAATACCTCCGGTTGAGTTAACACAATCAATTACAATATTGAACTTGGCTTTCCTGATAGCGTTCACGTCAACTAATGGTAAGGCCAGTATCAGATCAATATGTTTTTGCAACCAACTGCTATCAAGCGTAACTTTTCCTAAATCATTTACATCTGCATATTTAAAATCGCTGTTCTCAGCCATTTCAAGTACTTCTTTACCATCAGCGTCACTTATAAATTCGCCGTTGGTATTTAATAATTTCAACGCGTTCCATTGTTTAGGGTTATGGCTTGCAGTTAGTATGATACCCCCCGCAGCCTTTTCGCCGGTAACGGCAACTTCTACGGTTGGTGTAGTTGATAAACCAAGATCAATCACATCAATACCCAGACCTTGTAAAGTACCCGTAACCAGATTATTAACCATAGCACCAGAAATTCGGGCATCACGGCCGACAACAATTTTTCTGATACCTGATTTTTGTACTGCCCAAGCGCCATAAGCCGAGGTGAACTTTACAATATCCAACGGTGTTAAGCCATCGCCGGCTGCACCACCTATAGTACCGCGTATCCCTGAAATAGATTTTATGAGTGTCAAAGTTATTTTGTTTTGTGTGGCAAAAGTAAAAATATTTAATCGAAGCTATATACTAATTATATTGTTCAGATGCTTGTTTTCATTGACAAAATACACAATAACAATATAATTAACTACTTAATCATTAGATTTTCAACGGTTAAGCAGCACAAATAGCTAATGTGCAATTTTAACGTAAAAATGCGTTTTTTTTGCGTATTTTATTAGTAATATAGTAACATATAATTGATTTATCTTCCTGCTGATCTAATTGCATCAATGTTGTTTTAAACTAATTGATACCTTTGGCAATTATTGCTTAACAAAGCTGTTATATTAAAGATTTATATAAAAACCACCAATGCCTGAATACCTTTTACAACTTGACCGGCATTTATTTTATTTCATAAACCATGATATGTCAAATCCTTTTTTTGACTGGGTCATGCCTTTATTACGCAATCCTAAATTTTGGATTCCGTTATATATCTTCATCATTGGTTTTTGTGTATACCGATATAAAAAACACGGTGCAATCATCATCCTGCTTTTAGCCATAACAGCAGGCTTTGCCGATTTTACCAGCGCCAGTATCATCAAATACAATGTAAAAAGATTAAGACCCTGCCGTGATCCTATAGTTTCGCAAACCGATATTAGCCGTGTGCCCTGTGGTACAGGTTACAGTTTTCCATCAACACATGCTACTGATCATTTTGCGATAGCCATATTCCTAAGCGTTGTTTTTTTCAGAAAATGGCGCTGGATATGGTTCTGGGCTGTATTGTGGGCTGGTTCAATTAGTTTTGCCCAGGTGTACGTGGGTGTTCACTTCCCTATTGATGTAATTTGTGGTGCCTTGTATGGTACACTCATAGGAGTATTATTTGCTTTACTATTTAAAAAACTACAACCCTCTTTTTAATGGCTGCCTGGAAAGTTGTTTTATTGTTTCTTAGTGCCTTTTGCGGTGGCATATCTGTATTTTTATTTAAGGGCGATAATTATAAAACCCTTAAACTGATACTATCCTTTAGCGGTGCATTTCTATTTGGGATAACTGTACTCCATTTAATCCCTGACGCTTATTATGGCAATGACAATTTGGTTGGTGTATTCATTCTTGTAGGTTTCTTATTCCAGATTGTGCTTGAACAGTTTTCTGATGGTATTGAGCATGGGCATATGCATAAACCCAAACATGATCTGGCGGTATTTCCGCTGGGTATTATGGTTAGCTTATGTCTGCACGCATTTTTAGAGGGAATGCCCCTTGCACAAGGCAACCAGGATCAATTAGTTTATGGGATAGCTCTACACCATATACCGGCTGCCTTCGCGTTGGCTACCGTACTATTAACCAACAAACAAAGTAAAAGAAATACAATATTTTTTGTAGTATTATTTGCCATAATGGCACCTGCAGGATATTTTTTCAGCACAGCACTCAGCAATGGCAACATTGGTAATTTACAACACTACTTTAATCGTATTATGGGTGTGGTGATCGGTATATTTTTGCATATATCAACCACCATTCTGTTTGAATCAAATGCCGACCACCGCTTTAACCGGCGCAAAATGATAGCCGTACTGTTGGGTACGGTAGTGGCATTGGCCGGTTTCTTAGGTGAGCTTTAAAACTTAATTGATGCTTTCCAGCATTTTGATGTATAGTTCAATACCTTCCCTAATCTCGTCAACATAAACAAACTCATCTGCCGTATGTGAGCGTGCTGAATCGCCGGGGCCAACTTTAACAGAAGGGATATCCAGTAACGATTGATCAGATGTAGTTGGTGAACCATATGTGGTTCTGCCTAAGGCAATACCAGCCTGAACTATAGGGTGCTCTTTAGGTATAGAGGATGGTTTCAGGCGGATTGAACGTGGATTAACATCACAGCTTACATGCTGACGGATGATCTCCAGTACTTCTTCATTACGATAAGCATCAGTAACCCTCACATCTACCGTAAAAGTGCAGTTTGCCGGAACCACATTATGTTGCGAGCCAGCGTTAATAATTGTAACAGACATTTTTATAGGGCCGAATACTTCTGACTCTTTAGGGAATTTAAAATTACGGAACCACTCAATATCCTTTAGTGCATTATAAATAGCATTTTCGCCTTCCTCACGGGCGGCATGCCCTGCCCTGCCATGAGCAACACAGTCAAGCACCATTAAGCCGCGTTCGGCAATAGCTAAGTGCATTTGTGTTGGCTCACCAACTATGCCAAATTCTAAATTACCTAATTCAGGGATAATCAATTCTAAGCCGTTTACGCCGGATATTTCTTCCTCGGCGGTAGTGGCCAGGCAAAAGTTATATTTTAAGTTTTCCCGCTCATAAAAATGAAGGAACACGGCAATAAGCGATACCAGGCAACCTCCGGCATCATTGCTCCCTAAGCCATAAAGTTTACCGTCTTCAATTTTAGCATCATATGGATCACGTGTATAACCAGAATTAGGCTTTACAGTGTCATGGTGCGAATTAAGCAAAATAGTGGGTTTAGAAGCATCAAAATGCTTGTTCCAGGCCCAAATATTATTCATTTTGCGATGAGTTTGAACGCCATGCTGTTGTAAAAGCTCATTGATCAGATCGGCAGTGCGGTCTTCTTCCTTACTGAAAGATGGTATAGATATTAGTTGTTGCAGTAATGTAACTGCCAGTTGAAATAAATTATTGCTATCGGCCATATACGTAGGCATGTCCCTTTATGGTAAGGAGGCAAAATTAGTATTTTTTTATTCATTGCCAGTTAACTTGCGTTCAATGACAAATGAAATATGCATTTGCCCCCTATCTGTCAGGCATAAATAATATCAATTATCTTCTATTTTAGAATGTTTGCGGGTATCGTTCATGGTAATATACAAAATGAGCGACAATGCTATACAAACCGTAACATACCAATAAAACCACTGCTGATGATGTTCATTTTTGAACAGCAAGGCAACATACTCTGCCGTACCACCGAATAAAGAAACCGCGATGGCATAAGGAAAACCAACGCCTAAGGCCCGTACATTAGCAGGAAATAGCTCTGCCTTTACTACAGCATTTATAGAAGCGTACCCGCTTACAATGATCAATGCGCACAATATCAGGATAAAAGCCATCCAAAAATCTTTGGTTTCACTCAAAAGTGTCATGATGGGGATAGTAGTTAGCGTGCCTAATACGCCAAAACCTATAAGCAAAGGCTTTCGGCCTATTTTGTCGGATAGTAAGCCAAACACTGGCTGCAATAACATAAACACCGCCAAAGTAAGCGTTGATACCGAAGTTGCATCACTTTTGCTAAAGCCAGAGGTGTTTACCAGAAATTTCTGCATATAAGTGGTAAACGTATAAAAGGCAAGCGTACCTCCGGCAGTTAAACCTATTACCGTAAATACAGCTTTCGGGTGTTTGGCCAAAGCACTTAGCGTGCCTTGCATTGAACGGGCATTTTTATCCTCATTTTGAAAAGATACAGACTCATGAAGGCTTCGCCTTAAATACATGGTTATAACAGCTAAAAAAGCACCTATACCGAACGGAATACGCCAGCCCCAATCATGTAATTGCTGTTCGGTTAAAAAAACACGTTGCAATAAAACTAAAACACCCAGGGCCATCAATTGCCCCATTATGAGTGTAACATATTGAAAACTGGAATAAAAACCGCGATGTTTGCGCCCGGCCATCTCACTTAAATAAGTTGCGCTTGTACCATATTCACCGCCTACGCTTATGCCTTGTATAATACGTGCTATCACCAGTAACAAAGGCGCAGCCACTCCTATTGAACGGTAACCAGGCGTTATCGTAATAATGAGCGAACCAACACTCATCAGCAAAACCGATGAGGTTAAAGACGATTTGCGACCGTACCTATCAGCAAATGTCCCCATTAACCAGCCACCGATTGGGCGCATTAAAAAACCTATAGCGAAAATTCCTGCTGTGTTTAAAAGCTGTACGGTCTGATTGTCTGATGGGAAAAATGCATCTGAAAAATAAAGTGAAAAGGCTGTGTATACATACCAATCATACCATTCTACCAGATTACCTAATGAGCCGCCAATTATTGATCTTATTCGTTCGCCCGTAGTTTTAGGTATTGTTTTGATTTGTTCGGTTATCATTTATATCATGTAGATTTATTCAGCGCTAAAAATAAGAGATAATTTTATAGCTATTAGTATAAATTTTAAAGCTATAGTCAAATATTAATATAAGTTATTCTTCAGTAGATATCAAAAAATCATAACAAACCAATTAGCAAAATGCGTACTTTGTTTTCATGTTTTTCACCGAAGACTTTTTGCACTATGTTTGGAAATTCCGGCTATTTGACCGTATAGGCTTACAGACCGATGATGGTGAGGCTTTAGAGATATTAGCTGTGGGTATGCATAATACAGATTCGGGCCCAGACTTTCACAATGCACGCATCAGAATTGGCGGTACTGAGTGGGCCGGCAATGTTGAAGTTCATCTTTCAGCGTCTGACTGGCATAAGCATGGCCATACAACTGATAACGCTTATGAAAACGTCATACTGCATGTGGTTTACCGGAATGATGAGCCCCTGATTTTACCCAACGGCCGAAAAGTTCCTACATTACAATTAAAAGATCGCGTGCCTGACGAACTGTTTGACCGCTATCGCCAAATGGTTTTCGGCAACCAGCGCATTATACCTTGTGAAGCCAGTATAGGTAGTATTGATAACTTGATCATGCATAACTGGCTCACCCGTGTTTTGGTAGAGCGATTGGAAAAAAGATCTATCGCGGTAACGGATACCCTGTCCCTTAATCGCAATGATTGGGAAGAAACTTTTTATCAATTTTTAGCCGCAAATTTTGGTTTTAAAACCAATGCGCTGCCTTTTGAGCTTTTGGCAAAATCATTACCGCAACTCATACTGGCCAAGCATAAAAATAATCCGATGCAAATTGAGGCGCTTATATTTGGGCAAGCCGGTTTTTTAAATGGTGAGTTCAAAGATGAATATCCGCTCAAATTACAAAAGGAATACGTTTTTTTGAGTAAGAAATACCACCTAACACCTATTGAAACTCATTTGTGGAAGTTTATGCGCTTGCGGCCACCAAACTTCCCTACCATAAGACTCGCTCAATTCGCTGCACTAATAATTCAATCCAACCACCTG
>NZ_JBCECK010000078.1:0-24307 GCF_039207105.1 Mucilaginibacter sp.
ATCTATGGCGCTATCCGCTGGTTAATTCCAAACGCGCCAATTGGTTTCATGCAATGGCAAAGTTTGGTGATGATACTGGCTGTAATAGGTGTAGTATACGCGGCATTGATAGCCTTTAACCAAAAAGACGGTAAACGTTTAGTAGCATATTCATCTATATCGCACGTGGGCCTGATAGCTGCTGGTATATTTGCCTGGACAGTAGTAGGTGTGCAGGGCGCCATGATACAGATGCTTAACCACGGTATTAACGTAATCGGTATGTTCCTGATCTGGGATATCATCAGCAAGAGATTAAACACCCGCGATATCAGCCAGATGGGTGGTATTGCCAAGGTTGCCCCTAAGTTTTCTATTGCTTTTTTAATTATAGTGCTGGGTACGGTAGGTTTACCATTAACCAACGGTTTTATAGGCGAATTTTTGCTGCTTGCCGGTGTGTTCCAGTACAGCGCTTACCATTATATGAACATCGCGCTGGCAGCAATAGCCGGTTTAACCATCATTTTTGGCGCGGTTTACCTGTTGCGTATGTACAAAAATGTAATGTACGGAGAGCTTAATGAGCTAACGGCTACATTTAAGGATGTTAGCGGTTCAGAGAAATTAACATTATGCATCATCTGCGTATTGGTCATCGCACTGGGCGTGTATCCGCACCCAATTATGCACATATCAGAAGCGGCGGTTAATAATCTGGTGCAAACGGTAAATAATGTTAAGGGATTGAGATGATAAACTCTAACGACTAAATTCTAAACTCTAAAAGTTAATAAAGAAAAATTCTAAAACCTAAACACTAAATTCTAAACGAAGGAATTTCAATTCTAAATGGAATCGGAAAGTAACATAGGGAAGAAATTTGATTTGGAGGATAGGACGTTTGATTTTGCAAATAACTGCAAAGGGTTTTTAAAGCAAATAGAGAAGAACATTCATAATGTTGAATATTATAAACAGCTTATTAGGTCATCAGGTTCGGTAGCTGCAAATTTTATAGAGGCAAATGAAAGTTTTAGTCGAAATGATTTTTCGCATAGAGTAAAGATTTGTAGAAAAGAGGCCAAAGAAAGCCGGTTATGGCTCAGGCTTATAGATATAAATGAACAATTGGCAGCTTCAAGAGATGTCTTGATTCAGGAAGCAACTGAACTAATGCGGATTTTTGGAGCAATACTTGAAAAAACAAAGAACACAAACTAAATCGTAAACGCTAAACTTTAAACCGGATCATAAATTTCAAACCTTTAAAATTTAGTTTTAGAACTTAGCGTTTAAAGCCAAGTTTTAGAATTTGAGACATAGGATTTAGAATTTAAAAGAATTAGGATTTAGAATTTAGCCTTTAGAATTTTAAAGAAAATGAATACTTTAATCATCATATCTGTTTTACCTATAGTGCTTTTGTACCTGGGCTTGTATAAGGCTACAAAATCATTATTACCGGTTACTATTGTTGGCTTATTAGTTGCCTTAGGAGCAGCCATTGCGCAATGGAATAATGTTGCCTTGCCTATATTTCATGGTATGATGTTGTTCGATAATTTTTCTATAGCGTTTTCGGGCATCACGATAATCAGCACTATCCTTGTCCTGATGCTCTCAGGCGGGTATTTTGAAAAGATCAGTAAGCATACCGCCGAGTACTATGCCATCATTTTGTTCTCATTGGCGGGTATCATTGTTATGCTTTCGTTCTATAATCTTGTAATGTTGTTTATCGGTATCGAGATCATGTCAGTTAGTGTATACATATTGGCAGGTATCAAGAAAAACGACTTTGCATCAAATGAGGCCGCGCTGAAATACTTTTTAATGGGTGCTTTTTCAACTGGTTTCCTGTTGTTCGGTATCACCTTATTATATGGTACAACCGGTTCATTTGGTTTAGAAGCCATCCGCGATTGGGTTATTGCTCATCCACATATCGACCCTATGTTTTACACCGGGATAGGACTCATCATTGTAGGCCTGTGCTTTAAAGTAGGAGCTGCTCCATTCCACTTCTGGACTCCGGATGTGTACGAAGGTTCACCAACCCTGATCACCGCTTTCATGTCAACCGTGGTAAAAACAGCGGGCTTTGCCGCTTTCCTGAGATTGTTTTCAGCATGTTTTGCACCACTGTCTGATTTTTGGGTTCCCGTGTTAATCGCTATGACCATTATGACCTTATTTATAGGCAATATAACTGCCCTGTATCAACAAAGCTTTAAACGTATGCTGGCATTTTCCAGCATATCACACGCTGGTTACCTGCTTTTCGCTATCGTAGCATTGGGTTCAGGTTCAGCCAACTCGGTATTTGTATACGCCACCGCTTATTCTATTGCATCCATCATTGCCTTTGGCAGCCTGATATTGGTGCAGCAGCAAAACGGCAGCGACAATTTTGAAAGCTTTAACGGGCTAGCAAAAAATAACCCATTCCTGGCATTTGTACTTACTGTAGCCATGCTTTCATTGGCCGGTATACCGCTTACTGCAGGCTTTATGGGTAAGTTTTTCATGTTTTCGGGAGCATTAGCCAAATACCACGTTTGGATGGTAATTATTGCCGTAGTAAATGCCATCATCAGCATTTTCTATTATTTCAGGGTTATTATCGCCATGTATTTCCGCTCGGCCGATCGTACTGAACTGGTTGTGCCTGCCTACTACAAAATTGTTTTCGGCATTTCGGCTTTGGTAACTATCCTTATTGGTATCTACCCAGATTTTATAGCCCGGTTCATTTAATCCGTAGTACATACTGCAAATTGATTTAATATTTGTAGTTTTACAGATATAGTGAATGGAAAGTTTTTGGGAATACCTTCAAAATTTAACGGACGCTCAATCCATCATAAGCAGGGGAGGCTTTTATCTCTTGCTTATTGTTGTATTTGCTGAAACCGGTTTATTCTTCGGCTTTTTTTTACCAGGAGATTATCTGCTGTTTATGGCAGGCCTGTTATGTTCGGCAGGCAAGGTTGATGTAACTATATCCACATTAGTTTTTTCATTGATAGGGGCAGGAGTATTGGGCAATTTTGCCGGATACTGGTTTGGTTTCCGAACGGGGCCTGTACTGTTTAATAAAAACGATTCGCTGTTTTTCAAAAAAAGATATGTAACCCTGGCCAGCGAGTTTTATAACAAGTACGGAGGTATGGCACTGATTTTGGGTAGATTTTTCCCTATAGTTAGAACATTTGCTCCTATATTTGCAGGTGTAGTAAAGGTTGATATAAAGCGGTTTACTTTGTATAACTTTATAGGCAGTGTAACTTGGGTATGTACTTTTACATTAAGCGGCTTTTTTTTAGGAAAAAGGTTTCCGCAATTACAAGACTACCTGCAATATATAGTTTTGGGCCTTATAGTGGCAACATCAATACCACTTATAGTGGCCTTTGTACGTAAGAGGATTTTAGAATCAAAAGAAAAGAAATAATATAAAACATATACTAAATGAGTACGCAACACCCCTGGCACCAGGTATCTCCCGGTGAAAACATTCCTGAAATTGTTAATGCTATCATCGAGATACCAAAAGGCTCAAAAGCAAAGTATGAAATTGATAAAGAATCCGGTTTGTTGATATTAGACCGCGTTTTGTTTTCGTCAGTAATGTATCCTGCCAACTATGGTTTTATTCCGCAAACCTATTGCGATGATAAAGACCCTTTGGATATCCTGGTACTTTGTTCTGTAGATGTGTTCCCGATGTCTATCATCGAAGCAAAGGTTGTAGGTGTAATGCACATGGTTGATAACGGCGAGCAGGATGATAAGATCATCGCGGTAGCTAAAAACGATATGTCTGTTAACTACATTAATGATCTGAATGAACTGCCACCGCACGCGATGACAGAAATTGTTCGTTTCTTTAAAGATTACAAAAAGCTGGAAGGTAAAAACGTAACCATCGAACATTTGTTAGGTGTACGTTATGCCCATAAAGTGATACAAGAGAGTTTGGAATTGTATAAGTCTACTTTTCCTGTGTACCAATAACTAATTGATGGACCACCCCGATCTCGAAATAAACGGTTATTATATATTAGCCACACTTGGCCTGGTAGCACTCAATGGCTTTTTTGTAGCCGCGGAATTTGCAATGGTACGGGTAAGGGGGTCGCAAATTGAGTTGCAGGCCAAAACGGGCAGCCGCATGGCAAAAGTGGCCCGGGGAATCATGTATAATTTAGATGGTTACCTGGCCGCAACACAATTAGGTATTACTATAGCCTCACTTGGTTTAGGTGTGGTGGGCGAAGGTGTGGTTACCACCATTATGCTCAGGCTGTTTTCGGCCCTGGGCTTAACCATCACCTCAAACATTATTATCAATATAAGCCATATCACGGCTTTTACGCTCATCACCGTATTTCACATCGTATTTGGCGAGCTGGCTCCAAAGTCACTGGCCATACAACGTTCCATACGTACCGTGATGACGGTTTCATTACCCCTGCGGGTATTCTATGTCACCTTTCGCCCCTTTATCTGGACGCTGAATACCTTTGCCAACTTTATATTAAAGTTACTGGGCATTCAAACCATACCGGGTGGCGAGGCGCACCACAGTTCTGAAGAACTCCAGTACCTGCTTGAACAAGGTCGCGAAACAGGCGCTCTTGACTCCAACGAGCATGAGCTGATCCAAAACGTATTTGATTTTAATGAGCGTGTGGTGAAAAACATCATGGTGCCCCGTACCAAAATATCGGGCATTGAGGTGGATACACCTAAAGATGAATTACTGGAGATCCTGATAACTGAAGGTTATTCGCGCATGCCGGTTTATGACGAGGTTATTGACAAGATCATCGGAATAGTTCATGCCAAGGATATTTTGCCTTTGCTGGCCCATAGCGAGGAGATTGTACTGAAGGATATTATCCGCAAGCCATACTTTATCCCGGAAACTAAAAAGATCAATGATCTGATGGCCGAGATGAAGCAGAAACGCATTCAGATAGCTATTGTGTTGGATGAATTTGGTGGTACTGCGGGCATGGTTACGCTGGAAGATATTGTAGAAGAACTGGTAGGCGAAATTCAGGATGAGTACGATGAGGAAAAGCCTATTGTTGAAAAAGTGAACGACCGCGAGTTCATTGTAAATGCCCTGGCACCTATATATGACGTAAACGAGCACTTACCGCATGACCTTCCCGAGGATGGTGACTTTGATACCGTATCTGGTTGGCTGGGTGATATTTTTGGTAAAATACCTGATGTGGGTGAGCAAAAAGAATCAAACGGATATAACATCACCGTACTCAAAAAATCTGATCAGAATATTGAATCGGTAAAGCTTGAATTGCTGATCAACGAAGAAGACACGGTAGATTTGCATTAGTATTGAAATATTGGTATCAAGTAGTTAGTATCAGGTATCAAGATTTTTTAACTATATAAGCAAGTAAAGTAGTCTTGATACCTGATACTAACTACTTGATACTTTAATTACCATGCACCTTTTTTACACCCCCGATATTGAACCTGCGCATCCGCAATATTTTCTTAATGAAGAAGAGAGTAAACATGCTATACGTGTACTAAGGCTGGAAGCTGGTAGCGCTGTACAACTCATTGACGGTCGCGGAGGGTATTATAACGCGGTTATACAGGATGCGCATCCTAAGCGCGTGATATTGAACATCACTTCGGTTACTACAGATTACAACAAGCGTAACCATTATTTACACCTGGCGGTAGCTCCCACAAAAAATATTGAACGCCTGGAGTGGTTTTTAGAAAAAGCGACTGAAATAGGTATTGATGAGATATCACTGATCATTAGTCACCGGTCTGAGCGTAAAGAGGCTAAGGTTGACAGACTGAACAAGATCATTACCGCTGCCATAAAACAATCATTAAAGGCATATCACCCGGTTTTAAACGAGCCTGTAAAACTAAACCAGTTGTTGACACAGCCGTTTGACGGTCAAAAATTTATTGCCCATTGTGAGCCTGGCCAAAAATTCGGCCTTAAACAGGAACTGGTGCCGAAAGGTCGCTACCTGATATTAATAGGCCCCGAAGGCGATTTTACACCCGCCGAAATTGAAAGTTCTTTGCAAAACGGATTTAAACCCATAACTTTAGGTGATAGCCGACTGCGCACTGAGACAGCCGCGTTGGAGGCCTGTTTTGAAGTGAACTTTTTAAACCGCCTATGAAAACAACTTCATGTGTTATAGTTGCTTTTATGGCCTTGATGGTCATGACCGGTTTTCAGGCACCCGCCTATAAAATTGCCCGCCTCAAATACAATGGCGGCGGCGATTGGTATGGCGACCGCACTGCCTTACCCAACCTCCTTAAATTTTGTAATGAGAATTTGAAAACCAATTTTGAGGCCGAAGATGATGTGGTTGAAGCAGGTAGTTCGTCGCTGTTTAATTATCCTTTTACATTTTTAACGGGCCACGGTAACGTGATATTTACCGATCAGGAAGCTCATAACCTGCGTAAGTACCTCACAGGAGGCGGCTTTCTGCATATCGACGATAATTATGGGCTTGATCAGTTTATCCGCCCGCAAATGAAAAAGGTTTTTCCTGAACTTGATTTTGTGGAGCTTCCGCTAAACCATCCTATTTATCATCAAAAATTTGCCTTCCCTAATGGTTTGCCCAAAATTCATGAGCACGATGGTAAAAGGGCGCAGGGTTTCGGGCTGATTTATAAAGGCAGGCTGGTTTGTTTTTATACCTATGAATGTGATCTGGGCAACGGATGGGAAGATTACGGAACTTATGCCGGCGATACCCAGGAAGCGCGCTTAAAAGCGCTAAAAATGGGTGCTAATTTAATTCAATACGTGTTTACCCAGTAACAAAAGTAAAGTTAACGCATCCAATACCAACACTACACCCAACCCCCTATTTGTATGTACCAGCTAAAAATAAATGATTCGCAACTTGTTGATGTTAACAGGGGAGGAACCGATCTGCTGATCAATAACATAAAAACCGGTGCTGATATTACACACATTGGTAATGGTATATACCACGTGATTGAAAACAATCAATCATATCGGGTAGAGGTAGTGAGTTTTAACAATGCCGAAAAAACGGCCGAAATTAAGGTGAATAATAACACCTATTCTATTTCGGCGAAAGACCAATTTGATTTATTACTTGATAAACTGGGTTTAAGCAACCTGAACAATACCCGGGTGAGCGATATTAAAGCGCCGATGCCAGGCCTGGTACTAAAAGTTTTTGTAGCCGAAGGTGATGAAATAAAAAAGGGGGATAGCCTCCTAGTACTGGAAGCCATGAAAATGGAAAATATCATTAAATCGCCTGCCGATGTGATTATCAAGAAAATTGGAATAAAATCTGGCGATAAAGTTGAAAAAAATCAAATTCTAATACACTTTTAGGTGATTTTAGCTCATTTTTGAGCAAAAAAAAGGCTTAAATTAACATAGCCGCTTCCGTTTCTGACATTTTCATTGTTTTTCACCAACTTTAATAATTTTAATTACCCTTATGAAGAAAAACCTACTTATATTTTTGCTGTTGTTTTCCTGTTTAACATCTGCTTTGGCACAAAACCGCGTTATAACAGGTAAAGTGACTGATCAAAAAGATGGATCACCCTTGCCGGGGGTAAACGTAACCGTGAAGGGGCTTCAGGGTGTAGGTACGCAAACCGGTATAAACGGTACTTATAGCCTTTCTGTACCGGCAGGTGCTCAGGTGCTTAGCTTTAAATTTCTGGGCTATAAAGAATCAACCGTTACAGTAAGCGGAGCTACGCATGATGTACAGCTGGAGCAGGATTCAAAACAACTGACCGAGGTTGTGGTAGTAGGTTATGGTACGCAAAAAAGGCAATCGATAACCGGGTCTATAGCATCAGTTAGCTCAAAAGAGGTGGAGGGCTTACCCGTAACCTCCTTTGATCAGGCCTTACAGGGCAGGGCCGCGGGTGTTAATATCCAGTCAAGCAATGGTAAGCTGGGCCAAGGGGTCAAGATCAGTATCCGGGGTACGGCATCTATATCTGCCGGTACGCAGCCGTTGGTAGTGCTTGATGGCGTTGTTTTAAACACCGGCGACCTATCAGGTAGTGTAGCCAACAGCAATCCGCTGGCCGATATCAACTTTAATGATATTGAATCATATGAAGTGCTGAAAGATGCTTCGGCATCGGCCATTTACGGTGCGCGTGCATCAAATGGTGTTATTTTGCTAACCAGTAAAAAAGGTAAGGCCGGTACCGCTAAAGTCAATTTTTCGGCACAGTGGGGTAAAAGTACACCCTCAAGACACAAACAATTTTTAAACTCAGATCAATGGTTAAAGCTCGAAGAGCGGGCAGCCCAAGGCGCCGCCACACAGGACTTTCTGAATCAGGACCCGGACGACCCAAACCCGCAGTTTCCTACACTGGCAGATGCGCAGGCCTACAACAAATCACAAGTAGAGGATGAATTTACCTTGTTGGCCGCTGGCAATACCAATTGGGCATCAACCAATACCGATTGGGAAAAGCTGGCATTTCAAAGTGCTCCGCAATCGCAATACGATATTAACATATCTGGCGGGGGCGATAAAACCACCTACTACATCGGTGGGCAATATCTTGATCAAACAGGTATCATTAAAGGGAATGAGTTTCAAAAAATGTCGGGCCGTTTAAACCTCAATACCAAGGTGTTTAAAAACCTGGATGTAGGCATGAACATGAACTTTGTGCACACCTTGAATAAAAGGGTTGATAATGATAATTCATTCGGCAGCCCATTGCAGGGCGTGGCGCTATCACCTATTACACCATTAATTGACCCACGTACAGGCTTACTGAGCGGTAGTTTACCAGGTGAGGCCGAAAATTATCCGCTTTATTATAACCCGCTGTTAAATGTGGATAATTCTTATTTCCATACTAACGTTTACCGGACTATCGGAAATGTTTATGGTAACTGGGAAATAGTACCTCATCTTACCTTCCGTACAGAATTTGGTATCGATCAAACCAATCAGAACGAAGATAGCTATGCAGGCAGGTTAACCTTCCGTAATAATACAACACCTAACGGTGTTGGCGAAAATACCAGTGTTATGCTGGTACATTATACAGTGAACAACTTTTTAACATATAAAAATGTATTCGGCAAAGATCATTCGCTGGATGTTACCGCCGGTACAAGCTATGAGTATAATGATTTTAATAATAATGATATCCAGGGTCAGCAGTTCCCGTCTGATGCTTATAAACAGATCGCGTCGGCAGCTGTAAAATCGGGCGGTACATCAACCCGCAGCGAGTATAGTTTTGTATCATACTTTGCAAGGGCCAACTATGCCTACAAAGGCAAATACCTGGCATCACTTAGCGCTCGTGAAGATGCATCGTCAAGGTTTGGTGCCAACAGCCGTTATGGTTTTTTCCCGGCAGGCTCACTCGGCTGGATATTATCTGAAGAAGATGCTTTTAAAGATGTCAGCTACCTAAGTAATTTGAAGTTGAAAGCCAGTTACGGTTTAACAGGTAATGCCGATATTGGCGATTATTCCGCATTAGGCTTATTTTCTGGCGACGCGAGCTATAACGGAACTGCCGGGCAGCGATTTTACCAGATAGCAAATCCCAATTTAAAATGGGAAAAAACTGCCCAGTACGATGTAGGTGTTCAGTTTGGCTTTTTCAGCAACCGATTATCTGGAGAGTTTGATTATTACCGCAAAAATACCCGCGACTTGCTGCTTGATGTAAATATTCCGCAAACGCTGGGTATCGCCACGCAAACTCAAAACCTGGGCAAATTATATAATCAAGGCTATGAGTTGCAGTTATCTGCCGATATTTTGGTTGGAAAACTTAAATGGACATCAACCATCAACGGGGCTTACAATAAAAACGTAGTTACGTATACCAACGGTCAAATTATTGGTACCAATGATTTGAATAAGGTAATAGAAGGGCAGCCGGTAGGTGTATTCTTCGGTCGCGAATATGCCGGCGTTGACCCGGCCAACGGCGATGCCTTATATTATCTGAACACCAAAGATGCCAACGGCAAGCTCGACCGTACCAAAACTGCTGATTTTAACGCCGCTCAAAACGTTGTTTTAGGCAATCCTACACCAAAATACAATGCCGGCTTTACCAATACATTCAGCTTTAAAGGCTTTGATCTGTCGTTCACCTTTCAGGGAGCTTTTGATTATAAAATATATAACAGCGCCGGCCAATACATGAGTACTGCTGCTGGTAACGGTTATGATAACCAAACTATTGACCAGATGAATTACTGGGATAAACCGGGCGATATTACCGATGTACCAGAGCCGCGTGCCTTTTATGGCAACGGTGTAAATCCTTCAAGCAGATATATCAGCGGTGGTTCATACGTTCGTTTAAAAACCGCTGTTTTAGGATATACCCTGCCTAAAAAATGGTTGTCGAAATTGAAGATAGACCGGGCCCGCGTTTTTGTAAACGGTTATAATTTATTCCTGATCACCAGGTACAAAGGCTGGGATCCGGAAGTTAATTCCGATTTTCAGGGAAGCACTGGCAATAATGCTGCCGATGTGGTACACAGTGCAACTGCTGCCAATATTAACCTGAGCAACGATTTTTATTCGGCTCCGCAACCCAGAACTATAACCTTTGGTATTAACATCGGATTATAATAAATTATTAAGACTACTGACATGAAAAGATTCAACACATTATATATAACTGCTTTAATTACCGCGCTGCTGCTTAGCGCCTGTAATAAACAGCTTGATCTGAAACCGCATCAGCAGGTTGAGCAGGATCAGGCCATACGTACTGCTACCGACGTTCAGATAACCCTTGTAGGCGCTTATAACCGCGCCGGTTTACAGGATCTGTACGGCGGCGGTGTATTTCTGTATCCCGACCTGATGGCATCGCAAAGCGCGCTTGATTGGCGCGGCACTTTTGCAGGCTTAACACAAATGGCTACGCAGCGGCTCCTGGTAGATAATTTTAATGTAGATAATGTTTGGCTATATGCCTACCAGACCATTAATCAAACCAACAATGTTTTAGCTAATCTGGATAAAGTAAACGCTGCTGATAAAAACCGGACTGAAGGGGAATCTAAATTTTTACGAGGGATGGTTTATTTTGATTTGGTAAGGCTTTTTGGCAAATCATGGAATGATGGCGACCCCGCTACCAATTTAGGTGTACCTATTGTTTTAACGCCAACAACTACAGTTACCGAGGCTTCTTATGTAAGCCGCGCTACCGTAGCGCAAGTATACCAGCAAGCCATTGCCGACCTTACCGACGCGGAGACCAAACTGGGAAAAGGTATTACCTTCTTCGCTAACAGCTATTCAGCATCGGCAATTTTGGCCAGGTTGTACCTGCAAAAAGGTGATTTTACTAATGCCGCCGCCGAAGCTACAAAAGTAATTGGTTCGGGTGCCTATAACCTGAATGCTAACTATGCCGATGAGTTCCCCTATCCAAACGGAACTGGTGCACATGTTGATAATACATCCGAAGATATTTTTGCCATACAAATAACCAATCAGCAGGGTGTTAATTATTTAAATACTTTTTATGCTACATCTGGCGATGGTGGCCGTGGTGAGATCGTGATACGTGATAATTTTGTGAGCGGATTTGAAGCCGGAGACAGCCGTGCCGATATTTACGTGGCCGATTCTGACGGAAATATCAGATGCCACAAATTTGATAACATTTATGGTAACGTGCATGTGATACGCCTTGCCGAGTTATACTTAATACGTGCCGAAAGCAGGCTTAACCTGGGCGACCGTAACGGAGCCCTTCAGGACATAAATGTGATCAGAAAACGTGCTGGCCTTGCTAATTTGAGTTTGGCATCTTCATTCAGCGTAGCCAATGCACCTGCCGCCATACAAAAGGAACGGACACACGAGCTGGCCTTTGAGGGTTTCTTTTTACATGATGTGAAACGCCTAAAGCTAAACGCGGCAAGTTTACCTTATAACTCGCCCAGGCTGATATTCCCAATACCATACCTGGAAATGAATGCTAACAAGAACCTGAAACAAAACGAAGGTTATTAATTCAAAGCTTCTTTAAAATATAAGCTCGGTATCAGTGTATGGTACCGGGCTTGCTTATTTTTAAAGCACATCGCTGTCATTTTGAACGATAGTTAGAAATCTTCTGCGTAATGTATCCCCGCTTGATATGCCGTATAAGATTTCTCCTCGTACCTCGTCGATGACAACACCAACAATTGCAAGAGTTGCTATCTATGAGTTGTTCTTGATGTCATAGCTGTAAGGAACTAAGCAATCGCGAACAATGCAGGTTTTCTCTTTAAAGTCTGCGATTGCCACGCTATCGCTCGCAATGACAAAATTTTAAGTAAGAAGTTGCTGGCGGCGGCAACACCAACAATGGCAAGCGTCATTCGCTTGAATCGATATATATTGCATATAAAGTTTTGTCATGCTGAACGTAGTGAAGCATCTATTTTGCGATTGCATAGTTCGCTAACAGATCATTCGCTATTGCTCAGGATGACAAAATAATAGTTGTGAAGAAATCGTATGATAATCGCATCAAACAACAAAGGCCGTTCAGTAAAGAACGGCCTTTGTGATAAAGTAAAGAATGCTTTTTATTTTGATTTGTAAGCTTTCGGTTTTTTAACGCCGTAGTGTGGCTTGCCTACCGGATAAATTTCAGGAGCGCCAACCATGGTCATCGCGCAGCGGAAACCAATTTCGGCACTGGCCTCATCCTGATCCATAAAGCGGCGGGTTGCAGGGTTTAGCCAGAAAGCCATATCGTTCCATGAGCCGCCTTTGTAAACTTTAGAGCGGTTGTTAACCAGTGTAGTTTGGCCATAAAGCGCCATGTTAACCGTATCTTTTTCGCCTCTCAAGTCGGGATTAAAGGCTTTTCCTGAATTTTTAGTTGCAAGCAAAGCATTATTGTTGTTAGGCAAAGCATTGGCATTGCCAGGAGTGGCTGCTGCAGCAGTGGCCGAATCTGCTCTTTGGCCTTGCAGGGCTAAAAGCTCGCTGTATTTTAATTTCCTGTTTGCCTTAGCCGGGTCTTTAATAGGACGGCCATATTTATCTTTAGCATACAACCCTTTTGATGCGTCAGACATGCGCTTGTTATTATACTCGTTACCACGGAAAGGATTAAAGTCATCAAACTCCTCAAATGAAGTTTGGCGATAGGTATCGGCAGTCCATTCGTTAACGTTGCCAGCCATGTTATATAAACCAAAGTCATTTGGCGCGTATGATCTTACAGGGGCTGTAATATCGGCCTTATCATTCAGATAACCGCCCACACCGGCGTTATCACCGTTGCCGCGTTTAAAGTTAGCCATGATCAAACCACGGGTTTTGCTTTTTGCAGAGCGCACCCCAAGGCCATTCCAAGGGTACATTTTACCATCGTTTATGTTTTCAAACTCGGTATTTCCGGCAAGTGCTAACGCGGCATATTCCCATTCTGCTTCTGATGGCAGGCGGTAACCTTGTTTCAGTATACCATCTTCCATACGCACTGGTCTTACAGGTTTAGCGTTTTTGCCGGTACCGGTTGCCTGGGCATTAGGGCTAAGGTCGGGCATCATTTTTTTACCATCAACGCCTGGGCCTTTCATTTGGCCGTTCAGGTAAATATCGGTATTAAATGGTTGTGAGGCATCTGCAGTTGGTGCAGCAGCACCTTTTTTACCACCGCCGTTTAAATCTTTCCAGGATACCATTCTGCCGGTTTCGCGCAGGATGTTCTCGTTAGTGCGGTCGGTACGCCATTGGCAATACTCCTGAGCCTGATCCCAGGTTACGCCCACAACAGGATAATCCTGGAATGCAGGGTGGCGCAGATAATTATCTACATAAGGCTCATTGTATGAAAGTGGTTTACGCCACACCAGTGTATCTGGAAGAGCGTCATAATATAACTCACGATCCTGCGGAAAAGTGATAGCCGTCCAATGCAGGTAATCCAACCAGTCCTGGTTTGATACCTCGGTTTCATCCATATAAAATGATGGCACGGTTACACGGCGGCGCACGTTATTATAATCATAAGTAACATCCTGATCGGCACTGCCACCCATTACAAAGGTACCGCCTTCAATAGGTACAAGACCCGGGCCCGGTGCAGGGTGGGTTTGCCTGAAGCGCACATAACCGCCATTATTCTTATCATTATAAGTGATGCCGGTTTTTTGCGACTGTTGTTGCTTACTGCAGCTGCTTACCAGGGCACCTAAAGCCAACAGCACTAAAGCAGTTTTAGTAAAAAGTATTTTCATATTTTTACAGTTATATTAAGAGGTAAATTTAAAAAAAAATGGATATAATGCTAATGAGTCCTACCCTCTAATGCAAATAAATCAAACTTATATCAGGCATTTGAACGAAAATTTATTGAAATTAGTTGCGTAGGTTGGTGATTTGGCCGGGCAATTATTAAATGAAGTGTTTGCAGATCCTGTATAAAATTAAGCGTGCACCTGTATATCAAATAAAATTAAAAAGCTAAATTGCACCCAATGAACTTTTTTACCTCTCGCTGTATTGCTTATTGTGTGCTGCTTTTACTGCCCCTGGCAGGCATGGCGCAAACTACAGGTGTATCAACCGATGGCAGTAATGCCAGGGCAATACCGGTGCAGGTGCCATTTTTAAATATCTCTCCTGATTCGCGCTCAGGCGCTATGGGCGATGCAGGCGTAGCTATTTCCCCCGATGTTAATGCTAACTTCTGGAACCCCTCAAAACTGGCTTTTTTAGAAAGTAACGATGCACTTTCCCTGTCATACAGCCCCTGGTTGAGGCATTTGGTGCCTGATATCAGCCTGTCGTACCTGAGCTATGCACATAAACTGGATGACCGTAATACATTGGGCGCATCCCTGCGTTATTTTAACTATGGTTCGGTGCAGTTAACCGATGATCAGTCAAATAACCTGGGTACTTATACACCGAATGAGCTTTCCATCGACGTTTCTTTTGCACGCAAATTTGGCGAAAACCTTTCCTTGGGTTTAACCGCTCGTTACATACGTTCAAACATATCCAGCATATCATTTACTGAAGGCTCGGGCCAGGTGGCCAGGCCGGGCAACGCGGTTGCTGCAGATGTGTCTTTGTATTACAAAAAGCCTTACGGCGATAATAATCTGTTTGCCTTTGGCGCGCATATATCAAACATTGGTACTAAGATCAGCTATAGCGATGTAGGCCCTAAATATTTTTTACCGGCCAACCTAAAGGTGGGGGTAGCCAACACTTGGCTGCTTGATGAAACCAACGAGTTGACCGCTACTTTTGATGTGAATAAACTGCTGGTGCCAACTCCACCGCTGCGTGATGCTAACGGTAATATTTTAAAAGGTAAAAATGACGATGTATCAGTACCGGGAGGTATATTTCAGTCATTTGGTGATGCACCGGGTGGCTTCAGCGAAGAAATTAAAGAGATCAACTTTTCGCCGGGACTTGAGTACTGGTACAATCATCAGTTTGCGGTGAGGGCAGGTTATTTTTATGAAAACCCATCCAAAGGCGACAGGCATTACCTTACCCTGGGTTTGGGCATGCGGTACAATATTTTCAATTTTGATTTTTCATATCTGGCAGCCAGCCAGCAAAACAGTCCGCTGGCCAATACGCTCCGGTTCACGCTATCGGCTAATTTTGGCGGCATCACAAACGTAGGACGACGATAATATAATGGGTAAAATAAAGGTAGGTTTTGGGTTTGATGTACACCAGTTAAAAGAGCAGCATCCATTTGTTTTAGGCGGAGTAAAGTTAGAGCACCATGCAGGCGCGTACGGCCATTCGGATGCCGACGTATTACTTCATGCCATTTGCGATGCGCTGTTGGGCGCCGCTAACCTGCGCGATATAGGGTTCCATTTTTCCAACACCGATAACCGGTGGAAAGGTATCAGTAGCTTGGTATTGCTGCAGCACGTTGTAGTACTTATCAAAGAGAAAGGTTTTACTATTGGCAATATCGATGCTATGGTATGCCTTGAAGCACCAAAGATCAATCCGCACATACCGGCCATGAAAACTTATATAGCCGAAGCTGCTTCTATCAGTGAAGAAGATATTTCTATCAAAGCCACCACCAACGAAAAGTTGGGCTTCATTGGCCGCGAAGAAGGTGTTGTGGCTTATGCTGTGTGTTTGATTGAAAAGGAATGAAGGTCAAGAATTCTTCCTTTTGTCATTTCGAACGATAGTGAGAAATCTTGTATAGGATGCATACCGTTCCATACGGTTGAGGTAGCGATATAAAAGTTATGTATTGTGCCTGAAGTGTTTGCGTGATGTACAAGATTTCTCCTCGTTCCTTGTCGAAATGACATCTAATTTTAGAATGTACAATAACTAACAAAAAAGCCAGGACAATCATCCTGGCTTTTCTATAATAGCATCTGATTTACACCTGGTTTTCCTTCTCAGGTTCAACCTTAACGTTGCCCGTGCGTTTGAGTACGCCCCAACCGCTTAGTTCGCCTTTGAGGGCCTTACGTATAGATTTAAACAGTACGTAATACATCAGCTGGCGCCACATAAAGCGTTGCGGTATAATGTAAACAAGCTTTCTGTAATCCTCTTTTTCCATTTTGAAGGCTATGATGCCCACGATAAAGTCGATCAGTACAAAGGCTACATAGTAGAAAAGCATTTTTTCGGGCTTGGCGCCAAATAAGGCAAATATCATCATCAGATCGGCCAGCGGCGAAAATAGCGGCAATATGATCTGGAATATGAGGATATTCGGCATACCCACCATGCCGAAAAACTTATACTTTTTATTAAACAGCGCGTCGCGGTTTTTCCAGAAGCTTTGTATAACGCCAAAGCTCCAGCGGAAGCGTTGTTTGAGCAACATATTAATAGTCTCGGGTGCCTCAGTATAAGCCACGGCTTCTGCACAGTTTTTAACAATGTAGCCTTGCTTTAATATGCGCATGGTTAAATCGCAGTCTTCAGCAAGGGTATCATAGGTGAAACCACCTGCTTTAAATATGGCCGATTTCCGGAAGGCACCAATTGCACCCGGAACTACGGTGATGCTGTTGATCAGATCGAACGCGCGGCGGTCCATGTTTTGTGCTGTAATGTACTCGATAGACTGCCAGCGGGTGATGATGTTGGTTTCGTTACCCACCTTTACGGTACCTGCCACAGCGCCAATTTCCTCGTCGGTAAAGTAGGTCATTAAATGATAAATGGCATCCGTTTTTAGCTGGGTATCGGCATCAATACAAACCACATAATCACTTTGGGCATGTGTTATACCAAAGTTTAATGCCGATGCCTTGCCGCCATTTGGTTTGGTTAATATTTTTACCAGCGGGTTATTTTCATAAGCCGCGGTAACCACATCAAATGTTTTATCCTTTGACCCGTCATCAACAAAAATGATCTCGAAAGATGTGTATTCGGTTTTTAACAAACTCTGAATGGTTGCAACAGCATTTACCTCCTCATTGTAAGCCGGAACAATAATGCTTACCGGCGGCAGCGGGAAATTATCGCCACGGGCTTTAACCATTTTTTTATTTTCACCATGTTGCCTGATAGCAAGTACCGCAATCAGTACAATACGACCAATGGCCAGGAAAATAGCCGATAAAAATATGTATATCAATACCCAGTTTATGTAGTAATAACCATGTACGGCAGCATCATACATTGGGCCAAGTATGCCGGTATGTGGATCATTCGGGATAGGAGGCATCAGGTCTTCCTTGGTTTTACCCAATACATCGGCAATGGTGGTAAACTGGTAACCGTTTGCTTTAAAATAGCGGATAATTTCTGGCAGCGCTTTTACAGTTTCTTCGCGGGTATCGCCGCCGGCGTCGTGCAGCAATATCATTGACCCATTATCTTTTTGCCTGATAGTGCGCGCTATGATGCTATCGGCCGTTACGCCGGGTTGCCAGTCCCAGGGATCAATGGATTCGCCAATGGTGATATAGCTTTGCCTGCGGCTTTCGGCTACCGGGATAACCTCTGCCAAAGTTGTTGGTTCCGCGTCGGCATTAAACGGCGGGCGGAATAATATAGTACTACGTCCGGTAATAGACTCAATAAGTTTACGGGTAGAGTTAAGCTCGAGGACAACCCTATCCAAACTGATAGTTGATATATCCGGGTGAAAGAAGGTGTGGTTACCTATCTCGTAACCTGCCTCAAACTCGCGGCGTACCAGTTGCATATTTTTTTCGGCCATTGAACCTACCACAAAAAACGCCGCGGGTACATTTTCCTTTTTAAGAATATCCAGAATTTTTGGCGTATAGTCCGGATCGGGCCCATCATCAAAGGTTAAAACTACCTTTTTAGGAGCGTAACCATAACGGCGTATCACGTATTTGGTAGGCAGCTTAATATACTGTTGGTTGGTAATGGTAAACGTAGAAGTATCCAGTTTTACATCAATCTGGCCGGTGGTAGGGGTAGTAATAAGGTCAAGTACTTCGCCTTCTCCATCATAATCAACATTGGCCCGGTTATTGGCACCAACGGTTGTTAACCTTTTAATATCGACACCTGTTTTTTTCAACGAATCGATAGATAGGTTTTTCTGGAAAAATGTCCATAAACGCGGATCTTCCGAACCGAGGCGCCACATGGCTACACCACCGGTAGCCCAGTCATCTGCCATACGGATCACGTTGAAGTTGGTGGCCGCGTCTGTAAAATAAACGGTGTGAGGCAAGCCATCCTGATGGATGTAATTGAAATGTAAATTGGCAGATACAGGGTCAAAAATGATCTTGCTTTGCTTTTCCTGGGCGGTACTAATAGCTTGTTGATAACCTATTGATCTGCCCACACTTTTTTCAGGCCAATCGTAACCACCGGCAGCAAAAGTTAAAATAACTTTTTCGCTAGGTACTTTGCTGCATACTTCATCCAATATTTGCTCAACCCAGTGTTGGTTACTCAGGTCACCGGCATTGGTAGCATCATAGTGCTCATCAATGGCCATTACAAACAGAAAGTCGTTGTAGCGCTGTAGTTTTACAATATCATAAGCCTCATCTTCAGGCACTACGTTATGCGTAACCAGGAAATTTTTGGCATGCAGGGATTTATACAACTCCTGCAAAAAGCTGATATAATCTTTATCGTTGCGGTCTTTTATTTCATTGAAATCAACGTTAACGCCTTTTAGTTTATATTTGTTAAGCGAGTTAACAATGCTGTTGATAAAGCCCGTGCGCAGCTTTTTGCTTTTTACAATGCGCATCACATCTTTGGTGTCGTATCCGCCACTTACGTTATTGTAGTTAACGTAGTTTGACAGCATAATGAGCACCGGTTTATTAAACTTTTTGTTGATGTGCAGCAAGCCGGTATCAATTTTGGTAACCACGGTATCGGTACCCGGGGCTATGGAAAAGCCTTCGCTCACTACCATATCCAGGTGAGCAATGTTGTTGATGAGGGAATTATAAGCTTGCGGGTCCCAGGCAAGGTAAAACGCGGCGTTTATACGGTCTTTATTATTGGGGTGCTTAATCTGGTGCTGCTTTCTTTTGCGTTCAATTTCTTCCAGTTCAGACTTTTGTATTTTGAACGATTTAAACTTGGTTGACCTTTTTAACTGATCAAGCTCCTCTTTTGACATCTTTTTGGGAGCCGGATTCAGGTTAGGAAGGTCAGGATAATAAGTTGACTTGATAGTGACTATTACTGACACTATACCGATAATAAGCACTGCAAGAAGTATGCGGCTGAGCCACTTAAATTTATTCCATCTACCCGGGGACTCCGCCTGAAAAACTTGCTTGTTTGAAGACATTAATGAATTTTACCTTTTAATTAAAAGTATTGGTTTTAGATGAAGATTTAATGAATGGTAACCGCTGTTATTTATGCACTTTTCCTGGCTCAATGCCCGAAAAATCAACACCGCACTTACAATTACCACCGCATCCCTTTTTGGCTGTCAGGCTTTTATACACCATTCTACCGATGTAAAAAATCGCCCCAGCAAAAAGTATAACTACAATAATGGCTTGAATGTTCATGTCACAAAAATACTACATTTTTAACATATACGTATAGACGTACCAATTAGTATAAGGTTTAACAGGGCATAAAGGCAATTGTTCCGCCAACCCAATCAAAATCTTTATTATACCGTACGCCTATCATTTTTCCACGGCTTAGCCTGGCCAAATTTATAGCCAGCGTGGGCCGCTCATCACCATCGGGCCACAGGTAAAGCAGGCGTATCTCGGCTTTAACCCCACCATCCGGCGATTGTATAACAGGCTCATAATTTACCTTTTGCTGCAATATCCAGTTCTCCGGATCGGGGATATGAAAAATATCACTTTCCTTAACATCAATGATCACGCCCTGGCCCGCAAAGGAGAACAACGGTTTAAGCACATAGTTTTCCAGATCGGGCGGAATTTGGCTTAATTCATGCAAAAATTGTGTGCGGGGGATATAATCGCCTGTTAAATAGGGCATGGTAAACTTGCTGATGCGGTAAAACCAGTTAGGGTGGGTTATCCACTCTACATCAAGTGCCTGGCGAATATCAACGATGTGGTCAAAAATATTGGGATCGCCGTCTATCTCATCAAATATAAGCCGGTTATAAATGCGTTTAATGCGTTTCTTTTCGCCATTAGCATCATAAAAAAGCTGATCACCCTGCTGTTCCAGGTCGCTCAGGGATACCACCGGGATACCCAGGTACCGGCTGGTAATATCAAAATCAACCGCTGTTTTTTGTTCCGGGACGTTTACATCCATCAACACCACTTCATCTGGTTTATAAGGTCCCAGGATAGTTTTTTTCAGCAATTTGAGATATGCCTTTTTATCGAGCTCATTAAAATAAATGGTTTTATCATTTTGGATATCAAAGATTTTTCGGTAGGTATCTCCCAGATTTACCTGAAAACCGTACAGCGAGGGGAAACCCTGTAATTCGATCAGTTTAGGAACTATCTGTCCGTTGGCATCTTTACATATACCAAAATCGAGGGCTATAAAATGGGGGTGATCATTCTCTTGGGCTACACGCCATTTATCGGGTATAGCGCGCTCGGTTAAATCTTTAAAGTCGGGCTGTAAAATGGTATTTATTATGCTGTTGCCGGCATCTACCAGTTTGCTGGTAAAATCTTTAGTCAGGAAAATGGGTGTTTCGGCCACACGGAAAGGTATGGGGTTTTGCAGGTTGCCGTTTAACCGGTTTAAAAATTGCCGATATTTGGTATCAGTAAAACCTGCATTAAATGTTTTCCGGGCCAATGGATCCATAAGCGCTGTGATTGATATGCTATATAACAAACTTAACTAATTTAGTTTATCCTTGCATTTGCTGTATTGTGCTTTTTGTTCAGGATGGGTATAAACCTTTATGCACGAAGAAATCGTTTAAAACAGGAGGCACCTACGGAGCCGTTAAAATCCCGATATATTCCTATAAACAGGTTGCTCCTCCGGAGTTATGATGTTCCTTTATTTCCTGACTCCAACAAAGTCATGTGTTTATGCTTAAAAAACATAAACAGGTTGCTTCTCTGAAGCTTCTACGTTTTTCATCACCGAACTCCAGCGGAGTCGCGTGTTTATAGTCTAAACCTATAAACAGGTTGCTCCTCCGGAGTTATGATGTTCCTTTATTTCCTGACTTCAACAAAGTCATGTGTTTATGCTTAAAAACATAAACAGGTTGCTCCTCTGAAGCTTCTATGTTTTTCATCACCGGACTCCAGCGGAGTCGCGTGTTTATAGTCTAAACCAAGTAAGTGATGGCTCCGTTGGTGCCTCCTAATCACCATTAAAGGCAAAAGCGATTTTCCTATTTATTAACGTTTGCCCTTTATGCATAATATTTCATTAATTTGCTTTGTCAATTAAAACCTGGCAGTACTATTTACCATGCATACACAAAAAAACAAGATAGCAGTTATTGGCGGAGGGAGCTGGGCTACGGCCAATATTAAAATGCTGGCCGATAATACTACAGAAAAGGAAATTTTTTGGTGGATGCGTAACGTGCAGGCGGTTGAACATCTGCACAAGTTTGGGCATAACCCGCACTATTTAAGTTCGGTTGAAATAAAATTGCCAAAGCAAAACATATCGAATAATTTAAAAGAGATCATACAACAAGCCGAGATCATACTACTTAACGTACCGGCAGCATTTTTAAAGGAAGCCCTGGCTGGGATAACTCCTGCTGATTTGGAAGGGAAAAAGATAGTTTCGGCTATAAAAGGTATAGTGCCCGATGAAAATCTGATTGTAGGTGAGTTTTTAAACCGCAAAATGGGTGTTTCGTTTGATGATTTTATGGTGATCAGCGGACCCTGCCATGCCGAGGAAGTGGCTCTCGAAAAACTATCATACCTTACCATCGCTTCGCGTGATACGGAACTGGCTGTGAGGTTTGCCGGTATGATCAACACCCGTTACATTAAAACTATCGTATCTGATGATATTTATGGAACTGAATACGGCGCGGTTTTAAAAAACGTGTATGCTATTGCCAGCGGCATTTGTCACGGCGTTGGTTACGGCGATAACTTTCAGGCGGTATTGATATCAAACGCCATTCGTGAACTGGAAAGATTTGTAGCCGCTGTACATCCTATTGACAGGGATATTAAAGAGTCTGCATACCTGGGTGATTTGCTGGTTACCGCTTACTCGCAGTTTAGCCGTAACCGTACATTTGGTAATATGATAGGCAAGGGATATACTGTAACATCAGCCCAGTTGGAAATGAACATGATTGCCGAAGGGTATTATGCAGTAAATTGCCTACATCAGGTGAATAAACAGTACAGTGTAAGTATGCCTATTTGCGATGCCGTTTATGCCATTTTATATCAGAAAAGCGCACCTGTGTTGGAGATGAAGAATTTGGCCGAAAAATTGAGTTGATTTATTAAACATAAACTCAATTACAACCATATGAAAAAGTTATTCAAAGTAGCTCTTTTTGCTGCCGGATCATTCATGATATCGCCGGCCTTTGCCCAAACTCATAAAGACTCTACCCTGGGTCACAAAATCGGTAATACCGCAAAAAAAGTTGGTCATAAAACGTCAGAAATAGCTGCTAAAGGCGCTGCCGGAGTAGCTGACAAAAAATATGCAGGTAAAGTAGGCCCTGATGGACAAACTATTTATATTGACAAGAATTCTCATTATTTTTATGTGAACAAAAAAGGCCATAGGGTTTACGTTAAAAAAGCAAACCTGAAAGATAAGCCGGCTCAATAAACCTGAACAAGACCGGCTTAGGGTATAAAAAACGCGATATGAAAAAAAATGCTTTAATGATCCCGGTAATTGGATTGGTACTGCTGGTATGGTCATGCAGCTCGGAACCTGTACATGAGGTAAATAAAAAGCTGGTAGGCAACTGGATATCAAAAAATGGCGATACTAAGCTGGAAATAACCGACAAGGGTTTCACTATGGATGATGGAAAGCCAGTAACCGAAGATTATTTTGTAACCAAGGATACCATTTTTACATCGTACGAGGGGAGCAGGCCTTATACCCGCTTTGTGATCAAAGAACTGAATGATCATAAGCTTACGTTATTTTATCCCGACTCTGACCTGGTTGAGTTTTCCCGTTAAAAACAAAAGCCTTCAGGCTGCTGGCGGCAGTTGAAGGCTTTGTTAACAAAACTAAACTAAAACTAATGCTTCTTTACCAGGGAAGCTTCATGAAAACTATCTTATTGAAGAGTCAAGACTTTTAGAATCAAGAATCAAGATGATTGAACCATTGTTATTACGCTATGGCCTTCTGTCTTGACTCTTGATTCTTATCTCTTGACTCTATTTATTAGAATCTTCTGCGACGTTCAGGATCCTGACGATCTTCGCGGCGTTTGCCTGAAAAATCACGGAAACCACCACCGCTATTGCCGCTTTCGCGTCTGTCGCCACCACGGTAACCGCCTTCTCTGCGATCTTCGCCACGGTATCCGCCTTCGCGCCTGTCGCCACCACGGTAACCGCCTTCTCTGCGATTACCACCACGGTAACCACCACCTTCACGACGTTCGCTGGTGCCTTCGCCGGATATCTCTATCCGCACAGGGCGACCTTTGTATTCGATCTCTTTATAAGCGCTCATCACCTTTTCTACATCCTCGTGAGGAACTTCGAAGAATGAATAAACACCCTTAACGTCAATTTTACCTACAGTACGGCCGCTTATTTTGGTAGTGTTGCAAATGTAACCTAACAGATCGCCACGGTTAAATTCATCAACAGAACCTAAGTTTATAAATAAACGGGTATAAGCTGATT
>NZ_JBCECK010000079.1:0-23677 GCF_039207105.1 Mucilaginibacter sp.
CGTTAAAGCCGCTACCCAGGTCGCTAAACTCTTCAATAGCACTCAGTCGCTTGCGGGCCTCGCTGGTTAAAGTAGACAAAGGCGGACTTAGCAAGTAGCAATAGGCCTTTTTATTGCTCCTGCCCACGCGGCCACGCATCTGGTGCAGATCGCTCAGGCCAAACATGTGGGCGTAGTTGATGATGATGGTGTTGGCGTTCGGGATATCCAAACCGGCCTCAATAATGGTTGTGGCTACCAATACATCATAATCGTGGCTCACAAATTTGAGCATTACATCTTCCAGCGCATCACCTTCCAACTGTCCGTGGGCTATGCCGATGCGAGCTTTAGGAACCAGTTTTCGGATAAGGCCGCCCAGCTGTGGCAGGTCGGCCACGCGGTTATGGATAAAGAACACCTGGCCGCCACGGTCTATTTCAAACTCAACCGCTTCCTTGATCAGCGTATCGTTAAAAACATGCAGTTCGGTAACCACCGGCTGCCTGTTTGGGGGCGGGGTTGATATGATAGATAAGTCACGTGCACCCATAAGCGAAAAATGCAGCGTGCGGGGGATAGGGGTGGCGGTTAATGTAAGTGTATCCACATTGGCGCGCATTTGCTTGAGCTTCTCTTTGGTTGAAACGCCAAACTTCTGCTCTTCGTCAATGATCATTAGCCCCAGGTCTTTAAACTTTACGTCTTTACTTACCAGGCGATGGGTACCGATGATGATATCCACCTTGCCATCCTTCAACTTCTCGAGCGTATCCTTGATCTGTTTGCTGGTTTTAAAGCGGTTTACGTAATCAATATTGGCCGGGAAGCCCTTGAGTCTGTCGGTAAATGTTTTGTAGTGCTGGGCCGCTAAAATAGTAGTAGGTACCAAAATAGCAACCTGCTTGCTATCGGCTACGGCCTTAAATGCCGCGCGTACGGCTATTTCTGTTTTACCAAAACCAACGTCGCCACAGATCAGCCTGTCCATCGGGTGCGGCGATTCCATGTCTTTTTTAAAGTCGGTAGTGGCTTTTTCCTGATCGGGGGTATCCTCGTAAAGAAACGAGGCCTCGAGCTCGGTTTGTAAATAACTATCGGGCGAGAAGGCGTTACCGTGCTGAGCTTTACGCAGGGCGTATAGCTTGATCAGATCGCGGGCGATGTCCTTAACTTTTTTTTTTGTGGTTTTTTTGAGGCGTTCCCAGGTATCGGTACCCAGCTTGTTCATTTTTGGAACGGTGCCCTCTTTGCCGCTGTATTTAGAAATGCGGTTAAGCGAGTTGATGTTTACGTAAAGCAGATCGTTATCGGCATAAATCAAGCGGATCATTTCCTGTTGTTTGCCGTTCACCTCCACTTTTTCAAGTCCAGCGTATTTACCAATACCGTGGTCAATATGCGTTACATAATCGCCGGGTTTAAGGTCGCGCAACTCTTTAAGGGTAATGGCCTGTGAGCGTTGGTAGCCCTTTTTGAGCTTATATTTATAATAACGGTCAAATATCTGATGATCGGTGTAGCAAGCCAGCTTTTGTTCATTGTCCACAAAGCCTTCGCGTATGGAGACACTTACAGGGGTAAACTTTACTGTCTTATCCAGATCATCCAATATGGCATACAAACGCTCTACCTGGCGAGCCGAATCGGTAAGGATAAAATTCTCGATGCGTTCGGCTTCGTTGTTTTTAAAATTGTGGATCAGCAGCGTAAAATCTTTATTAAAAGAGGGCTGCGGCCGCATTTCGAAATTAATGGAAGTCGTTGGCTGGTAAAAGAACTGTTTGCCAAACTCCACCACCGGAAAATCATGCAGCTGGTCGGCTATCAGTTTTTCGTCGGTAAAGCCAAATTTGGGGTCTATCCAGTCCGGGTTTTGTGCTTTTTCTTCAGCAGAAAGGGCCTTCCAGAGATTTACCGCTTTTTTAAAGCCGGTTTGTATAATATCCAGTGTAAACTGTACATCTTTTATCCACACCTGTGTGCCGGCATCAACATATTCCAGTAATGAAATATTGCTTTCGGTTAAATATTTTGACTGTACGTTGGGTACAATCGTAATGCTTTTAACTTGCTCAACAGATAGCTGGCTCTCGATTTCAAACGTGCGGATAGACTCAATAAAATCGCCAAAAAACTCTATACGGTAGGGTAGGTTATGCGAAAAAGAGAATATATCAACTATGCCGCCCCTTACCGAAAACTGACCAGGCTCGTAAACAAAATCAACCCGGTCAAAATCGTACTCAATTAAAAACTCGTTAATAAAGTCGATGCTTAATTTGCTGCTAACTGCAATCTCAAGCGTATTTTTTTCGAGGGATGCGCGATCGATCACCTTTTCGGCCAGGGCCTCAGGATAGGTTACGATCAATTGGCCAAACTCCGATGAGTGATTAAGCTCATTCAGTACTTCGGCACGGGCCAGTACATTGCTGCTATCGGGCTGGGTAAATTCAAAGGGTTTGCGGTATGAGGAGGGGAAAAGTAATACCTCTTTACCAGTGAGATTTTCCAGATCGGCCTGAAAATATCCGGCGTCCTCACGCTCGGGCAGCACAAAAATCATGTGTTTGTGCTGTAAAAAATACAATGCTACCGCCATAGCCGAATCACTTGACCCAACTAAACCACGAAGCTGTACCCTTGGATTTTTAGAAGCATTGAGCGCAGTTGCCAACGCTTTGATCCTTTCATCAGCTTTATATCTATCTAAAATATCACGGATGTTCAAACTGGTGCAAATGTACGCAAAAAGATTTGGGGAGAGCAAGTGAAGATTTTGGAGCAAGGAGTAAGGACAGATGGAACAAGGATTTTTCTATGCGCCTTATTCCCAAAACCCTTGCTCTAAAATAAATGGCAATTATTGAAACAATATGCAGGTAATATTACTTTTTAATGGTAAATTGAGTAAACTAATTATTCAAGCCAACCTATTACTTTAACCAAATTTTATAACCATGAAGAATGCACTTTTATCGGGTATTGTTATCGGCGTTTTAAGCGGCATATGGATGTTTGCTATGCATAGTTTTGGTGTTACTCCAAGCACCGATAAGGTGGCCCCTATTGAATACTTTTCGTTCCTGATACCGGCAATAGGTTTGTTTTTTGGCATCAGGAGTTACCGCGCCCAGGAATGCAAGGGGAAGATGGGGTTTTTAGAAGCGCTGATACAAAGCTTTAAAATATTAATAGTAGGTGGTATCATTGCCGTTTTTGGCGCCATACTATATATTAGCTACATATCTGCCGGAAATAATATCCGTGATTTTTCTGGCAGGATATTCGGAGCGTTGCTGGTAGGTGTTTTACTGGCCTTCGGAGTGTCGTTGCTGTTTCATAACAAGTCGAACAAGGTTGATTAAAAAGCTATTCTCAAAATATTTTGAACTTGTTTTCTGGATAGCTGCTATGCTGTCGCTCGCGCTTACGTCTCCGCAAGCCGAATCGCATTTTACGCTCTGTCCGTTAAAACTGATGGGTATTACCTGGTGCCCGGGCTGTGGTCTGGGCCATGCCATTATTTATCTGTTTCATGGCGATATCCCTAACTCTTTCCATGCTCACTGGCTGGGTATTCCGGCTGTGCTCATTATTTTTCACCGTATATACGTTTTAGGTAAAGACCGCCTGGGTTACGGGCATAGGTTTCAAAATCCGCGTAATCCTGCTTCTTAAAGAAAAGAATTTGTCATGCTGAGCGATAGCGAAGCATCTTTTATACAACTTGCATAATTCACGAACAGATTCTTAGTTCCTCAGGATGGCAAATAATTAAGATCATGGTAATCTGTGCCATCTATCAATCCTCAAAATCCTGGTTCTGACAAAATAATTTTACCGCCAAAACTCAGCAACTCACCGACATGTTAAGGCTGCTAACCAATTTTGCATAGGTGTTTTTTACCCTACGTTATACCTTTATATCATCAAACAAACAATAAACTTTAAACACTACTCAAATGAACACTTACCAAAATCCATATATGATGTTTGACGGGATGACTCCCGAAGAATTTGAATTTTTACAACAGGCCTCAGCCTCTTTAACAGAAAATCAACAGAAATACTTTATGAGTATTTACAGTAGTAAAAGGAAAAATCCGCAAGATATTATGCTGGCCACCTTATTAGGTTTTCTGGGGGTATCGGGTGTGCAACGCTTCCTGACCGACCAGATAGGCATGGGCCTTTTATACTTTTTTACCGCCGGTTTTTGCTTTATCGGTACTATTGTCGACCTTATTAACTATAAAAACATAGCTAATGATTATAATAAGAAAATGGCTTTTGAAAGCTTTAACATCGCTAAAATGAGCAACTAAAGGTTCCCACAGGAACCATAGTTTCACTATATATCCAAAAAAATCCACCTTCTGTTACGAGGTGGGTTTTTTTATTGTTATTAATAAACTCTCTCGTCATGCCGAACTTGTTTCGGCATCCCACAGGATATTCCTATCAAGTAAGCTTAACTTTCAGATGAGATGCCGAAACAAGTTCGGCATGACGGGAAATTGGGTTACTTCACCAGCGCTTTATCTCTCACCTCCTTAAACTCCGAACCGTTTTTCCAGCCGGGGAAAGTGCTTTCGTTGCTTAGCTTGGTACCAACGCGGAAAAGTATGTCGGCTATCTGGGCCATACCGGTAGCGTCCATATCTGCACTGTAATTATCGGCGGGTTGGTGATAGCGGTTATCTCCATATTCTTTTTGCTGCTGTTCTCCATAACCGGCTCCATGTGTTTTACTATCACTACCATTGTTAATATCAAGCGCTGGCACACCTTGTTTGGCAAAATTAAAATGATCTGACCGGTAATAGCTACCCGAACCCGGGTGGCGGTCGCCAATGAGGGTTAAGCCATCTTGTTTGGCTATTTCGGCTACATAATCTTCCAGATCATTTTGTCCTTTTCCGGTAATGGCAATATCCTTAGTTTCTCCGTAGTTGCCCAATGCGTCCATGTTTAAGTCGGCAATGGTTTTATTAAGCGAATATATAGGGTGGGTGGCATAATATTCTGAACCTAACAAGCCTTGCTCTTCGGCGGTAACGGCTAAAAACACAATGGAACGTTTAGGTTTATCCTTAGCTTGCTGAAATGCTTTGGCAACGCTGATAATAGCCGCCACGCCGCTGGCATTATCAACCGCGCCATTGTAAACACTATCGCCTTTGGCATCGGGTTTTCCTATACCCAGGTGATCCCAATGAGCGCTGTATAGCACGTATTCATCAGGTTGGGTACTGCCTTTCAGCGTACCTATTACGTTGTGCGAGGTTGAATATTTTAGCTTGTTTTTAATAGACAGTGACACATTCATATTTAGTGGAATAGCCTTAAAGTCTTTTTTACGTGCCAGGGCACGGATATCGCCGGTAATACCTGCCGCAGCCAATAATTTTTTGCCTGCATTTTCAGTTACCCAGCCTTCTACTTTACAGCGAGATAGGTGTTTGTCTTTTTGGGTAAGATAAAGTTTTGCGCCTGTATTGCTGTTTGAAACAACCTCCCAGCCATAGCTGGCAGGTTCAGTTTGATGAATGATAAGCACCCCTGCGGCGCCCTGGCGGGCTGCCTCTTCATATTTGTAGGTCCAGCGGCCATAGTAGGTCATGGTATCACCTTTAAAAAAGGTAGGATCGCCGTTTTTAAAGCCGGGGTCGTTAACTAATACCACAACCGTTTTGCCTTTAACATCAAGTCCGGCATAGTCATTCCAATGATATTCCGGAGCAACAACGCCGTATCCTGCAAAAACAAGAGGAGAGTTTTTAAGCTGTACCGAATCAATTTCCTGGCGGCTAAAAGTTACAAAGTCAGTCAAAGGAGCTAAACTCATGGATGATTTACCGCTGATCTGCATAGTTGCAGAGGGCGTACTGGTGATCTCGACCATAGGCACATCCTGAAAATAGCTGCCATTATTGCCGGGCTCTAATCCAGCTTTTTTAAATTCAGAAGCAATGTAGGCTGTAGCTTTTGTTTCGCCTGCGGTGAATGGCTTGCGGCCCATTAGGGAGTCGTCAGCCAATACTGCGATGTGTGATTTTATTTCATCGGCCGATATGGCCTTCGCAGCCTCTTGTCCGGCTTTTTTATCCTGTGTACATCCGGCCAATAAGGCGAAGCCGGATAATGCCAGTAAGTAATGGTATCTGTTTTTCATACATGAGGGAATTAACCCAAATGTAATTAAAGCAGCGGCTTAGTGCAAGAGAAGCAGAGATGAGATATCTTAAGAGATTTTATTATCTG
The DNA here is from genome assembly GCF_039207105.1 of Mucilaginibacter sp. Lineage (GTDB taxonomy): Bacteria > Bacteroidota > Bacteroidia > Sphingobacteriales > Sphingobacteriaceae > Mucilaginibacter. The sequence continues at coordinate 6,250 of NZ_JBCECK010000079.1, forward strand.
GTCGGAAATTACGTTGGTTGTTAACTAACTTTAGTGCGCGATAGCCCAATAAAGCAGATCCCCAATAAAGCAGGCTGACGAGAAAGCAGCCTGTTGATATTGCACCAATTGCGGGCACAAGTAGCAATGATCCGATGATGGCATTTACCGAAAATGGATATATCCAAAGCCCTCTTTTATTAAGATAGTTTGAAAAGTTAAATTGCAAAAAATAAATGGGGATACACGCAATCCATAGCAAAAATAACAGTGGTAGTAAATAAGAATCCCACCCTCTGCTTAAAGCAGAAGTGGGATCATCTTCATATAAAAGACTAAATAATGCTACCAAAAGTGTCACAGGAATCAATTGAATCCAAAATAAAATTGCGGCAATCCTTTTAGGTGGCAGAATCATGATTTAATCAATCCACTCAAACTTAGTATACGGTACCAGTACCTCAGGTATTTTAATGCCTTTTTCGGTTTGGTTGTTTTCAAGCAAGGTAGCTACAATACGAGGCAGGGCTAGGGCGCTGCCATTTAAGGTATGGGCCAACTGGGTTTTACCTTCGGCATTGCGGAAACGTAGTTTCAGGCGGTTGCTCTGAAATGTTTCAAAGTTTGATACAGATGATACCTCAAGCCAGCGCTGCTGTGCAGCGCTCCAGGTTTCCATATCGTAGGTAAGGGCCGAGCCAAAACCCATATCACCACCGCATAAACGCAGTACACGGTAAGGCAAGCCTAAATTTTGCAACAATCCCTGTACATGGGCGCTCATTTGCTCCAAAATTTCATATGATTTGTCAGGGTGAGCTACCTGAACGATCTCTACCTTATCAAACTGGTGCAGGCGGTTAAGACCACGAACATGCGCGCCGTATGAACCCGCCTCGCGACGGAAGCATGGGGTATGCCCGCAATGTTTTACCGGCAATTCATCGGCCTTTAATATGACATCGCGAAACAGGTTGGTGATGGGTACTTCGGCAGTTGGTATCAGGTATAAATTATCCAAACCAACAAAATACATCTGGCCTTCTTTATCAGGCAATTGTGATGTGCCAAAGCCCGAAGCTTCGTTTACCATTAGTGGTACGCTTACTTCGCTGTAACCAGCTTTCTCAGCTTCGTCAATAAAGTAATTGATTAATGCGCGTTGCAGTTTAGCGCCTTTGTTTTTATATACCGGGAAACCGGCTCCAGTTATTTTAACACCCAGTTCAAAATCAATCAAGTTGTATTTGGCTGCAAGTTCCCAGTGTGCAAGGGCAGTAGATGGCAACTCGGGTTTGTTGCCATTCTCCAATACCACTTCATTATCTTCAGGGGTTAAGCCTTTGGGTACAGAGCTGTGCGGCAGGTTGGGTAATAAAACCAGTTTTTGATATAGTTCTTCTTCAGTAAAAGTAAGCTGCTCGCCCAACTTTTTGATATCTTCTTTCCAGGCTCCGGTTTTTGATTTGATGGCTTCGGCTTCGTCTTTTTTACCGGTACGCATCAGATCGCCAATTTGTTTGGCTGCGGCATTGGCCTCGGCCGAAACGTTATCCAGGCTGGTTTGAGTTTGACGACGTTTATCGTCTAAACCTATAATTTCATCAACCAGTTGGGTCTGTTTAAAATTTTTTACAGCCAAACGTTCCAAAACCTGTTCCCGGTTATCACGGATATAACTAACTTGCAGCATTTAATTTATTTTTAGGCAAAGATATAAATAAGTCGATAGTCAGTAGACCATAGTCCATAGATTTTAAGTTATATGTGTTGTTGGTAACCAAGGCTATCGACTATGGTCCATGTACTATGGGCAAAATACAAACCATGAGCGAAAGAGGCAAGCTATACTTAGTACCCACCCCAATAGGAAATCTGGAAGATATTACCTTCAGAGCCATACGTATTTTAAAAGAAGCGGATCTTATTTTGGCTGAGGATACGCGTACATCCGCGCCCTTACTAAAACATTTTGACATCCATCAAAAGGTGTTTTCGCACCATCAACATAATGAACATCAGTCATCAAACGAAATTGTGAAGTTTTTGCTGGAGGGAAAAAACATAGCTCTCATATCAGATGCAGGCACACCTGCCATATCCGATCCGGGTTTTTACCTGGTGCGCGAAGCTTTGAAGTTTGATATCGCTGTTGAATGTTTGCCCGGTGCTACCGCGTTTGTGCCTGCATTGGTAAACTCCGGCTTCCCGACAGACAGGTTTTGCTTTGAGGGCTTTTTGCCGCTAAAAAAAGGCCGTCAAACACGCTACAAAGTTTTAGCCGAAGAGGAGCGGACGCTGATACTATACGAATCGCCGCACCGTTTATTGAAAACTCTTGATGAAATGGCTATTTATTTTGGTGCCGACAGGCAGCTATCTGTATCGCGCGAGCTCACCAAAATGTTTGAAGAAACCGTTCGCGGTACTGTGGCGGAGGTAAAACAGTATTATGAAACACATCCTGCAAAAGGCGAGTTTGTAATTTGTGTAGCTGGTGCGGAAGCCAAGAGTTCAAAAAATAAATATAAAGACGAAGAGGAATAAGAAGCTAAAAAATATGTCATTGCGAGGAGGAACGACGAAGCAATCGCGAACTATGCAGACCCTCTGTAAAGTTCGCGATTGCCACGCTACGCTCGCAATGACATCAGCATAGAAATAATTCAATGAAAAAAAACCTTCCTTTAGCTATACTTTCCGGTTTATTGCTTTGGATAGCGTGGCCGCCTACACCTTATACCACCTTTTTGCTGTTTATTGGTTTTGTGCCTATGCTGCTGGCGATGGAAAACATAATCCAATCTACCATCGCTAAAAAAGGAAGGCAGATATTTAACGTAACTTTTATTGGCTTTTTCATTTGGAATATAGCATCTATTTACTGGGTTTATAATGCGTTGAAACAGGTAGGTAACCTGGTGGCTATACCTATTACACTGATCCCTTATGCGTTAGGCCCTTTGTTAATGGCTACGGCCTGTTGGCTTTATTATCGGCTCAGGTTGCTAACCAGCCGGGGGAGGAGCCTTGCCGGTCTGGTTTGTTTATGGATCAGCTACGAATACCTGCACCAAAGCTGGGATCTGAACTTCCCTTGGATGACTCTCGGCAATGGTTTTGCAGTAAGCCATCAATGGGTGCAATGGTATGAGTATACCGGTGTTTACGGCGGTACCATCTGGGTGTGGGTTTTAAATATATTGGCTTTTTTAATATATGTTGGCCTGCGTGAGGCTCAGCTTAAATCACTGAGATTAAAATTGATCAGTGCTTTTGTGCTTGTTTTAATATTGCCGCTTGGCTTTTCGTTATTTACTTATTATAACTATACAGAGCAAAATAACCCATCAAACATTGTAGTGGTTCAGCCGAATATTGATCCGTATGATAAAGAAGGGAATATACCAGCTGCTCAGCAAATTGCTATCATGAGCCACCTTTGTGACAGCATCGGGCAAGCTAATACGGAATTTTTCATTTGGCCCGAAACGGCTATTCCTGATTATATGGATGAAAATCGCATACAATCAAGTAATTCATTTATACAAGCCAAACAGTTTTTAACCAAATTTAAAAACGGTAATTTGCTTACGGGAGGTGAAACTTACAAGATATATGATACCCGTGAAACACCAACGGCAAGCCCTACCGAAGGTGGGCAATTTGCCGATAGTTTTAGCACGGCTTTAAATATTGAAAACAGCGGGCAGGTGCAGTTTTACCACAAATCACGCTTGGTACCGGGTGCCGAATCATTACCTTTTGGTAATGCGTTATCATTTTTGAAGCCTGTTTTTGAACACCTGGGCGGTGCAACAGGAGCATACGGCAGCCAGCCAGACGCGGAGGTGTTTTATTCGCAAAGCGGCATTGGGGTTGATCCCGTAATTTGTTTTGAGTCGATATGGGGAGGTTATGTGGCCCGCTCTGTAAAAAAGGGGGCTCAGTTTATTGCTGTAATCACCAATGATGGTTGGTGGGAAAATACTTCGGGGAAAGACCAGCATTTGGATTATGCCAAGCTACGGGCCATCGAAACACGCAGGTGGCTTGCACGATCAGCAAATACCGGTATATCTGCTTTTATCAATCAGCGGGGTGATGTGGTGCAACAAACTAAATGGTGGACACGCGGAGCGCTCAAACAGGATATTAATCTTAACTCTGAACTTACTTTTTATGTGCAGCATGGCGATTACCTGCCAAAGGCGGGAAGTATAATGGCTGTGTTGTTGATTGGCTTTGCGGTTGTTGGTCCGAGATTTAGGAAGAGAAAGGTGGCTTAGTTTCTGGCTATATCGTCATGCTGAACTTGTTTCAGCATCCCAAATGCTAAGTGAGTGTATCGTATGCAGGATGGTTAGTCCTGAGAGATCCTGAAACAAGTTCAGGATGACGCTGTGGGTTACTCCTCGTTCCGTTTCAGGATAAACGCCATCAGGTCATTGATGGGTTGTTTAATGATTTTGCCGGTTTTTACACCTTGCTTTTGGCAAAGCTCAGTTAATTCTTTTGTAAAGAAATAGGCTATGGAACCCACAAAATGGCATTTGTACCGGTGATATTCCGGGTACGATTTGATGTTGGTTTCAATAAATTCCAGCAATCCTTTTTCTAACAAATCCTGCCCATATGCAGTGGTTTTAATTTCACTTACAAAGCGGGAGAATGTGGCCAAATAGGTATTGGCATTAGGCTTTTGATAAACATTTTTAATTATGATCTCTTTGTTGATGCCATATGTTTTATCAAATTTTTCGCTGATATCGGCAGGCATATTACCATACAAAAAATCGGTGATCAGGGCTTTGCCAAACCAGGTTCCAGCACCTTCATCGCCCAAAACAAAACCAAGCCCATGCTGGCCGTCGTGAATATTCTCGCCATCAAAGTAAGAGATGTTGGAGCCCGTGCCCATTACACAGCAAATACCCTTTTCGTATCCGCAGGTTGCATAGGCACAACCCAGCAAATCACTGTCAACACTGATAAAGGCTTTATTAAAAAGCTGACTGATGGCGTTTGAAACAATTTCATGCCTGTCGGGACTTGAGCAGCCAGCTCCAAAAAAGTATATTTCGGTAACATCATTGGCATAGGCTACCATATCGGGTGCCTGTTCCTGTATTACTTTAGCAATTTCCTTTTCGGTTAAAAAGTATGGATTTAACCCCGTTGTTTTAAATGCTATTGGCTCCTGCCCGGTAGTGGTAAGCAGCCAGTCTGTTTTTGAAGATCCGCTATCGGCAACTAAAATCATGGACAAATTTCTTCGAGCGCTTTAAGCGTTAAAGGCTTATGAATAAACTGGGTGATGTACTTGTTCCCTAATGACTCTTTCAGATCTGTAGGGTCGAGAGAAGACGAAAGCATAAATATTTTGATGTCTTCCTTATTTATCGGAAGTGCATCATATTCTTGCAGAAATTCAAACCCGCTCATCATCGGCATACGGATATCTAAAAAAATAACATCGGGTATGATGATACCCTCCTGGAGCAACTCGATAGCCTCAGCAGGTGATTCCCGAATAATGATCTGATCGGCAAAATTGCTGCTTTCCAAAAGCCTGCGCGAAATAAAATTGTCGATATAATTGTCATCAACTAACAGGCAGATTTTGTATGGATTTAACATCGCTTCAAAAATAACTTTTTATCGTAATTTAAAAAAAATACTTTTTCGTTATTGTTTAATATCTATACTGTTGGTGATCTGTTTTAATGTCACCTCTGCAAGTTTTGACTGATACTGCGCGGTAAAAAACTTTGATTGCGCGTCAAGGTAATTACGCTGTGCCTCCCTGATCTCCAATGGCGTGATATTACCAAGCTTATATTTTTCTAATGATATATCAAGATTCTTTTTGGCAATAACCATATTGGCCTCGCCCAGTTTAATGAGGTCCAGCCCGGATAAGTAACTCACATAAAAGTTGCTGATCTGCGCTTCTACATTAAGCTTGGTCTGTTTGGCGCTAATGTTGGCATTATCTATCTGTATTTTAGCATTTCTTTCACGGCGGTTTTGGTTAAAGCCATCAAAAATGTTGATGGTAGCAGTTAAGCCATAATTAAAACCATGCACATTTTGTGATAGGGTAAAGCCGGCAGGTGTTTTACTGTTTGAAAAAGTATAGCCCGATGTTAATCCAATTTGCGGATAGCGGGTTGAGCGTACCTGCTTCAGATTGATCTCGGCCAGGCGCTTGTTGATCTGTGCTGATAAAATTGCCGGGTTTTGCAGCTGGGCACTGTTAATAATATCGGCCAAAACCAGTTTATTATCAATAACCATCGTATCAATTACCGAAAAATCGGTTTGCGGATCGCGAATCAATAATTGGTTTAGCTGTATTTTGATGGCCTTAAACAGCTGATATTGTGTAACCAGGTTGGCTGTGTCGGTATTGAGATTTACCTGCGCGTTTAAAACATCAAGCCTTGACGCCCGGCCAACCTGAAACTTATCGCTGGCATAGTGCATTTGGGTGCGGGAAATATCAATAGCGCCCTTTAAAGCCTTTATTTGCTCATTTTGGCTAACCAAGTCGTAATACGTAGTGATCACGTTGGCAACAGTAGTTTGAATTGTATCCTTTAACCGGATGGCGCCAAGGGTATCCAGTGTTTTTAACTGTGCATAGTTGGCAAACATATTGAACCCGTCAAAAATGGTCCAGTTAAGGTTTGCCCCATAATTGTTGTTGGAGTTATGCGCATTGATATTATTGATGGTGCCGTCGTTCCGGGTTTGTTTTGTTCTTTGTCTGCTGTCGTTTGTGGTAAAATCACCACTTACCTGCGGCAATACACCTGCATTGCCCAGGGTAACATTGTTTGATGCAATGGAAGAATTGTTTTGCGACAGCTTGATATTATAGTTGTTTTTCAGGGCAATCTCTATCGCGTCTTTCAGGGTAAGCACGGGCGCGTCCTGCGCCGATGCCGTTATGCTGAAAGTTATGCTGCAGAAAATAAAGAAAGCTATTTTTTTAGTGATCATATCGCTTAGTAGTTTTCAATCAGTTTAGGGGTTTTCTCTTCATGCACCTCCATATCTTCAGGTTCATGATCAGGGTCGCGACGGGTTTTTGATGCAAAAATCACATACATCAGCGGGATGATATAAAGTGTTAATACCAGCGAGAACAGCATACCGCCCATAATTACAATACCTAATGACACACGGCTTTTTGCACCGGCACCCAGCGCAAAGGCAATTGGCACGGCACCAAGAACTACGGCCAAACTGGTCATTAATATAGGGCGTAAACGCGCGGTGGCAGCTTCAATGGCAGCTTCATATTTAGCTACACCATGTTCCATGCGCTGATTGGCAAACTCCACAATGAGGATACCGTTTTTGGTTACCAGCCCTACCAGGGTAATGATACCGATCTCGCTGAATATGTTGAGCGTTTGGTTAAACAACCACAGTGATAAAAACGCGCCCGAAATAGCCAGCGGTACGGTAAGCATCACAATGAATGGATCCATAAAGCTTTCAAATTGTGCGGCCAGTACCAGGTAAATGAGCAACAACGCGAAACCAAATGCAAACAAGATATTTGATGAGCCTTCGGCATAATCGCGTGAAGGGCCGCTCAAAGCGGTGCTAAATGTTTCGTCGAGCAGGCTGGCGGCTATGCGGTCCATTTCTTTAATACCATCACCAACCGTGCGGCCGGGAGCTAAGCCTGCCGATACCGTAGCCGACTTATAGCGGTTAAAGTGGTAAATAGCTGGTGGTGTAGCGCCTTCGGTAACTTTCACTACGTTATCCAGCTGTACCAGGCCGCCTTTGGAGCTGCGCATGTAAACCGATTTCAGGTCAAGCGGCTGATCGCGATTTGCTCGGTCAACCTGGGCGATTACCTGGTATTGCTTTCCGTTGATCAGGAAATAATCCAGGCGGCCGGCGCTATAGTATAGTTGCAGTGTTTGAGCAATATCATCAACAGATACGCCCAGATCGCGCGCACGGTCACGATCGGTAATTACCCTAAGCTCTGGCTTGGTAAATTTTAGGTTTACGTCTGACCCCTGAAATACCGGGCTTTTGGAAACTTCCGCAAAAAACTGCGGTAATACCTTGCGGATCTTTTCAAAATCCTGATTTTGGATAACGTATTGTACCGGCAACGAGGTACGCGCACCGCTACCACCACCGCTGATGGTTTGTTCCTGTATAACAATGGCACGGGCATCAGGCATATGGCTGAGCTTCTTGCTGAGCCAGTCGGCAATGTGCTGTTGAGAGCGCCCACGCTCATCCGGAGCAACCAGTCCGATACGGCCAAAGCCGGAGTTGGCCGCGCCGCCACCAAATGTAGGCGAAACGATCTCGAAATTTACACGGGCCTCAGGTATGGAATCTGCAACCAGCTGCGATGCCTTATCCATGTACTTGGTCATGTATTCATAGGTGGCACCTTCAGATCCGGTAACGGTATAGCGCAGCAAACTACGGTCGTCAAGCGGGGCAAGTTCTGATGGGATAATTCTTACCAGTACACCGATAATGAGCAACGATACCGCCAGAATAACGAAAGATACCCAACGCACTTTCATAAACTTAACCAACGTTTCGGTATACGAATTGGTCATGTTGACAAAGAAAGGTTCGGTACGCTCGTAAAATTTTGATTTTTTATTGTTTTTACGGATCAGTTTTACGTTCAGCATCGGTGTTAACGACAGTGATACAAAGGCCGATATCAATACCGCCCCGGCTACTACCACCGCGAACTCGCGGAATAACCTGCCCGTAAAGCCCTGTAAAAACACAATGGGTAAAAACACCGCTGCCAAGGTTACTGATGTGGATACTACCGCGAAAAATATCTCGGCCGAGCCCTCAAAGGCGGCCTTGCGGATATTCATCCCGGCTTCCACCTTTTTATAAATATTCTCAGTCACCACAATACCATCATCCACCACCAGGCCCGTGGCCAATACTATACCCAGCAGCGTTAATATATTGATAGAGAAACCAAAAATATACATGATGAAGAAAGCCCCGATCAGGGATACAGGTATATCTATCAGCGGACGGAAAGCGATCAACCAGTCACGGAAGAAGAGGTAGATAATGATTACCACGAGAATGAAGGACACAACAAGCGTTTCCTGCACCTCAGATATGGATTGGTTGATAAAACGGGTATTATCCAATGCTACGGCAACCTTAATATCCGGAGGAAGATCTTTTTTGATCTGGTCCAGACGTTTATAAAAATCTTTGGCTATCTGTACATAGTTAGCTCCCGGCTGTGGTACAATGGCCAAACCGATCATGGGTACACCAGATTCTTTAAATATGGTTTCTTCATTAGCCGATCCCAAAACCGCATAACCCACATCGCGCAGACGAACAACGCGGTTACTGTCTGACCGGATAATGAGGTCGTTAAAATCCTTTTCGGTTGATAGCTTACCCAGTGCCCTGATAGTAACCTCGGTATTATTACCTTCAATTTTACCGGCAGGCAGCTCCACGTTCTCTTTGCTGAGTGCTGCGCCAATATCAGTCGCGGTTACGCCTTGTGCCGTTAATTTGTTCGGGTCTATCCACAAACGCATGGCATACTGGCGCTGTCCCTGAATATTAATAGTACTTACACCGGGAATGGTTTGCAGGCCTTCCTGCAAAACGTTTTCGGCATAATCATTCAATTGGTTAATGTTACGGGTATCGCTCTGCACCTCCAGGGTGATAATCTGGTCGGCGCTGGCATCGGCTTTGGTAACTACCGGCGGGGCGTCAATATCCTGCGGTAACTGGCGTTGTGCCTGGCCTACCTTGTCGCGCACGTCATTGGCGGCAGTTTCCAGATCAGCATCCAAATCAAACTCAACGGTGATGTTACTGGCGCCTACCGAGCTGGTTGATGATAAGTTACGGATACCCGGAACACCGTTAATTGCCTTTTCCAATGGCTCGGTGATCTGCGATTCAATTACATCGGCGTTGGCACCCGCGTAACTGGTTGATACCGAAATAATAGGCGGATCGACGGAAGGGAAATCCCGCACACCTAAAAATTTGTAGCCTATAATACCGAATACTACAATAACTACTGACATTACTGTAGCCAGTACCGGCCGTTTTATACTAACTGAGGATAAACTCATGACTTTACTTAATTACTTTACCAATTTTTAGAGGAACCTTTGGTCGCATTTGTATAATACCTGATACCACTACGCTATCGCCCGGTTTTAGGCCATCGATGATCTGTATTTTAGTATCAGTACGCATATCTGTTTTTACAGCCTGGGGTGTAGCCACGCCGTTTTTATACAGGTAAACTAAGTTGCTTTTTAAATCGGGTATAACGGCTTGTGTTGGTAGCAATATGGTTTTTGGTATCTGATCAAGTGTTAAATTGATCTTGGCAAAACTACCTGCTGTAAGTAAACCTTTAGGATTTGGTGCTTTGGCACGTACGGTAATGGTACGTGAGTTAACATCAATGGATGGATCAATAGCGTAAACAGTAGCCGTAAAATTTTCTCTTGAACTTTCGGTATTGAACCTTATCTTGCTGCTTGGGCCTATGATTGACAAATAACGCTCCGGTACAGAAAAAGTAACCTTTGCCGGATCGATGTTTACCAGTTGGGCTATAGGTGTTTGTGGCGACAGGTAACCTCCCGGGCTAACATTCCTTAAGCCAATGGTCCCAGAAAACGGCGCACGGATCTCGGTGCGTTGTATTTGAGCCTTGATCACATCTCCCTGTGCTTTCAGTGAGTTAAGGGAGGTTAATGAAGTATCATATTCCTGCTGGCTTATAGCCTCTTTTTGCAGTAATATTTTATTACGGTACTCATTTTGTTTAGCCAGTGTTTCCTGGTATTGCACCTGCTTTAATGATGCTTCCAGGTCCTGGTTGTATACTTTAACCAGTAGCTGGCCTTTTTGTACCTTGGTACCTTCCGTAAAATATATTCCGGTAATGCTACCCGCGGTTTGGCTTACCAGGCTAACTTTTTCATTAGCATCTATGGTTCCGGTTACATCAATAACATTGTTTACAGTGGTATCTTTCACAACCATGATATTAACAGATACTGGTCCGGTTTTTCGTTTGCCACCCTTTCCGCCGGCAGCCATTGCCGCAGCAGATTCTTTAGCCCCGGGGCTGAAAAACTTGTTGTAGATTAAATAGGCAACCAGCAAAGCCAGCGCGGTGTAAATGATGTACCTTGTTCTCATATGGAATTAATCATGTAGTGATTTAGTTTTTAATTAGGTGGTAGTTGTATTTAAAGGCTTGATGTTGCTTTGCATGCGCAACAGTACGCTTTCAAAAATTTTCAGATCTTCTTCAGATATACCTGCAGTTATGTTGGTATTGATGTTTTTAAATGTTTCTACAATGTGCGGTACCGCGTCCTTAGCTTTTTGGGTAACTCTTAGTAATTGTTCGCGGCGGTCGTTAGGGTTGTTTTCACGGTATACGAACCCTTTTTCGGTAAGCTGGTTGATGATGTTTACCATTGCCGACTTATCTTTCCCGAGCATCTCTGCCAGCGCTTTTTGCGAAAGCTGACCATCATAGTAACAAATTAGCGACAAAATATAATGGTACTGGTTCACGTCCAGATAAGCAGTATGCTTAGCCAACACGCTTTGGTATAACTTACCAAGCCGTATTAGTTTTCGCGATATAGGTTCAATCAACTGCATTGTAATTGTGCCCACAAACATAAACAGTTGGTCATTAAAATAGTTGCATGTATCAACCATTTTACATCTGAGCCATAATGGGATAAATTTTTTGAAACCATAAAATTTTTAACTTGCGGGCATGAAACCAATTATACAAATCGTTACTTTTTCTTTAATTATACTTTTTATGAATCCATCTGCAAGCAAGGCGCAAAGCACATCTACTATATCCTATACCGTTACTTTTCCGGAGGCCCAGGCGCATTATGCAGATATTGAAATGCATGTTTCTGGCTTAAAACAAAATATACTTGACCTTAAAATGCCGGTGTGGACACCAGGCTCATACCTGGTAAGGGAGTTTGCCAAAAACATAGAATCATTTAGCGCAGAGGTTGGCGGAAAGCTGGTAGCGTCGCCAAAAATCAATAAAAATACTTGGCGCATAGCTGCTAAAGGCGTGTCGGAGGTAACTGTTAAATACCGTGTATATGCTAATGAAATCTCTGTGCGTACCAGTTATATCGATGTATCGCATGGCTTTCTTTCTACTTCGGGTATATTTATTTATCCGGCTAATATGCTTCATCAACCCTCAACCATTCATATTAAACCTTACAAAGGCTGGGATAAGGTTTCAACCAGCCTGGAAATGGTTAACGGTGATCCATTTACTCGTGTTTCGCCTAATTACGATATCCTGTTCGATTCGCCTATTGAAGTAGGTAACCAGGATGTTTTCGGATTTGATGTTTCAGGTGTAAAATATGAGGTATGTATGTATGGCGGCGGTAATTATGATAAAGAACGCCTAACAAAAGACCTGCACAACATTGTAGAGCATGAGGCTGCTATTTTTGGCGAAAACCCCAACAAACATTACGTTTTTATAGTACATAATCATTTAAAAGGTGGCGGCGGCCTGGAGCACCTGAGCTCAACGGTTTTAGGCGCATCACGCGATGCCTACGCTAATGAGAAGGGTTATCAGGGCTTTTTGAGCCTGGCAGCTCATGAGCATTTTCATTTATGGAATGTGAAACGTTTACGTCCGATAGTGCTTGGTCCGTTTGATTATGATAATGAGAACTATACTACCAACCTGTGGATAGCTGAAGGTTTTACCGAATATTACCAGGGCATTGTAGTGAACCGCACCAAATTGTACCCAACTGAAAATTACCTGGATGTATTGGCCGGGGAGTTTAATATTCTGGAAAACCTGCCGGGCAGAAACGTACAAACAGTTGCTGAATCGAGCTTTGATGCCTGGATCAAAGCTTACCGGCCAAATGAGAACTCTAACAATACCACCATATCTTATTATAACAAAGGTGCTATTGTGGGGATGATGCTTGACCTGGAGATCATTAATGACAGTAAAGGTAAATACTCGCTGGATGATGTAATGAAATACATGTATACCGAGTATTACAAAACCAAACAACGCGGCTACACTGATGCCGAATTTAAAAAAGGATTTGAAAAATTTGCCGGTAAAAAACTGGATGATTTTTATAAAAAATACATTAACGGTTTAACCCCAGTTGATTATAACAGCTACCTGGGCTACGCCGGATACAAAGTAGTTGATGAACTGGCTGATACCAACGAGCCCGCTTTAGGAGTAGTAACCGCGACCACAGCTAACAGGAAAATTATTGTTACCAATGTTATACGTGGCACCGCGGCTTATATTGATGGCATTAATGTTAACGATGAGCTGGTTTCTATTGATGATAACCCGATTACCGATGCCACGACTATGCTGAACGACAAAAAGGTTGGCGACAAAATAAAAGTGAGCATTATTCGTGATGGATTGCCGCTTACACTTCCTGTTACCTTGTTAAGGAATGATAAGGTTAAGTATAAAATTGTACCTATAGATAATGCCAGCCCGCAGCAATTGCTGGTGCGCAAAAAATGGTTGACATTGTAAACTGGAGGCGGAATAATTGGAGACACATGTAATGTGTCTCTACAAGAAAAATATGGTAGAGACGCATCACATGCGTCTCTGTTTGGAGGTACCAATGTGCCTCTATCTGCAAAAATAACCGTAGAGACGCGCATCAGCGCGTCTCTTTTCTTTTAAACGGGCTTTTATTATCATATCATAAATTATATTTTTATCGCTTATGCCATCAGCTGCCGCGTTAAAAAAAATCAGGCCCATACAGCTTATCGCTGTTATTTTCTTTACAGTTTCAGGAGGTCCTTACGGGTTGGAGCCTTTGCTGAGCTACGCCGGCGATCATGGAGCGCTTTTAATACTGCTATTAACGCCCCTGCTGTGGGATGTTCCGGCGATATTCACTGTGTTGGAACTTAACAGCATGATGCCCATTACCGGAGGCTATTACAAATGGGTAAAATACGCGTTAGGAATCCGATGGGGCTTTTACGAAGGCTGGTGGACCTGGCTGTACACCTTTGTTGACCTGGCTATTTACCCGGTTTTGTTTGTACAGTATTCATCGTTCTTTTTTCCGGTATTGCTGCAATATCAGGTGCCGGTTTGCCTGCTCATTATCTGGGCATCGGCAGGGTTAAATATATTAGGTATTGTGCCCGTAGGTAAGGTTTCGTTGTTTTTGAGCGCCGCTGTGCTGGCACCTGTTTTGGTACTTATTGTAGTGGCTATTCATCATCATGCCGGTGGTTTGGTAGTTCCGGCCCCATCGTTAAAAGGTATTAATTTTCCGTCGTTTGGTATGGCTTTGTATACCGTGATGTGGAACTGTTTGGGTTGGGATAATATTACCACTTATGCCGAAGAGGTTGAACAGCCAGTGCGCTCATACCGTATATCCATGCTGATCGCTTTTTTATTAGTTATGGTGGTTTATGTGTTAATTACCTGGGTTGCCCAACAATCAGGCATCAATCATGATACTTTAACTAATGATGGCTTCCCTGCTTTAGGTGTGCTGGTAGGGGGGCAATGGCTAGGTATTGTGATAGCAGCCGGGGGAATGGCCAGTACGCTGGGTATTTACGCAGCTGTGTTATTGTCGGTATCACGGGTGCCGCAGGTAATGTCTGATGATGATTTGCTCCCTGCGGGTTTAAATAAATTGCATAGCAAATTTAAAACACCATATATCTCGATCATCATTTGCTCCATAGTAGTGAGCTTTATGATATTATGGACATTTGCCGATCTGCTTATCATCGATGTAACGGTTTATGGTGCAGGCTTATCATTAGAATATATTTCGCTGATCAAACTCCGGATCAAAGAACCACATAAGCAAAGACCATTTCGCATACCATTAAGTATTACCGGACTTTGTTTGGTAATGCTGTTGCCCTTTATTGTTTATTCAGTTGCATTGGGTGGGGCGCTTTCATCAACGCCGGAGGCGCTGAAAGCCGCGGGATTTGCCATAGCGGCATTATTAAGCGCGGAACTTGCATGGCGGATCATTTTACTGACCCGGCCTCATTTAAAAAGTAAACAATACTGATTTAATGTACCGCCTTTGCCAGTAGGTGTACAATAGAGGTATCCAAAATGCTTGAAAGCATGCTTGATGAATTTTTGCCCTGGGTGGCTTTGTTAAAATCTTCCTGATAAAATATATGATCGACACCAAGCGCCTTTAAAAGGGCATCTGTTTTGGTATGCTCTGTGTTTTTATAGCAGCAAACTTTAATTTTATTATATGCTGTGTTGCTGCTTATTCGTCTTAAAATTCTTTCTATGTCTTTGATCACGTATTCATGATCTAAAATGATCAGATTAGGTTTAAGCTCATGTATGGTTGGGAAAATACTGGCTACTGTAGAAATATGCCTCAGCTGCTGGCTATCAGACAATAACTCCACCGGAAAGGTATCGGGAGCTACAAGTAAAACATTTTTAGATCGTATGCTGATCATCCCAGTAAATTAAGGTAGCTTAAAATTAAACTATTAATACAATACCAACAAAATATTATCAACAATTGTAATAATATTAATACAGTTTTTATGCTTAAAATTGGTTAATAATGATTATTTTATAATTTATTTTTTGTAAAAGAAAATAAATTAACTTGAATCAACTATTTAAAAATGTGCATGTTAGCACTTTTCAGACTTCAAAGCTTTATTACGGAATTGAAATGGCTTTGTTACATTATTATTTATAAAATATTAAGCCTTGGTTACATGTCTAACATAAATCTTAACAAAAAGTCCCTTGTTCTTTTGCCGCAGGCAAAAGAACAAGGGACTAATAGCTTGAATAGTGCCTTATGCTGCAAAAGCAGCCAAAGCCTTGGTTATTCTGTTTATGGTTTCCTGTTTGCCTAATAAAGCGGCTATATCAAACACATGAGGGCCAAACTTGCCGCCAACAAGCATAATGCGGAATGGCATCATTACATCACCAACTTTCAGGCCTTTTTCTTCTGCAAAGGCTTTTAAAGCAGGTTCTTCCCGTTCTGGCAATATGGTGTCAATATTAGCTAACTTTTCTATGTACTCTTTAAAAAACTCAGCTTTTGCATCAGTCCATTTTGGTTTAACGGAGGCAAGATCATAAGTTTGAGGCTGCTCAAAAAAGTAGCCCAGCTGATGATAAAAATCAGGTAATAAAACACAACGGTCTTTGATCAGTTCAATTAAAGTAACTAAATGTTGATCATCTGTTACCTCAATGTTCTTTTCTGCTAAAACAGCTTTAACGTGTGGTTTTAATATGTCTGCATCAGTCTTTTTTATCCACTCGGCATTGAACCATTTGGCTTTTTCAAAATCAAATTTGGCGCCCGCTTTATTCACTCTTTCAATAGAGAATTTCTCTATCAGTTCATCCAGTGTAAATATTTCCTGGTCGGTACCATCATTCCAACCCAAAGTAGCCAACAGGTTTAAGAAAGCTTCAGGCAAAAAGCCAAGCTCGCGGAAACCAGGAGTAAGTTCACCAGTTTTAGCATCAAACCAGCTCATGGCATATACCGGGAAACCCAGGCGAGCACCATCGCGCTTGCTTAGTTTGCCGTGCCCATCAGGTTTTAATATCAGAGGTAAATGTGCCCATTGCGGCATATCGGCTTTCCAGCCCAGATAATCCCACAGCAGCAAGTGTACCGGAGCTGATGGTAACCACTCTTCGCCGCGGAACGCGTGCGAAATTTTCATTAAATAATCGTCGACCACGACAGCCAGGTGGTAGGTAGGCATACCATCAGCCTTAAGCAATACCTTATCATCTACCTGGTTGGTTTCAAAACTAACATGCCCGCGTATCATATCATGAAAGCTGATGGTTTCATCGGCCGGCATTTTTATACGGATCACGTGTGGTGTACCTGCGTCAAGCAGGGCATCAACCTCATGCTGCGACAAAGAAATCGAATTGCGCAGGCTATCGCGGTAAGCCTGTCCGTACTGAAAATTCGGAATTTCTTTGCGGTTTTTGTCCAGCTCCTCGGCGGTATCAAAAGCATAATAGGCGTGTCCCTGCATTACCAGGCGCTCCGCATATTCGCGGTATAGGGCTTTACGTTCGCTTTGGCGGTAAGGGGCAAAAGGCCCACCGGCTACCGGACTTTCATCAGGATGCAGTCCGCACCATTTTAAGCAGTCTAAAATATATTCTTCGGCACCTTCCACATAACGGGTTTGGTCGGTATCCTCAATTCTTAAAACAAAATCGCCATTATGCTTCTTGGCGAATAAATAGTTAAATAATACGGTGCGTACGCCACCCAGGTGTAAACCACCGGTTGGGCTTGGTGCAAAACGGACTCTTACTTTTTTATCGGTCATGATG
>NZ_JBCECK010000080.1:0-23616 GCF_039207105.1 Mucilaginibacter sp.
GAACTCATATCTAGAGTTTAGGAAACTCCTATTCTATCCGTTGAACTACGGGACCAGTTTTAGCTGATAAACAACCAGAGTATTTATCAGCTTGCAAAGGTGCAAATTATAGATGAAAAATCACACCCCTGCTTATCAATTTTTTATGAATGCTGCATGGTGCAGAAAATTGCGTCTTATTTACCGTATTACAGATCCGTTATGGAAATCATCTATTGGCGCTACAAAGCTTAGTTTACCATCACTATTCTCGGCCATCAGGATCATGCCCTGCGAAAATATACCTTTAATTTCGCGCGGCTCCAAGTTTACCAAAATGCTTACCTTTTGGCCAATAATAGCTTCTGGTTCATAACTTTCGGCAATTCCGGATACAACAGTTCGTGTATCAATACCGGTATCAATAGTTAATTTCAGCAGTTTTTTGGTTTTAGCTATCTTTTCGGCCGTTAAAATGGTACCTGTACGAATATCCATTGTGGCAAAGGTTTCGTAGTTAATACTTTCTTTAGCCGGTTGTACATCCGCGGCTTTTGGCGGCGCGGCGGCAACTTTTTTAGCCTGCAACTTTTGCAGTTGAAACTCAATTACCTCATCCTCAATTTTTTCAAATAATAATGAAGCCGGGTTTAACTGATGCCCATTATTGAAATACACCTCCTGATCAAAAGTGATCACCTCATTTGGCCAGTTAAGCATTTCAATGATCTTTTTAGCTGTAGCAGGTAAAAATGGCTGCGCACAGGTTGCTAAATGTCCAATCAGTAATAAACAGTTATGCAGGGCCAGTTTGGCATCATCCGGGTTGGTTTTGATGGTTTTCCAGGGCTCTTTTTCGGTCAGGTAACGGTTACCCAAGCGGGCAATATCCATTACACCCTGCAATGCCTGGCGGTAACGGTAAGCCTCCAGATTTTTCTCTATCTCATCATAAAACCCACCAAGCTCCTTATTCAGATTATCATCAGTCAGTTCAATCCTGTCTGTATCAGCAACAATTTTACCGTCGTAAAATTTGTGCATCAGTATCATTACCCTATTCACAAAGTTGCCTAATATGGCTACCAGCTCATTGTTGATGCGTGCCTGGTAATCTTTCCAGGTAAACTCGCTATCGCTGGTTTCGGGTAATATAGAGGTAAGCACATAACGCAGTTCGTCCTGTTTATTTGGCAACTCTTCCAGGTACTCATGAAGCCAAACCGCATGGTTGCGCGAGGTAGAAAGCTTATCACCCTCCAGGTTTAAAAACTCATTGGCAGGCACGTTTTGTGGTAAAACATATTCGCCATGCGCATGTAGTATTGATGGAAAAGTGATGCAGTGGAATACAATATTATCTTTACCTATAAAATGAATTAAACAGGCATTGTCTTGCTCATCAGCCTGCTTTTTCCAATACAGCTTCCAGTCTTTATTGTTGTCAATAGCCCACTGTTTAGTGGCGGATATATAACCGATAGGCGCATCCATCCACACATACAGCTTTTTGCCTTTAGCATCTGCCAATGGTACATCTATTCCCCAATCCAGATCGCGGGTCATAGAACGTGGCTGCAAGCCCGATTTAAGCCATGACTTACATTGGCCCATAACGTTCGTCTTCCAACTGCCCTCTTTAGCATCAATCCATTGCTCCAGCCAAGGCTGGTATTTATCAAGCGGCAAATACCAGTGCTTGGTAGGCTTTAAAGTAGGTGTTTTACCGCTCAGGGTTGATACCGGATTGATCAGGTCTGTTGGACTCAATGAGGTTCCGCATCTTTCACACTGATCGCCATAAGCATTTTCATTGTGACAGTTGGGACACGTACCAATGATATATCTATCAGCCAAAAACTGCTGAAAATCTTCGTCAAAATATTGCTCAGAGTATTTTTCAATAAACTCATCTTTCTCATACAAGTTCAGAAAAAACTCCTGCGACAGATCATGATGTATAGGCGATGAGGTACGGTGATAAATATCAAAGGCTATCCCAAATTGCTCAAAGCTATCTTTTATTTGCTCATGGTATTTATCAATAATAGCCTGAGGTGTGGTATTTTCTTTTTTGGCTTTGATGGTAATGGCAGCACCGTGCTCATCAGAACCGCAAACGTATACCACATCCTTTTTTTTAAGCCTCAAATAGCGCACAAATATATCGCCTGGGATATAAGCCCCGGCAAGGTGGCCAATATGTAAGGGGCCGTTGGCATAAGGCAAGGCCGATGTAATGGTATAACGTTTATATTTGTTGAGTTGTGACATGAAATATGCGGCATTATAAATAAGCTGCAAAGATAATTCATTTAAGTCGGAAAGTTCCGGAAGTCAGAATAACAGAAAGTTTTTTATTCCATATGCATACACACTCAACCAATACCGAGATTACCCATCTACCATTTGCTCACCCTATCCCCTATTTAAAAAAAGGCGATAAAATAGCCATTACCTGCCCTGCCAAAAAACTTCCCCAACCCATGACCGATGCCATCGCATTACTGCAATCATGGGGCCTGGAAGTGGTTTTGGGCGATACGGTAACCGCTTCCTATCACCAGTTTGCCGGTGATGACGACCTGCGTGCCCGCGATCTGCAACGCTTTATTGACGATGATAGCATTAAAGCCATCATAGCGGCCCGTGGAGGATACGGTGTGATCCGGATGATTGACAAGGTTAATTTTGAACGCTTTACACAAAACCCTAAATGGCTGGTTGGTTTTAGTGATATTACCGTACTGCACACCCACCTGTTTACCAATTACCAGGCACAAAGTATACATGGGCAAATGCCTATCAATATTCCCGACGCATCTGCCCGGTCTTTAAATACTTTGAAAAAGGCATTATTTGGTGAGGAATTGAGCTATGAATTTAAGTCGCACACGCATAACCGCAGTGGCGAAAGCAGCGGTGTATTAGTTGGCGGTAATTTATCATTACTGGTGGCGGTATCCGGTTCAGTGTCTGAATTTGATTATACCGGCAAAATCCTGTTTATTGAAGATGTTGGCGAATATCTATATACCGTTGACCGTATGCTGCGTAAGCTGAAACGGGCCGGTAAGCTTTCACAGCTCGAAGGTTTAATTGTGGGCGGCTTCAGTGAGATAAAAGATAACGACATCCCCTTTGGCCAAACTGTACCTGAAATTATCATGGATATAGTAAAAGAATATAATTACCCGGTATGTTTTGATTTCCCGGCCGGGCATATCCCCGATAATTGCAGCATAATTTTAGGTAGGCAAATACAGCTAACAGTACAAGAACAACAAGTAGAGGTTAAATTTTAATTCAAGTAAAAACTATGGCTTTGCTGAGCAAATTAAGTAATTATAAAAATTTTGGCCTTTTGCTGGTTCGCACTGGCTTGGGCATCACCTTTATCCACTACGGGTACCCTATGCTTATGGGAGGTGTTCATGGATGGAAAGAAACGGGATATGCTACAAGATATATAGGGATTAATTTTTTGCCTATAGTTTGGGGCTTTCTCGCTGCTGTAACCGAAACGTTTGGTGGCTTTCTGCTAATCATTGGCATGGCCTTTCGCCCGGTATGTATACTGCTTTGCATTACCCTCATTATAGCCACAGCTACCCATTTGGGTAAAGGGGAGGGATTTTCCGGAGCAGTACACGCCATTGAAGACGCCTTTATATTTGCCGGTCTGCTATTTGTTGGCCCCGGAAAATATAGTGTAGATAAAAAATAATGCTCAATTTCAAATAAAAAGGGTCACTTCAATATTGAAGCGACCCTTTTTATTTGAACTATATATTCCTATTAATGTTTATCAAAGAATAGTTTAGTAGTTACCTTATCACCACCAATTGCGGCAGATGCTTTACCATAATTAGTACCGTTTACGTTCTGCTCGTTAACAGGGTATGTAAAGCGTACCGGAAAGTCAGATTGAGCTGTTTCAGGAGCTGTTAATACCGGATAATCTAATCTTCTAACTTCAGTCCATGCATCCCAACCTCTGTTATAAAGGGCAAGATATTTTTGAAGTGCAATTTTCTGAAGTGGAGTTGCACCTGTAGCTGTTGCATAAGCAACATTTGGCTGTGCTAAATAGGCTGCTGCTGCTGCCGGCTGTGCACCCCAGAAAGTTATTGATGCAGTTACGCCTTTATTATAGTGGTCAGCAACTGTACCTGCTATATATCCTCTTGATACCGCTTCAGCTAAATTAAATTCAGTTTCTGCATAATCAAGTAACAAGCCTGGGAAATCAGCATTGGTAATTTTACCGATTGATGAACTTACTAATAGCGGACCAGATGGTTTTGAAAACGCGCTAAAAGTTGCACTTTGTCCCGGATCAGCACCTGCGTAAATGTTATCTTTTAGATTGTTTACGGTGAAGTAATAAGGCAACCTTGGATCAGCAAGTGGAGTTTGTGGATTCATAAAGCCCATGATTGTGCTGTTAGCAACAAAATCCTGACGTGCGCTTTGTACAAGATCAACCCAGATAGGGTTAGTATTTGGCGGACTGGCTACATATTTAAACAAAGCGTTATCGTCATTAGAAGTGAAAACGCCATCATTTACTGCAGATTGAGCAACAGATTTTGCTTTTGCATCATCAAGATCAGCAATGGTTATAGCCATTTTTAATTTAAACGAAGCCGCAAATTTCTTCCATTTAGTAACATCACCGCCATAAACCACGTCAGCAGCTCCAAAGCTGTCTGCACCTGTGTTTAAGGCTGCAATATCCTTGTCTAAACGTGCCAGCATATCATAATAAGCTGTTTTAGAGTCATCAAATTTTGGGAATGGTTTGTTGATATTTAATGCCTCAGTATAAGGAGCATCACCAAAAGTGGTGAAAATGTAATAGTAACCATATACTTCCATGATATCGGCAATGGCTAATTCATTTTTCTGCACATCAGCATTGGTAACATCTGTAGGGATTAATTGCTTAGAGCGCTCAATGTTTTGAAGCGCATCTCTGTATATAGCGTTCCAGATGTTATCAGGAATAGGACGAGTAGTAATGTCATAATTACTTTCGTCTGTATAAGTAGTTTCCTGCCATTGCTGTGCTACCAAACGAAATATGTTCAGGTTCACGTTTGATGACGTTACGGTATTGGTCATTAACCTTTGTCCGTAAGTAAAAAACGAATACGAAGGCACAACTGCCGGGTTTTTAGGGTCTGTATTCAGACTCGTTATATCTTTTTTACAGGCCGTAAATGCAGACGCCAGTAAAAACAGTGCAAATATTTTTTTCATCGTTATTTTAATTAAAAACGTAGTTTCAGATTCAGTGAAATGGTACGGGTTGTTGGATAAGAACCTACCTGATAACCTTGTAGGTTACCTGATGATAAACCTTCTTCAGGATCAGCATAAGGAAGATTTTTATGCATTATCCAAAGGTTACGACCAATAAGTTGGAAAGTTACCTCTTTAACCGGACCCAGGTGCGATAATGCGTTATCAGGTAAAGTGTAGCCTAAAACAGCCTCTCTCAATTTCACATAACCAGCATCATATACGAAAGCCTTATCTGGTAAAGTAACATATCCAAATGCTCCGTAGTTGCTCGCGCTTACACGTTTAGTGTTAGGCTTGCCATCTTCGGTTACACCTGGTCTGATAAAACCACCACCATTTGCTAAGGTATTACGTACAGGGTTACCTAAATCATTGGTATAAACTGTTTCCTTGTAAAGACCAGTTGCTAAACCATAGTACATATCTGTTGAAAATACAGATCCGCCTTTCCGAATATCAACCAGGAAACTTAAGTTGAAGTTTTTATATCTGAAACTGTTATTGATACCGCCAAGCCATTTAGCATTAGAGTTACCAATTGTTTCGGTAGGACCGCTTTGCAGATATTGGCCATTTGAGCCTACTACTTTCTGACCATTTTTATCATAAATAAAGTCGGTACCGCGAATTAAACCAAATGGTTGGTTTAATGTTGCGTTGATAGAAACACCACCCTGATAGCTGTTCAGCTGTAAGTTTTTAGCTTCCTGACCTTGATCATCTTTAAACAGTTCGGTTACCTTACTTACGTTTTTAGTAAAGTTTACAGTAACTTTCCAGCTAAAGTTCTTTGAGGTTACAGGAGTACCATTTAAAGATAACTCAACACCTTTATTTTTAACTGTACCGGCATTCAGGTAGCTGAAAGAGTAACCAGTTGCTGTTGATACGTTTACCGGTAATATCTCATCAAAGGTTGAGGTGTTATAATAGCTACCGTCAAAACCTAAACGGTTGTTAAAAAATGCTAACTCCAAACCAGCCTCTGTACTTCTTGTACGCTCAGGCTTTAAATTTGCATTGTTTTTTGTTGTGTTAACGTTGGCTTGCGGGATAGATCCGATTGGCGGATTGATAGTATAGCTATCCAAAACGCTGTAAACCGGAGCATCGCTACCTACCTGCGCATAGTTAACTCTTAACTTTCCGTATGACAACCAGGATTTTTTCATTAATTCAGAGAAAACAAAACCTAATGATCCTGATGGATAGTAATAAGTATTATTAGCTTCTGGTAAGGTTGATGATTTATCCCTTCTGATGGTTCCGTCTAAAGTAAGGAAGTTGTTGTAGGTAAGTGTTGCACCTGCAAAAATACCGTCAACTTCTCTAAGCGCTTTATTCTCGATAGGAGCGTTAGCTGCATTCAGAGAGTTTGCAATAGAGTACAACGAAGGAGTAAACAAGCCTCCATTAGTAATTGCATAAATATTTTGGGTATTTTGTTTACGGATGTTAGTACCTAATAAAGCTTTCAGGTTAAAAGAGTTTGAAAGCTTTTTGTCAACAGTTGCCAACAGGTCAAAGTTTGTTTCAGTATATGACCTGTTGTTTCTTGAGTAGTAAGGAACACCAACGCTGGTAACGTTTTTACGCTCTTCATCCAATTCAGTATATGAATCTAATGATGTTCTGCCTGTAATTGTTAACCAATCGGTAGCCTTATAAGTTGCATTTACGTTTCCTAAATACCTGTTACGGGTATCTGATTCATAGTTCTGGTAACGTACATAGTATGGGTTATCCCAGAAAATAGCTGATAAGTTTCCGGCAAGCGGATCAGCATAGTTCCAGGTAATGTTTTGATGAGTTCTGTCATAGGCCGCCTTTAAATCCTGAACATCATTGTTCACTTCCCACCACTGTCTGAAGTTAGTCATCACGTTTCTGCCGCCTGCACCGTCATAGCCGGTTCCTGGTCTGCCAAGGCCGTTTATGTTGAAAAAGTTAACTGCACCACCTACAGTTAATTTAGGGGTAATGTTATAAGTACCGGCTAAGTCAACCTGGTTCTTTTTAATATTACTGTTTGGAACAATACCGTTTTCATCACTTCTGGTATAACCTAATTTAAATGTTCCGGCGTCTGTACCATTGGTAATCATGATGCTTTGGTTATTTGAAATCGGGTTTACGAAAAATGAAGTAGGATCATTTTTTGCAGCAACCCAAGGCGTTGCTTTTTGGTAATTTGGAGAGGTTTTGTCAAATGCATCCCATTGATAAACCATCAGGTTTGGATCAAAAGCAGCACCATAAGAGGCATCTTCAGTTGTTGGCGTAACCAGGTCAGGTTTGCCATCACCGTTAACATCACCATAAAAGAAATGGGCTGTTGGGTCGTTATAATAAGCGCCATAACCAGCACCATAGCTGTGCTGATATGTAGGGAAAGTTGATTTATCTAAAGAACCACGGCTAATGCTGCTGTTAACTATAATGCCCAGGCCTTTTTTAGCTTTTTTACTGGTAATCAAGATAACACCGTTACTACCGCGCGATCCGTATAACGCACTTGCTGCAGCACCTTTCAAGATAGTAACCGACTCTATATCATCAGGGTTAATATCCGAAACCGGGCTACCATAATCGTAACCACCGTTACCATCCTGCTGTCCAAGTTTTTTAGGGTCAACACGTGTATTAAGGTTAGAGTTATCAACAGGCACACCATCAATAACAAAAAGCGCCTGGTTATTCCCGGTGATTGATTTAACACCACGTAATACAACGTTTGTAGAAGAACCCAGGGCGTTGTTCTGGCGAATCTCTAAACCTGCAACCTTACCAGATAAACCGGTTACAAAGCTTGATGACCTTGTTTTGTTTACCTCATCGCCGGCAACTTGTTGAGCCGCGTAAGATTGTTGGTTACGGGTTCTGGTTAAGCCTAACGCGCCGGTTACCACAACTTCACCCAATTGCTTGCTTGATGTAGCAAGTTTAGCATTTACAATAGCACCGTTAACAGTGATTTCCTGTTGCGCGTAACCAATAAAGCTGAAAATTAGTACTGAATTGCTTGGAACACTTAAGGTGTATTTACCATTAGTGCCGGTTTGGGTGCCGACTGTTGTTCCTTTTACCCTTACTGTTACTCCCGGAAGGGGTAGCCCGTCTTCCTGGGCCGTAACCGTACCAGTAACTGTACGGTTTTGTGCAAATACCTGCGTTAAGGACAACAACAGAACGCACAAACTTGCTAGTAGAAGTTTTTTCATTTTGTTAATAATAAGATCAGTTAATAGTTAATTAATCATAAAAGTAATGTTACATTATTAAAAAGTCAAGAAAAATCTTCCAATAGCCTGTTTTTTTTTCAAAAATGAAGCTTTTTAGCATTAAAAATAATAATTTTAGTACTATGTATTGCATAATACAGTTTTTAACATATATCTTTGTATTATGATTGTCGAAAACACACAAACCCAAATGAGGAAAGGCATACTGGAGTATTGCATTCTTTCCATCATAGCTAAGGGCGAAACATATGCATCAGACATAATTGCTGAACTTAAAAAAGCCCAACTGCTTGTAGTTGAGGGAACTCTGTACCCTTTGCTAACCCGGTTAAAAAATAATGGTCTGCTTACTTACAATTGGGTTGAGTCTGTTTCGGGACCTCCGCGAAAGTATTATGTACTATCCGAAGAGGGCAAACTTGTATTAGAGCAGCTTGACAAAACCTGGCAGGAGCTGGTTTACGCAGTTCAAACAGCTATTGGAGACAGAAAATAAAAAAATCTAAAAATCACAGATCATGAACAAAACTATCATCATAAATATAAATGGCATCGTATTTCACATTGAAGAGGATGCTTACGACGTACTTAAGCTTTACATGACCGATGTAAAGAGGCATTTCTCTACCTCGGCCGACAGTCTGGAGATCACCACCGATATCGAAAACCGCATTGCTGAAATGTTTAATGAAATACTGGCCGCTCAAAATAAACAGGTTATTGTTGAAACCGACGTAAAGCTGGTAATTGAACAGATGGGTACAGTAGAAGATTTTGAATTTGCCGAAAATGACGAACGCGCTGCCGGCAACAATACTTATACTTACAATACAGAACGCCGCCGGCTTTTCCGTGACCCTGACGATCACCTGGTTAGTGGTGTTGCCGCTGGTATTGCCAATTACTTTGATATACCAGCCGTTTGGGTCAGGCTTACTTTTGCCATTTCATTTGCGTTTGCTGGCAGCGGCCTTATATTATATGTAATACTGTGGATGGTGATCCCAAAAGCCATTAGCCGTGCCGACCGCATGGCTATGAAAGGCGAAAAACAAAATTTAAAAGGATTTAAAAAGAGCTTTGAAGAAGAAATGAGCTCGGTAAAGGAAAATCTTTCCAATTTCAGTAACGAGGCCCGCCCTTTTGTTTATAAAGCACGTGACTTTGCCGGTGATTTTTTTGGCCACCTTGGTACTTTTTTACGAGGAACCGGAAGTTTATTAATAAAACTCGTATGCGCGCTTATCTTATTAACATGTTTCGGTCTGGCCATTGCACTGGTTACTGTGGTGATCGCTTTCCTTGCTTTTGGCAAAATGGAGGTGTTTCATATATTTCCATTTAACATAGTTAACTATGATACCAACCTCATATTTTTAACCGGCGGCTTCTTGTTACTCGCTATACCTTTAATAACCATCATACTGCTTACTATTGGCTTCCTGTTTAAGAACGTAACCTTTAGCCGTTCTATCGGCACAACTTTATTATGTATTTGGCTGGCCTCTTTAGGCGCAGTTGTTTATTACGGTGCTCAGGCAACGGCCAATTTCAGATATGGCGCACGTTTAAGTAAAACTATTACTGTTAAACCTACTGCCAATAACACCTATTATTTGCAACTGAACGATGCCAAATACTTAACCAATGAAGACAGCACCCGACTGCGCATCAAGGAACGATTTAACGGCATGGTCATTTTAGATGATGATTTCAATGGAAATGATATGAATTCGCCGGATAATGTACGCATTGATGTGGAAAAAAGCGATGTGTCACAACCCGTTTTAGTACAATCATTTTCGGCAAGGGGGCGTAATGATGAGGATGCCTTAACCAATGCCCGCAATGTTACCTACCGCTTTTTGCAAAAAGATTCGGTATTAAAGTTTGACAGGAACCTGGAAAGGCTTGATCATACCAAGTGGCGCGGACAGGAGCTGCACATGACCCTGAAAGTTCCGTTGAATGCAAAACTGGTAATTGACGGTAAGCTTGATCGAAATATGAACTTTAACTTATATGATTGTCATCAAAATAATAACCCACGCAATCCGGCAGGTTCAGTTTTTGTGATGACTATGGACGGCCTGCAATGCAAAATTGATACAGTAGCGGTAGCTCCTAAACCAGACTCGGTAAAAAATCAACTGCCTGCCGATACTGCCCAAAATCATGGTCAGTAAATCCTGCCCCAAATCATGAAAACCATTATAAAATAAATAAGCCTGCTATTATATAGCAGGCTTATTTTGCTTTTCACCATTGTAACAGCACCCATCTGTTAAAATGAGCTAAAAACACCATTCAGTTGTTAAAAATTAAAATCGACTGTAACCTTTTGCCCGCTATTAGCATCTTACTGTCAAATAAACATTGAAAGATAGGAGACAGTTCAAATTCATCGGTCTTTTCAGGCCGTTTACCGGAAGTTTTACAGTTTTCGCCTAAAAGCATTACTCAAAAACGCTTTCTGTTAGCACCTTTGATATATAAAAACCAACATTATGATAAAAAGATAGCCTATAACATATAACTACTAACACGCTACCGTAAACAGCCCAAATAATTAAAAACTTATTTACTGCTTTTAAAAAGAACGCTTATTTCTTTACTGGCAGCCTATTGCCTTTACTTTTTTAACACTATAAACATGAAAACCATAATAACTAAAATATTTTATACACTACTGCTTGTAACCATCGGCTGGAGTGTATCTTTCGCCCAAACCGGTAAATCCGGAGGTGCAAAAGTATCTGGCTCGCTGGTAAATGAACAGGGTAAGCCAATGGATTACGCTACAGTAAGTCTTATTAAAGCAACCGACTCCACCCTGGTAAAGGGAGCCCTGAGTAATGATAATGGTGTTTATACATTTGATCATATCACCGCAGGTAAATATTTAGTAAGAGCTACGGTGGTTGGCTATCAAAAAGCTGTTAGTACACCATTTACAGTGACCGAAAACGCGGCTAATGTAACTGCTCCTGCCTTAAGCATGCGTACCGGCAGTACAGAATTAAAAGGAGTAACCATTACGGCCAGCAAACCACTTATTGAGCGCAAGATTGACCGTACCGTTATGAATGTGGAAAACAGTGTACTGGCGGCAGGCAACACCGCTCTTGAAATATTGGCCAAAGCTCCCGGCGTTACCGTTGATAAAGACGACAATATCAGCCTGAAAGGTAAACAAGGCGTTACCGTAATGATCAACGATAAGCTTACTTATCTGAGCGCGGCCCAATTGGCTACCCTCTTACGAACAACCGATGGCAACACTATTAAATCTATCGAGATCATTACCAATCCGTCGGCAAAATACGATGCTGCCGGTAATTCAGGTATCATCAACATCAAACTTAAGAAAAATTCACAATCGGGCACAAACGGCAGTGTAACTGTCGGTGTGGCAAAGGCTACCTTCTGGAGAGATAACGCCAGTTTAAATTTAAATCATAAAGAGGGCAACCTGAACGTATTTGGTACATTTAGCCGCGGCGATAACAAAAATACCAGGGATATCTACATTGACCGTACAACACGCGATACCACCGGTAAGGCTACTTATTTTAACCAGTTTACCCGCATGCCTCACGTGTATCATTATAACAATTACCGTGTAGGTGCCGATTATGATGTAACCAGCAAAAACACTATCGGCTTTGTAGTAAGCGGCTATTCAAACTCTGAAGTTGATAACAATGACGGCAATACCAAAATAGGCTCTGTACCAAACGTTGCCGACTCCTCTTTAACCACAGTATCAACCATTGATCAGACTTATAAAAACTTTGCCGCTAACCTTAACGACCGTTTTAAAATTGATACCAGTGGTCAGGAATTAAGTGTAGACCTTGATTATTCCAAATTTAAAAACACTTCCATAGCGCAATATGATACCCATTACTTTTTAGCCGATGGCAGCCCGCAACACGCGCCGCAATTATTGCGCAACCAAACACCATCAAACATTACTATATACACTGGTAAAGCCGATTATACCAAACCTTTGTCAAAAACCGTAAAATTAGAAACCGGTGTAAAATTCAGCAGTGTTAAAACTGACAATGACCTGCAGGCTCAAATTTTTGACGGCAATAGCTACATCAATGATACCACCCGCACCAACCGCTTTATTTATACCGAAAAAGTAAGCGCAGGCTATCTGAACCTGAATAAACAGTTCAAAAAAACATCTGTTCAATTAGGTGTAAGGGCCGAATACACCCAATCTGACGGGAACCTGGTAGGCAGCACCCCGGTGAAACGTGATTATCTTGACTTTTTCCCAAGCGCATTTATTAACCATACACTTAATGATAAAAACGAGATCAGTTTATCATACAGCCGTCGTATTGATCGCCCGGGATATGACAACCTGAATCCATTTGTATATTACCTTGATCCTTATACTTTCTCTAAGGGTAACGCCTTTCTTAAACCGCAATACACCAATAACTTTGAATTTAATTATACTTACAACAAAAGTATCAACGTAAGTTTGGGTTACAGCCGCACTACCGACGTGATCACTGAGATCATATTAACCGACAACCAAAGCAAAAAAACGTATCAAACAAACCTTAATCTACAAACTCAAAATTCTTACAGCGTTAATGTTAACGCTCCATATACTATTACCAAATGGTGGACAGGCAATGTTGACGTAAATGGTTTTTACCTGGGTTTTAAATCAGATTCAGTTGGTACCGGTAATCTGAACGACGGACAGTTTACCGTGCAGATCAAAGCAACACAAACACTAACCTTTGGCAGCTATAAGTTTGAGATCAGGGGCGATTACCAATCGCCGCTTACCTATGGCATATATAAAATAAGACCACAATACGGTGTTGATGCCGGGGTAAGCCACTCATTTGCCAACAAAAAAGCTAATATTAAACTGGCACTTGATGATATCTTTTATCTGCGTCGCAACAATTTAAGCAGTCGCGCAATAGGCAACGATTTTGACATCAGGCAAAATTATGATTCACGTGTAGGCCGCCTTACATTCACTTATAACTTTGGCAACAGTTCCATCAAATCACGCGAACGCCGCACTGGCGCCGAGTCTGAGAAAGGCAGAGTTAAGGGTGCTAATTAGTCCCCCCTTAGCCCAGCTATTTGATTTGCAAATGTGCGGATTACAGATGTGCAGATAATTCAATTCATAAATAAAAAGACCTCACCGAGTTACAGTAAGGTCTTTTTATTTATATATGCTTTATGAAAAACAAATCATTTGCATATCTGCACATCTGTAATCCGCACATCTACCTCTACTGCCCTACCATAAATACCGCATTGCTAAACAGCAACTTACCATTTTCCCAAAAGCTGCGGAACAACGGATCATCTACCATATAAATAACCGAGCCGCGGCCGAGGGATTGTACACCAAGCAGCAGACCATTATTGATCTTGAGTTTTGATTGTGCACCAGCAAAGCCTGCTACATAGCTATTCTTTTTGATAGTACCTACATTCCAGCCGTCTTCGTTGCTCAGCAGGTCGTAAATATCATCATTCAGCTTTAATGAAAAATAGTAGTTAGGCAAACCAAAACCCAGCGGATGGGTATTATCAAGGTTAAGTTTAAATATGGCTCCGGGTATCATGCTGCGTATTGCATCACGGTTGCGGTTGCCATACAGCCTGATATTTTCTTTTTCCCTCTCTTCGGCCTTTTCATCCTTTTTTTCCTCTTTCTTTTTAAGGGCGAATCCTTTTTTATCGGCAAGCTGCGCAACGGCATTATCTATAGCAATAAGCCGGCCTCCATCTTTGATCCAGTTTTGCAATTTATCTGAAGGGAAATCATCATAGTTTCCATCCGGAAAAACTGCTACGTCAAAATCTGATAATCGGGTACGGCCCAGGTTTTGATAGTTTACCAGCGTAACCGGATAATTCAATTGCTGCTCAAATAGTTGCCATACCTCGCCCATCGCTTCAGAATTTACGCCATCGCCCGCCACCAGCATTACACGCGGACGGTGAATATACCTGATCTCGTCCGATCCCAGATCGGCGCCTTTATCAACAAAGCCGGATAATAAAGGCACAAGCGGCTCATTAAGTTCGGTCGCTGTTTGAGTTACTATTTTATCAAAATCAGCAACATCGTTACCTGCACGGGTGATCAGCAATGACCCTGGATTGAATTTTTTACCGGCTGCCTCAAATGCATCGCCAGAATAGCGCACATTGATCTGCTTTTTAAGCAGCGCGGCTAAAAATTTCGCGTCATTAACAGATTGCCATGTTGCAGCGTAAGCATAGGCATTGGTATTAACAGATGCCGGCGATTTAACTACAGCAATACTCGTATTAGTGGGTTTTAAAGATGCCTTTACCCCATACGCTTTTAGCCCATATGCGTACGGCAGCGCCCATGCGGTAATATCATAAGTATTTGAATCTGTTAAAAAGGTTTTAGGTTCCAGTAGCACATGCAGCAAAGTAGCCTTGGGTTGGTGCGCATTCACTAACATATCATTGGGCCCAGGTTTGTACTGTTCGTTTTTACCCGTAAAGTAATTATACCCAATTACTGTTTTATTGGCCAAACCAAAACCATACTGAATACCATTACGGGTAAGCATTTTGGCCAGCGCGTTAATGTTATTAGTATTATCATTTTTGATGATGTATGTTTTATACTCGCCGGGAGGGTTGGTACGGTTGTTATCATAAAACTTTTTAAACTCGGCCATAACCCTTTGCGCGTTGGCCGATGTTATTTCAAGGGTACTCAAAGCGGTAGTGTGATGGTGAGCTATGCGTTGTGACAGGGTAAGCGTATCGCCACTCCGGGTAACAACAGCAAGACCGGCCCCGATGCCCCCCTGCTCATAGGTCATGCCGATAGAGCCGTTATACAAGGGATAAGTATCGCCATAAGATGGATAAAGCAGATCAAACTCTTGTTTGGTAAAATACATCCAGCCATTTTGATCAAAATATTTAGCATTGTTTTTACCAATGGTAACCTGAAAATCGCGTTGCCATTTGGTAATATCCTTATGATAGGGCTCAGCTGCCGGAGCAAAATAATAAGGAGCATTGTAACCCTGTTCATGATAATCTACATGAACCTCGGGCAACCATTGGCTAAACAAGGCAACACGTGCCTGAGTTTCTTTCTGTGTTTGCCAGGCCCAATCACGGTTCAGGTCAAAAAAGTAGTGATTGGTTCGCCCCCCAGGCCAGGGCTCCGCATGTTCACGAGAGGCGGGGTTAGCATCAGGAACAATACCTTGTGCAGAATTATAGAAATTAACATAACGGTCGCGACCATCCGGGTTAAGGCAAGGGTCAATAACTACCAGTATATTTTTAAGCCATGCTTTGGTAGTAGTATTAGCAGGGTCAACCAGGTCAAACAATGTCCACATGGCCGACTCGCTTGATGCTGGTTCATTGCCATGTACATTGTAGCTTAACCAGGTAATAACAGGTGCATTGCTTATGGCGGCACCACTTTCAATACCGGCAAGGCGTAAATTGTTATGCCTGATCTCTTCCAGCCGGCCAATATTTTGGTCTGATGCAATAAACATAGCCAGCAGTGGACGGCCCTCGTTTGTAGTACCAAATTGCTGCAGTTTTACATTTTTTGATGTCTGGGCTATGTACCTAAAATAATCAACTATACGGTAATGGGGCGTGAACCTGCTGCCCAGCTTGTAGCCCAGAAACTCATCGGGCGATTGTATTTTTTGGCCAAAAACAGCCGATACGGAAACAACAGCCATTAAAACAAACAACAGCTTTTTTATCATGATATTAAGGATACGGTAAAGAGATATACTAATATGCGAAAAAATGTGCGGATGTGCTATAGATGTGCAGATATGAAAATGTGCGGATGTGTAGATGAATCAATTCTGCTGGTTTTAAAATTCTGTAAAATCAGATTCAGACAATCCGCACATCAAATAATAATCCGCACATTTGCATATCTGCAAATCGGCACATCTAAGCTTATGACACCATTACAGGCTCTGCAAAAATATTTTGGATACAGCGCGTTCAGGCATCAGCAAGAGGTTATTATTCAGCATGTTTTAAACAAACAGGATGTAATGGCGCTAATGCCTACCGGGGGAGGTAAATCACTATGCTACCAACTGCCAGCCGTATTACTCAATGGCCTTACCATAGTTATATCGCCGCTTATTGCTTTAATGAAAGACCAGGTGGATAGCCTGAACGTGAGCGGCATACCGGCAGCATTCCTCAATTCGGCACAAACACCCGATGAGCAACGGCAACTGGTAGAAAAACTAAAAAACAACCAGATCAAACTGTTATACCTGGCCCCAGAGCGTTTATTTGGTGTCGAAAACAAACTGGTACCTTTTTTAAAAACGCTCAATGTGGTACAGATAGCTATTGATGAAGCGCACTGTATATCGCAATGGGGACATGATTTCAGGCCTGAGTACCTGATGCTCGCGCAGCTTAAGCGGGAATTTCCTGATGTTCCGGTAATTGCGCTTACCGCTACTGCCGATAAGCTTACCCAAAAAGATATACTCGAAAAGCTGAACCTGCATCACCCGGCTGTATTTGTATCCTCATTTAACCGGGCCAATATTACTTACACAGTCATCCCTAAAAAGAATAGTTTTAAACAACTCATTAGCTTCTTAAATGAGCGTGCAGATGAATCCGGCATTATCTATTGTCTCTCCCGTAAATCAACCGAAGACCTGGCCGCCGATCTTAAAGAAGCTGGTTTTGCCGCCGAAGCCTACCACGCGGGCCTGAGCAATGAGATTAAAGCCAAAAACCAGGAAGCTTTTTTGCGCGATGATGTGAAGATCATGGTAGCTACCATCGCTTTTGGTATGGGCATTAACAAATCAAACGTGCGCTATGTGGTACATGTTGATCTTCCTAAAAACATTGAGGGTTATTACCAGGAAACCGGCCGCGCGGGCAGAGATGGCTTGCCTTCGGAAGCTTTACTTCTCTACTCGCCAGGTGATGCCGGGAAGTTGCAGCACTTTGCCCGCATTGAGGGTAACGAAGAGCAAAGCCGTATCATGCTCAATAAACTGAACGATATGGTGAAGTACTGCCAGCTGCAAAGCTGTCGCAGGCAATACCTCATGCATTATTTCGATGAAGCTTTTCCTCCCAACTGTGGTTCGTGCGATGTTTGCCTTACTGAGTTTAAACGTTTTGATGGTACACTGATAGCCCAAAAGGCTTTATCGGCTGTATCCCGGTTAAACGAACGCTTCGGTGTTAATTACGTGATCGATTTTTTACGGGGATCAAAAAACGAGAAGATCCGCGACGAACATAAGCTGATCAAAACCTATGGTATTGGTGCCGATATCAGCAAAGCCGACTGGCAGCGTTACATCCGCGAACTGATCACCATGAATTACCTGCAAGTAACTGATGATGGCTACCCGGTTTTAAAACTAACAGACCAAAGCGCTCTGGTGCTCAAAGGCCTGCAAAAGGTTGAGTTTATTGAAACCCAAACCACCGAAGATCATCATACCGAAGCCGCCCCGCCACATGAGGCCGAATTGTTAAACAGGCTGAAAAATGTTCGCCGCAATATCGCGGAACAGGAAAATGTACCTGCCTATATTATTGTATCCGACGCTACACTACTCGAAATGGCCACTTATCTGCCGCAAAGTTTAGATGAGCTAAGATTAATATCAGGTTTTGGCGATATTAAACTGGCTCGCTACGGACGTGAGTTACTGCAACCGGTTAAAGATTACAGTAAGGAAAAAGGTCTGGAATCAAAAATTGCCTATAAATCGCCCAAAAGAGAGCGTAAAATCAAAACAGAAAAAGCACGGGTGCCTCGCAGTGGCACCGATACCCGTACAGAAACTTTCAACCTGTATCAGCAAGGCAAGAATATAGCGGAAATAGCTGCTGAAAGAGGCCTGGCCGCAACCACTATCGAGAGTCATTTGAGTCATTTTATACAAAACGGTCAGCTCGATATAAATGAACTGGTAGCAGAAAGCAAGTTACCTATTATTGTAGAAGCTGTAGAAAACTATGGCGCCGAACGCCTGACACCATTGAAAGAAGTTTTAGGTGAGGATTACACCTATGGAGAAATAAAGGCAGTAATTAGCTGGATGAATAAAACTGAACTATAGTATCAAGTAGTTAGTATCAGGTATCAAGACCTGCCTCAATATTTGAAACTATAATACGGCTTGAAAAAAATTTCAACAGTTAAGAAAAAATCTTGATACTTGATACTAACTACTCGATACTAAAAAAATGATTACTACTGAACAACTTTACCAGTTATATCTACAACACCCCGTTATCAGTACCGATACACGCAAAATTGCACCGGGCAGTTTATTTTTTGCCTTAAAGGGCGATAAGTTTGATGCCAATACTTTTGCGCAAAAAGCTATTGAAGCTGGTGCTGCTTACGCGGTGATTGATAACCCGGACTACCAGTTAGGCGATCAGTATCTGCTGGTTAAAGACGTATTGAGTACCCTGCAAGATCTGGCCCGACACCATCGCCGGCAGCTACATATCCCGGTTATTGGACTTACAGGTACCAATGGTAAAACCACTACCAAAGAGCTCATTAACGCGGTATTATCACAGCATTTTAAAACCCAGGCTACGCAGGGTAATTTAAATAACCATATTGGTGTGCCGCTTACTATACTAACCATTGATAATACTCATGAGGCGGCAGTTATTGAAATGGGCGCTAATCATCAAAAAGAAATAGAATTGCTTTGTAGTATCTCACAGCCATCGCACGGCATGATCACCAATGTGGGTAAGGCCCACCTGGAAGGCTTTGGCGGTGTTGAAGGTGTAAAAAAGGGCAAAGGCGAATTGTACGATTACTTACAAAATGCCGGCGACCAGCCCACTGCATTTGTAAACAGCGATGATGCCACATTAACCGAAATGGCCGCCGCCCGCAATCTAATCAACGTAGTTTATTACGGGAACGATAAAAGCAAAACCCTCATTAGCGGCCAGATCATAGAGAACGATCCTTTGCTTACCCTTGAATGGACTAACAATAAAACCGGCGATACCTACAACGTAAAAACACAATTGACCGGTGCATACAACCTGAGCAATATATTGGCAGCCATCAGCATAGGTACTTATCTGAATGTTACCGCAGCCGAGATCAATGCCGGTATCGAAGGATATCAGCCCAAAAATAACCGCTCGCAAATTGTACAAACGGCAACTAATACCCTCATTTGCGACTATTATAATGCCAACCCGAGCAGCATGGCCGTAGCCATTGAAAACATTGGCAAGATAGATGCAAAACGTAAAGTCCTCATTTTGGGCGATATGTTTGAAATGGGCGAGGAATCGGCTGTGGAGCATGCCTCCGTTATTCAAAAGGCTTTGGACACCACAGTTGATGAACGCATTTTCATCGGGAAAGATTTTGAAGGTCAAAAGCCAAACAACTCAGCTGCTACTTTCTATCCAACCGCCGAAGATGCGATTGCCGGCCTAAAAGCAAATCCTATAAAAAACTCCACCATCCTCATCAAAGGTTCACGCGGGATGGCTTTGGAGAGACTGGTGGAGCTATTTTAAGTATATTACCTATCTAAATTAACAGTTGGTTCCGCCATCAATAGTAAAGATGGAGCCAGTAGTATAACTGGCTGCCGGGTTAGCCAAGAAAGATACCATATCGGCTATTTGCTGAACGTGACCATATTTCGGTATAGCCATCATTCCCCTGGCATAATCTGAATGTCCGCCGTCTGCAGGGTTCATATCCGTATCTGTAGGGCCCGGCTGTATCAGGTTAACTGTAATTCCCTTAGGCCCCAGATCTCTGGCCAGCCCCCGGTTAAGTCCAATCAATGCAGATTTGCTCATCGCATACAAAGTTCCTCCGGTAAATGCAAGTCTATCGGCCATATTACTGCCAATATTGATGATCCTGCCATGATCGGCCATGTGTTTTGCTGCAAACAAAACACTTTCTATCACAGCCGTTACATGTACATCTATCAACAGGTGGTAATCGGCCATTGTATGTTCTGCAATGGGTTTACCCAGATAAACCCCGGCACTGTTAACCAGAATATCCAGTTTACCAAATTTTTCAAGCGTTTGCGTTAATGCTGCGGTTACTTCACCTTCAACAGCATTATTTGCCTGAATAGCAAAAGCATTTAAGTTTTCATCAGTCAGTTCCTTTACTAAAGCATCGGCTTTTTCCTTTCCGTTTACATAAGTAAAAGCTACAATTGCTCCTTCACGGGCCAGTTGTTTAACTATAGCGGCGCCCATGCCACGGCTTCCACCTGTAACAAAAGCCACTTTATTTTTGAGTGTTTCCATAATCTATCGTTTTAATGAAAGTACAAAGTTATGGTGCAATACTTACATTTGTAAGTACTGATAAAATTGTATGGTACTAACAGAAATGTAAGTATTGAGAAATTAAGACTTAATAGCTGAAAATTAAATAAGGTAATACAAGAGAATTAAGTGTTCAGCGAAAGTTCGGCTACTTCTTCACCCACCAGGCTACCCATAGCCACGCCCATGCCATTGCAGCGTACTGCGCAAAATATGTTGGGCTGCACTTGCTTTACTATGGGTGTAATTTCATCGCCAAAACCCATGATACCGCTCCACCAATAATCTATTTCAGGATTTCGGCCAGGTAATATAATTTCATGAAGATAATTGATGAGTTTCTGTTTAACAGTATCGGTATGGCCAAAATCCCAGGTTTCCTCAGCTTTATAATCCAGATTGCGCCCTCCTCCAAACAGTACCCGGTTATCAATATTTCTGAAATAGTAATAACCCTCATTAAAGTGGTAAGTGCCCTTTAATTTTAACCCGGCTATTGGTTTTGTTACTAACACCTGCCCCCTGCCGGGGATCACCCTAAGTTCCGGATATAGCTGATTGGCAAAGGCATTGGTAGCCAGAATCACTTTGTTAGTTTTAAAATCTCCTTGTGAGGTATGGAGTACAATATAGTTTTCTTCGTGTTCAATCCGCTCAATAGCACAGTTGTTTAATACCAGTACACCCGCGTCATATACCTTATATAATAAGGTATGCATCATTTTACCGGTATGTAACTGTCCCTCATAGGGGTTGTATATAATTTGACTTACGTTTTTAAAGCCAAAATCTGCAATTTTAGCATTGGCTACTGCATAAATGTCAGGTTTGCCGATAGCCTGCTGTAATAGTTTATTCAGATGATCTATCTGGTTGATGCAGTTCTTTGCTACATCCGTTTCATCCTGAAAAAACAGCTCGTGGCCTCCGTGTTGATAATATTCAATATTGTTATCACCAAGGTTTTCCCTTAGCCGCTGCAGGCCTCGCCATTTGTAGGCAACCAGGCTCATAGCTTCTTCTTCCGAAGATTGATTTATTGTGGAAATTTGTTCAGAAACTGTACCAAAACACGCGAAACCAGCGTTTTTAGTACTGGCACCCGATGGTAAAAAGCCACGCTCCAAAACCAACACCTTTAAGTTTGGCTGTTGCTTTTTAAGATGCAGGGCAGCACTCAAGCCAACGAGGCCACTACCTATAACAATTACATCGGCATGGACAATAAAGGCGGTACGCTCCCAATAGGAAAATGATGGTTCCATATAAAATCAAATGTAAAAATTGAAAAGCACTCCTAATTCATTAAAAATTTACGGCATGAAAACAGCATTTAGAAACTGCGATTTTCAACACATTTTTATTTATTTTAACTTAAATCGGAATACTTTTTGAATAGCGATTATTACGTTTATAAACACATTAACAAATTTCACGATTAAAATGAATCACTTATCATTAATTACGGGATATATTGGATACAACTCTGCCTGGTTCCTGATGATTGCTATTGCCCTGGTGAGTTTTATAGTACAGTGGCGTTTCAGAAATAAATTTAAACAATACTCGGAGGTGGCATTGCTCTCTGGCTTATCTGGTCAGGAGGTAGCTGTGAAGATGCTGCGCGCCCACGGTATTTTTGATGTACAAGTATTATCTGTTGAGGGGCAGCTTACAGACCACTATAACCCCGAAACCAAAACAGTTAATTTAAGCCCGGATGTTTATCACAGCCGTAGCATAGCTGCGGCAGCTGTTGCCGCACACGAGTGCGGACATGCCGTACAACATGCCCAAGCTTATGGCTGGTTAAGTTTCCGATCGGCTATGGTGCCTATTATTAATGTGGCGTCTACCCTAACCCAATGGACGCTGTTTATAGGTATTATGTTGCTGTTTTTTGCCAATAGCCCATTTGTATTGGCCATTGGGGTTGCCGCGCTGGCGTTGGTTACTTTTTTTAGCTTTATAACGCTACCTGTTGAGTTTGATGCCAGCCGCAGAGCATTGGCCTGGCTCGATAATAATTACAGCATCATGCAAACCACGCAGGAACATGAACAAGCCAAAGATGCCCTGTGGTGGGCTGCTATGACCTATGTGGTTGCCGCATTAAGCGCACTGGCTTCACTGGTATATTATGCTTCGTTCCTGTTTAACAGACGCAATTAGATATAGAGCCAAGATATTAGAATCAAGAAACAAGACGGAAACGCTTAATTAAATAATTTTAAAAGCAAAAGCCCGGATAATTAATTTATCCGGGCTTTTAAGTATTTTTCTTATTTCTTGATTCTAATCTCTTGAATCTAATTCCTTTAATTCATCCTGTAAGGAGCTATCAGATAAAATTCCGGAATCTGTACGTTAAAGCTGGCATTGTCAAGCAGGCGGGTCATTTGGTATTCGCCTTTCATGCTGCCCATATCTGTTTTCAGGTTACAACCAGATACATATTCATGGGCATGACCTGGTTCAATCACCGGCTGCTGGCCCACTACTCCCTCGCCTTCCACTTCACGCTTTGCACCATTTGAATCAAAAATATACCAATGCCTGCTAATGAGTTGTATAGCGTAATTGCTCATATTTTCGATATTTACCTTATAAGCAAACATGAAATGATCGTTAGCCGGATTCGAATACTCTGGCTGATAAATGGTTTCTATGGAAACCTTAACGCCCTCTGTTATAGTGGTAACCA
>NZ_JBCECK010000081.1:0-23146 GCF_039207105.1 Mucilaginibacter sp.
TAAAGATCAATGAAAATGCTGCCCGTACTTTAGAGTATGCTTATGATGATTTTGCCATTTATCAATTAGGTAAGGCATTGGGCAAACCGGCATCAGAGATTGATATCTACAAAAAACGCAGCCAGAACTACCGTAACCTGTTTGACCCATCAACTAAACTGATGCGTGGAAAAAACAAAGATGGTTCGTTTGAAACGCCATTCAATCCGTTTAAATGGGGCGATGCCTTTACTGAGGGTAACAGCTGGCACTACAGCTGGAGCGTTTTCCACGATATACAAGGTTTAATAAACCTGGTAGGCGGCAAACCTCAATTTGCTGCTAAACTGGATTCGGTATTTACCATGCCTCCGGTGTTTGACGATAGCTACTACGGTGTAACCATTCACGAGATCCGCGAAATGCAGATAGCAGGTATGGGTCAGTACGCACACGGTAACCAGCCTATTCAGCACATGATATACCTGTACAACTATGCAGGTGAGCCCTGGAAAACCCAATACTGGGCACGTGAAACCATGAACAAGCTGTACAAAGCAGTACCTGATGGCTACTGCGGTGATGAGGACAACGGTCAAACATCTGCCTGGTACGTATTTTCGGCAATGGGCTTTTATCCGGTAACGCCAGCCAGCGATCAATACGTATTGGGTGCGCCATTATTTAAAAAGTTAACCGTTAATCTGGAGAATGGTAAAAAAATCACCATCAA
This sequence comes from Mucilaginibacter sp., assembly GCF_039207105.1. GTDB lineage: Bacteria > Bacteroidota > Bacteroidia > Sphingobacteriales > Sphingobacteriaceae > Mucilaginibacter. The sequence continues at coordinate 713 of NZ_JBCECK010000081.1, forward strand.
TGCTCCTAAAAACAGTGCCGATAATAAATATGTAAATACCCTTAACGTTAATGGTAAAGCATATGACTTAAATTGGTTAAGTCATAAAGCATTATTGAATGGTGCTGAGCTGAACTTTGATATGTCGGCCACGCCGAATAAAGTACGCGGTACCAAAGCTGAAGATGTACCTTATTCTATGTCGAACGAAAAATAAAATTTGATAATTTCTAATCGTAGATAATTAAACCTACGAAGTTTTCAAAACTTCGTGGGTTTTTTGCTTTTAGTAGTGTACATCGACTCACCCGGTCTACGCTTCGCTGGACCACCCTCTATTCGCCTACTGCGGAAAGAGGGAATTGTATAGAGGCGACAAATATAAAGGCGGTAACCCTCTTTGCGGCGAAGCCGGAGAGAGGGTCGTCAAGCGTAGCGTAGACGGGGTGAGTATATAACAGTAGGTTTAACTATTCTTTTTATAAGCCAGCCATACATAAAACGGAATACCGCCCATCAGCAGTAAAAAACCATAATAAACGGCGTCTTTACCCGTCCCGGCGATGGTCCACAAGGCATAGCCAAAAGCCAGAATTGCTAACACTATAGCCCCGCTTAAGCCATTAACCTGCTTTTGTTTTACCCTGATAATTAAATAGGAGGCTGCCGACAGCAGGTAGGGGATCAATATAGATAACAAAGATAAGAGCAACAGAAATTTAAACTGTTCTACTAATCCTTTGGTGTAATTCATACTCATGAAAACAGATACCATTACACTGCTCACTAAAATGCCCACATAAGGCACGCCCTTTTTATTTTGACGTGTAAAAGCTGTGGGGAATAGTTTATCGTTGGCAATGGCAAACGGCATCTGGCCTTGCAATAGTGTCCAGCCATTTAGCGAACCGAAGGCGGCTATGGCTATGCCTGCACTTACCCAGTAACGGGCATTGCTGCCGTAAATCACAACAGCCGCATCGGCAAACGGAGTAACCGAGCGTTGTAGCGCCGCAGGCGCGATAATGCCCATCACGCTTATACTGCTCAATATATAAACGAGGGTGGCAATCAGTAAACCCAGCAGCGTAGCGCGGGGAATGGTTTTTTCAGGATTGGCCACACTGCCCGAGGGCACGGTGGCGCTTTCAATACCAATAAAGGCAAACATAGTCATGGTTGCTGTTGCGGTTAATGCGCTATATACCGATGTGCCGCTCCCATTAAACGGAACGAAATTTTTGGCCTGTATAAAAAATAAGCCGCCAATAGCTACTAATACCAACGGCGTAATTTTTAAAATAGTGGTGATCAGTTGTACCTTACCTCCGGCCACTACTCCCCGGGTATTAATATAAGTAAGCAGCCAAATAGTGCATAAGCCGGTAGCTACGGCTGCAACAGCGCTTGAGGCCAATACCGGAAAAAATGTGCTCAGGGCACTTACAAATGAAATGGTGATGGCCGCATTAGCACAGGAAACAGCCAGATAATATCCCCAGGCTACCAGGAAACCTGCAAAATCGCCCAGGCCGGTGCGGGTGTAAGCATAAGGACCACCCGTGGCGTGAGGCAATAGCTTGCTCAGGTTACTGAATACCTTAGCCAAAAAGAAAGAGCCTATAGCAGAAAATACCCAGCCCAGCAAACCTATACTCCCAAAAGAGGCCATAGCAGCGGGCATTAAAAATACCCCGGCGCCAATCATATTACCTACAACCAGAGAGGTGCTGGTCCATAAACCTAATTTGTTTTTTTCTGGAGCTGATGTGGGCATAGTAATAAAATTTTATGCGAAGATAAGATAGCATATTTATTTACGCTATCACCAAAATGGGGTAAATAAGTTGGTATTCGCAAGTGAGTTAAAAGATGTTAAAATTTGTTAATAATCAAATACTTGCAGTAAATTTATTAGTGATGGAACTTAAACCAGCTATATTGATCTGCATCATAATTGGTTGTTCTTGGGGTATGCTTAAAGCGCAGCAACCTCAAAAACAACAAGGACTCTTGCTTAAAAGTGCCGGTGATATCAGATTAGGAAATGTAGCTGTTTTAAATAAACGCAGCGGAGTTGCTGTAAAATCAAATACAGTTGGCGTTTTTAACATTGCTGCTATATCTGGAGATACCTTGCAATTTACAAGCTCCGGTTATTTATCTGGCGAGTGTGTGGTGACAGATCTTCTGGATAAAATAATTTATCTCCAACCTGTTATTGAATTACCCGAGGTTATCGTAAAGGAAAATTCATTACTACAAGAGATAAGGGAAACACAATTAGGCTACCGGAAAAAGAGCGTTTTTTATACCGGTACACCTCATTATTATTACTTGTTTTTAAAACCCATGACCTTCATTTACGAGAACTTTAAAAGCGAGGTAAAAGATGCCCGCAGATTCAATCGCTTTGCTAAGCGGGAGCTTACGGCCAATGAAATTAATAAACGGTTTAATGATTCGCTTATCAAACAAATTGTTCCTGTAAAAGCTAATGAAATAGATGATTTCAGAGCTGATTATAGCCCTACCATACAGCAACTCAATAGCATGAATGATTATGACCTGATCAATTATATTAAAAATAGTTATCAGGATTATAAAAGGAAAAACGCGGGTAAAGATATACACAAGTTGTAAATGCTTGCATTATATATAAAAACATAACCTCATTTAAACATTTCGGGCGTGTAATCCTTTATAGCTGAGATATCGGTAAATCAAGTCTTTAAATACTTTATGAAAAAATGCGCCCCTATATTTTTGGCAGCCGTTTCCGCCATTTTAATCTTCAGTTTCACCGTTATACCTGATCCGCATAAATTACCTGTTCCGGATAAAAATAATGGCGGCTTATATTTGCCCGGCAACTTCAGGGCTGTAGTGGTGGTGGATAGTTTGGAGGGGCGCGCTCGTCATTTAGCAGTTAACACCAACGGCGATGTTTTTGTAAAGCTGAGGTTTCCGGATTCAATAGGGGGGAATGTTGTACTGCGCGATACCAATCACGATGGCCGGGCCGATATTATTAAAAAGTTTGGCAATTATGAAGATAAAGGCTCTTATGGTACAGGGATGCGTGTGCACAAGGGATATTTATATTTCAGTTCGGAAGTTAATGTTTATCGCATCAAACTAAACCCGAAAACGTTGGTTCCGGCCGGCCCTATGGAATTGATATTGCATGATAAAAATGCCCCGCATGAGCATGATGCAAAGCCTCTCGCGTTCGATGACAAGGGGCACATGTATGTGGCTTTCGGTGCACCATCAAATGCCTGCCAGGTTCAAAATCGGGTACCAGGTTCAATGGGTGTTAAGGGTTGTCCATTATTAAAAGATTATGGTGGCATTTGGCGCTTTGATGAAGCTAAACACAACCAGCTTCAAAAGGATGGGATACGCTATGCAACCGGATTACGCAGTGTGGTTGCTATGGACTGGAACACAGCCGATAGTTGTTTATATGTAGTAGCGCATGGACGCGACGATCTGCGGTTACAATTTCCCAAATTATTTACTCCGTGGCAAAGCGCGGTTTTACCGGCCGAAGAATTTTTAAAAGTGAAGCAGGGCACAGATGCAGGCTGGCCATATTACTATTACGATCCTTTTAAAAAGAAACTGATGCTGAACCCAGAATATGGCGGCGATGGAAAAAAGGAAGGCAACAGTGCCACATATACCAAACCCATTATGGCTTTTCAGGCTCATTGGGCGCCTAACGATCTGTTGTTTTATACGGGCAACCAGTTTCCGGAACGATATAAGAATGGAGCTTTTATAGCTTTTCATGGCTCAACCAATCGGTCACCTTATCCGCAGGCTGGTTTTTTTGTTTGCTTCGTGCCGTTTAAAAATGGAGCGCCAACGGGGCAGTGGGAAATTTTTGCCGATGGTTTTACAGGCCGTAATACCGTGGTTAGTGTAAGCGATGCGCTTTACCGGCCAATGGGGGTATCAATGGGGCCCGATGGTTCTTTATATGTAAGCGAGACTGAAAAGGGTAGGGTATGGCGAATATTTTACCAGGGCGATAAGACCAAGTTTACATCAGCCCAGTTGCTTAAAATGGAGCAACGAAAAAAGCTGCCTGGTTTTAAACTGCCCGATGTAATGCGCAATAATATGGCAAGCGCTATGCTAACCGGCGGCGCTAAGTTGTACAATATGTATTGCGCTAATTGCCATCAAAAAAACGGGAAAGGAGATGGTAATCTTTTTCCGCCTTTGGCTGGTTCCGAATGGGTTACCGGAGGCAAGTTTATGGAAAAGGACCTGGCCATAAGAGTGTTGCTTAATGGCCTTGAGGGTCCGGTTAAAGTTAAAAATGTACCTTATAACAGTGTAATGCCCAAGCACAATTTTTTGAGCGATAATCAAATTGCACAGATACTTACCTATATCCGTAATAACTTTGGCAATAACAGCAGTTTGGTTACCGCCTCAGAGGTAAAAAAGGTAAGGGCAAGCATTGCCGGCGGTAAGTAAACAGCTTTGCAGCTTAATGATTTACTTTCACCTTTACCGCCAGAGCCTCCTGTTTGTTTTGCTTTACAAAAATATCGGGATTTAAACCGCACTCACGTAATAATTTGGTGAGGTTATAGGATACTTGTTTGTATAGCTGTGGATCAAGATTCATCAGTTGTTCGCTGTTTAAAACGGTGAAATAAATAAACAGTTTTGATAGTTTATTTCCCGATTCGTCTGAAACCTGGGTTAAGCAATTCATGTATCCGTTAATAGTTGAATAATCGGTATTTAAAATAGCATGCTTTATTTTTAGCCCATAAAGAAGTGATTTCATAAAGGGGGTGAACAAGTATTCCTCCTGTTTATGTGATATGGAAACGGAGTCACAGACATCTTGTAATTTATGTTTTTCTTCCAGTAAAAAATATTTGTCGGCTGCCGCTATTTTTAAAAAGAAGGTGTAAGCAAATGCTGGTTCGGTGTTTGTTTTATTGAAAGCATTGATAAGCCTTAACGTTTTAAGGGGTTTCTGACAGATAGATGTAGAATAAGTTGCTAAAAGATAAATAAGGTCATCGGCTTTCTTATCATAAGCACTTTCACTACGTTTTGGCGGATTAAAATAGAACCTGGTTATCTCTGTAAAAAAGTCTTTCCTGATTATACCATACTTAAGGTATTGATAAATAGCGTTCAGGCAATGTAAAGGGTTTATGGCAAATTGCTGAAAATCATGCTGCTGAAATGCTTTTAATTTTGTTAAATAATTTTCCAGCTGAGTAATATCCAGTTGAAGTATAGCTATAGTTGCCAAAGCAGTATAAGTAAGTACTTTTTTATGGTTGGAAAGTTCAAATTTTAATAACGTTTGTAAGGCCCTTTTATAATCTGTGTGAATAAACTCCAGTCCGAAAAAGTAGTAGAATAGCCCGTCGCTGCAGTCCTGCTTAAAAAAGTTTGCTGTAGCCTCAGTATCAGCATTGCCAAAACAAATTCTTTGAAGCAGGTCACCTAAAAAAAGTATCAGTTCTGATTTTTCTTTAGCATCGAAATTAATTTGGGCTACAAGTTCAAAGCTTTCCTGTTGCCCATTTTTTACGGCATGCATTACACACCATTTTATTACAGGTAGCTTATGCTCATTATTATTAAAGGTATTATTAATGGTTTTGATCAGGCTGAGATCAAACCGCTGGTTGTTTTCAATGAGTAGTTTTTTTGCTATGGTAAACTGCAAAAAGTTATTATTGCCAAACTGCACCAGCGTTTTAAACTGAAAGTTGTTGCTTGAATTTACTTCCTTTAAAAAGCCTATACTTAATAGTTCATAGTAAGCCTGGCTATATTGCTTAAGTTTATCATTGCATTTAAACTTATCAAGTTCATATACGCCGCTTTTAATATCCATTTCATCTACCAGGCCTTTAAGTAACAGCACCTTTTCGGTAGCATAATGACCCAAATAAACTTTATTCAGTATAAATATGGAAATGAGCTCATATATGGATATGTTATCAATATTATTGAGCGAAAAATTGTTTTTATGTTGCTTGTAGTAAAATTGAAAATATAAGGGGTGATTAAAATTATTAGCAACGTCAACGGCAATAAAATTTTGAGCGTCTGGATTTATGGTACGGCACAGATCTCTTATTTCCTGAATATTGAATAGCGGCACGTTTGTAGTAAGGTCATGGTCTGTTATAAATCCGGTATACCAGTTATCCAGGCCAAACTCCATATTGTGTTTATTGTTGATCCAGTTGGCAGAGCGCATGGTTAAAACCAGCTTAAACCATTCATGTGATTGGTAAAAAGAAAAAATATCCATAAGCTGGGTCAAAACAAGTTCAAACTGGTCGTTCTTGAACATATGTTCATCAAAGCCATCAATAATGAGATAAAACCTGCCTCCATTACGTTTACTGATATCAAACAATGCCTCTATGTCTTCCTCTTTTGAATATCCGAGTAGGGCAAGCAGCCAGTCATTAAGATCACGGCCGCTTAAAAAAACATTCATTAAGGCGCTGCTGCTAAAAAATAGAATAATATCGTTATTGCCTGATTCTAATTTTTCATCTATCCAGTGGCAAAGGCCAATTGTTTTTCCGTAGCCTGATGGCGCGGCAAATACCGTGGCTGTATAATCGCCCCTTAAAAATTCATCAAAGTGATCATTAATGAATTTGCGGCGAATGGTTTGATTAAATGGAATGCCTGAGCGATTTTTTAAAGCTTGTAATGTAAAGTGTGTAATTTTTGCCGCATTATAACTAAGGGTTTTCCAGTCAATATGTTCATTCTGTAATTTATCGGCAGGTAAACTTTCCTGTTCACAAAAATTATCCCAACCCTCAAAGCCGCAATATTTGGCCATAACGTTAATGGTGAACAGCGAAGGCTTGAACTTACTGTATGCAAAACCGTATACTCGTTTTAAAGTGGTTTCGCTCACAGTTAGTTTAGTTTTAACATAGATCTGTAATGCAAGCGCCTTACAATCGCCCGGTGTAATGCTCCTGATGTTAGCATTAGCGAGCACACGTGATTTCAACGTTTCGAATTGAATTGGTGAAAAGGATATCATAAGATTACGCAGTTAGGTGTTGTGTTATAAATACTCAATTAATTGGGGCACAGTTCTTGTTGTTAATACAATTAATCGAACGTAATTATTATACGGGGAAAATATCAATTAATGTTGCAAGCATATATAGCGAAATATGCTTTATTAGCCACTATTTAGTGTGTTTACGTTCAATATAGAGACATAGGTTTTAAAATAATATTTAATGAACAAAATGAACAGTTAATTATTTCGTGAATATTATGAAAATGATTGCTTATAAGTGAATAAAGTGTATTAATAATTATCTTCATGTGCTGCGTAGTTTTGGAGGGTGTAACTATTTACACCTATCCTTAATTACATTTGCATGAAAACCTTTACCTTTTATAGCAGGTACATAATTACCTTATGCCTGTTATTGTGTGTATCAAGCAATATCTTCGCACAACGACATTTCGCGACTGACCAAAAAACCGGGGCTACCGGTCTGCTTTGTGTAAACTGCGTGGTTACTGATTCGCTTAATGCAAAAGATGGAAATCTGCAAACTCACTCTACGTTAAATGTGGCCGTTGGTTTGTTGGCTGCAACATACCAGGAGCTGATATTCCCGGCTCAGGTTCCTGCCAATACTCCTTTAACTATAAAATTAGGAACCGGCGATAACCTGCTTGATGTTACTGCATTAGGTGGTGTAGTTATTACTCCGTATAATGGGAGTGTGGCTGGTACATCTGTTACTGCGCCAACATTGGCCAGCGTAGCAAGTAATAATAACCAGTTAGAGCTAATATTTTCGCCAACAACTGCTTATGACAGGGTAAGGGTAACGCTTAGTGGTGGCTTATTGGGTGCCTTAAGCAGTATATATTTATATGATGCCTTTTACACAACTCCAAGCGCGCCTGTATGTAATACGGCTTATGACGAATTGCATGGTGTATCATCGGCATTGCTTGGGTTGGGTTTAGATATAGGTGGGGTGCAAAATCCGCAAAACGCTATTGATGGCAATATTAATACCGCGTCAACTCTAAACGCGGGTGTAGGCGCGTTAGGCGCATTTGCCCAGCAAACCATTGTTTTTCAATCAGCCTCAACAGTAGGCGATTCGATACGCCTTACGCTGTCGCTACCAAAAGCTTTGTTAGATGTAGGGCTGCTTACCAATATTACCGTTTCAAGCTTTAACGGAAATACAGATAATCATGATACCCAGCAGCTAACCGGCTCTTTGCTCCGTTTGCGTTTGCTTGATTTGACCAATAACAGACAGCGCGTACAGGTTACCTTTGCACCTGCTAAGGTGTTCGATCGTGTTCAGCTCAGGCTGGGCGGCATAGCCAGTGTTTTATCAACCCTGAACCTGCATGAGGCCGAAGTAGTTATACCAAAACCTACTATTACGGTTAATAATGTTGCTGTAACCAACCCTCAACTATGTTCGGGCAGTACTATTGCTTTAACCGCAACATCAACTGTACCTGGTACTACATTTAGTTGGTATACTCAACAAACAGGTGGTACGCCAGTATCAACCAATGCCACTTATACTACTCCGGCTTTAACCGCGAATACTACTTATTATGTATCGGCTACAAGGCCAGGCTGCGCAACCGCGTCTGACCGTGCTGCGGTAACTGTTAATGTTAACCAGGTTCCGGCAGCGCCCGTAGTTGTTAATCCTAATATTTCCATATGCCCGGGCTCGCCCGCGGTATTTGCAGCAACGCCTGTAAATAACGTTACGGTTAACTGGTATACTGCAGCAACCGGAGGCACATTGGAATTTACGGGTAATACCTTCAATACAGTCAACTTAACTGCAACAACCAGCTACTATGCTGAGGCTGTAGTTGGCGGTACCTGCGTAAGTGCCACACGTACCAAAGTAACGGCAACTATAAACGCCGCGCCTGTTGTACCTACGTTAACCGCGCCAAACACAACTATTTGTGATGGCGACGTTGCGGTGTTGGCCATAGCATCTCCTGTAGCCGGCCAAACTTATAACTGGTATGATGCCGCCACAGGTGGTAACCTGCTTTATACAGGTCAAAACTTTACCAGCCCGGCATTGCACGCCAATACCAGCTATTATGCCGAAGCTGTTAATCTTACCGGTTGTGCAAGCGCTACCCGTGTACAGGCCAACGTTACGGTAACACCAAAACCGGCTGATCCTGTGCTTGGGGTAAATAGTACTAACATCAATTCAGGCGAAACGGCTACCATAAGTGTAACCAACGCGCAAACAGGTATTACCTATAAATGGTATGCAGCGGTTGGTGCAGCCACTCCAATATTTACCGGTAACCCTTATACTACACCAGCGCTGTTCAGCACTACTACTTATTATGTTGCTGCTGTTAACGCTACCGGTTGCGAATCGGTAAATCGTACCGCTATCACTATTAACGTAGGTGTTAACAATAGCAGTGCACCATGTACATTTGCTAATACTCCATCTCAGGGAACAACCGGCCTATGCTTATTGTGCGGTGTCAATTCACAGGAATTGGCTACCGATGCCGATACTACTACTGCATCAACTATATTTGTAGGCGTTGGGCTTAATACATCTTCTTTTGAAACACTTCAATTTCAACAGCCTGGCTTTGCAGGTGATAAGATCAGACTGGTACTGCAAAGCCCAGGTAGCTTATTAGATGTAAATGTATTAGGTGGTATCACAATAGATGTTTATAATGGAAATACCCTTGTAAACAGCTATCCGCTTAACAGTAACCTGCTTACTTTACGTTTATTAGGGGGAACTAATCGCTATTCGGTAACTGTACCTGCTACCGGCAATTATGACCGTGTAAGGGTATCAATAAAAGGTGGTATTGCGCTGCTTCCAACATTGCAGGTTTTCTATGCTGTACAGGAGTATCCTACACCGGTATTTGATTCAGCCGCTCCTTCAATTTGTAAAGGAGGCACTGCTACTATTAATATAACTGCGCCTAATCCTGCTAACGGAACTTATAAATGGTATGCTACACCAACAGGAGGCACTGCATTAGCCTCTACCAATAATGGTGCAACGTTTACCACACCGGCATTAACCGCCAATACTACTTATTATGTTGAGTACAATCGTAACGGTAGCTGTGCAAGCCCGGTACGTGTGCCTGTACCGGTAACCGTGAATGATGCCCCGGTGAAACCGGTTGTTACGCCGCCGAACTCTACTATACTGGCAGGCGAAACCGCTACCTTCAAAGCTACCGTAGTAAACGGAGCTACTATAAAATGGTATACCCAGCCAACCGGAGGTATACCTGTATTTACCGGAAGTACTTTTACTACTCCGGCGCTGAGTGCTAATACAACTTATTATGCCGAAGCATCATTAGGCAGTTGCGTATCACCAGACAGAACTGTTGTGCCGGTGAACGTAACACAAGTAGTAATACCTGATATTTCTGTAAATCCGCCAACACAATCAGTTAACGCAGGTTTAACAGGAACTATCACTGCCAGCTCAACCACTCCGGGAACGGTATTTAACTGGTATACAACACCAACAGGTGGTTCGCCTATATTTACAGGTGCAACTTATGTAACACCGCCGGTATTTGGCAACGCCACTTATTATGCCGAAGCTGTAGTTACAGCCACCGGTGCTAAGTCGGCCACACGTGCTCCTGCGGTAGTTAATGTAATTAATGCCGGATCGGATCCGGTAGCTTGCGATGCTGCTACAGGGCAAACTCCAACCATTAACGGCGTCTGTTTGTTTTGCGATATCAGTAATGGAGCAGCTGCCGTTGATAATGATCGCAATTCATTTTCACAAATACATGTTCCAGTAGGTTTACTGGGCGGATCTGCACAACAATTGTTAAAATTTGCCACCCCAGGTATTATTGGAGATAGCGTTGTTGTGGAGCTGGGTATCCCGGGTTCGCTGGCAGATGTTGGTGTATTATCACAAATTAACATCGCTACTTATAGTGGCCCTACTTATAATAATGATCGCTTCTCGGTAGATGGCTCATTGCTGCATCTTACTTTGCTGAACGGCACAAACCGCTTCAGGGTTGCCTTTAAAGCTACACATGCTTTTGATGGTGTCGAGATTCAGTTTAACTCGGGCCTCGCCGGTTTATTAAATGCGGTAAATGTTTATGACGCTTATCGGTCTGTTGCTGCGCCGGTTCTGGCTAATCCTTCAGGGATCAGCATTTGCCAGGGAACAAGCGGTACCTTAACTGCCGATCCGGTACCGGCCAATGTAACCATCAAATGGTATGCTCAAGCAACAGGAGGTACAGCCCTGCATACAGGTAATACGTTCGCTACACCTGTATTGAGTGTAACTACAACTTATTATGCCGAAGCCAGTCGCACCGTAAATGGTTGCGCGCAGCCGGTGCGTACCCCGGTTACGGTAACCGTTACGCCGGCTCTTGCTCCGCCATCTGTAAATCTAACTACTACCATATGTTCAGGGCAGCCAGCCGTGTTTACAGCTGCCGCTGTTACCGGTGTTACCTTTAACTGGTATAATGTGCCAACAGGTGGTACTGCATTGGCCACTAACCAACTGCAATTTACTACGCCGGTATTAACTGCTACCACCTCTTATTATGTGGAGGCGGTATCAGCAACTTGCGGTACATCAGCCCGTGTCAAAGTAACGGCTAATGTAACCCCGCCGCCAGCTATGCCGATTGTACCAACAACTCCACAACAAATCTGTTCAGGTTCACAAGCGGTGGTAGCGGTATCAACGGTTGTGCCAAATACTACTTATATATGGTACACCACTCCAACCGGCGGAACTCCTGTAGCTACAGGATCATCATATACTACTCCGGCATTAACTGCCAGTACATCATATTACGTTGAAGCTGTGTCAACAGGGGGCTGTACCAGCTCAACGAGGGCAAAAGCGGATGTGTCGGTTAATCCGACACCCGTTGCGCCTACTGTATCGGTTAACCCGGCAGGCGGACAAATTACCTCCGGCCAAACTGCTACTTTAACCGCATCTTCAACTACTCCAGGTGTAACTACCTATAAATGGTACCTGGCACCAACAGGCGGTACCGCGGTACTTACAGGTGCTACAGTTACCACTCCTGCTTTAACATCAAACACAACTTATTATGTTGAGGCTATAGGCGGCACCGGTTGTATCAGCGATACACGTACAGCGGTAACCATTACCGTAAACCCGATATTCTCAACATCATGCGATTTCGCATCAACACAATTACCTGTTGTGAGTAGCGGTTTACTCTGTGTTAATTGTGCTGTAATTTCTGGGGACAACGCCGTTAACTCTGATACGACCGATTTTAGCCAGATAGTTGTTCCTCTTAGCTTAGTAGGTGCAAATTATGGGCAACAATTAATATTCAGCAATGCAGGTGTTGTTGGTGATACTGTAAGGGTTAAGATTGCTCTTCCGGCAACGCTTATTTCAGCAAGTGTTTTAAGTCAATTGCAAATAGCTTCGTATAACGGGAGTACTTATAATAATGACCGTATCGATTTAAACAGCAGCTTATTAACACTTAGTATCCTGGCAGATAAACAAACAGCCATTATAAAATTTGTTCCCAAAGCAGCGTTTGATCGTGTTGAGGTCAGACTTAATGGTGGTTTGGTCTCAGCGTTAACTGGTGTAAATATTTATTATGCAACTAAGCAGGTTGAGTTGCCGGCTGTAGATGCTAAGGCTAAATCTATCTGCGCAGGTAATACTGCTACCTTTGCGGTTACTAACTCTCGTACAGGGGTTTCTTACAATTGGTATGCTGCGGCAACCGGTGGTACTACTTTAAAAACCGGCACCTCATTTACAACACCTGTATTAAATGCAACCGCTACTTATTATGTAGAAAGCAGCCGCACTGCTACCGGTTGTGCTAACCCTAACCGGGTAGCGGTAACCGTTAACGTTACTGCAGCACCTGTTAATCCGGTATTGGCACAAGCTTCAGTTCCGGTATGTTCTGGTTCCGGCGCTACGTTTACCGTGTCGCCAACTCAGAATGGTGTAATATATACCTGGTATGCGGCTGCGACAGGCGGTTCGCCATTGGCTACCGGATCACAATTTACAAGCCCGCCGCTTACTACCAATACATCTTATTGGGTAGAAGCATCAGCAAACGGATGTGTTAGCCCGGCCCGTACCAAAGCCGACGGGGTTGTTAACCCTATACCGGCGGCACCAACCTTTAGTGTAAGTCCTAACGGCGGAAATATAACAGCCGGCGGAACAGCCACTATTACAGCAGCATCAGCTACAACTGGTGTTATATTTAAATGGTACACTACTTTAACAGGCGGCAACGCTATATTTACCGGTAGTCCATTTACCACTCCGGTATTAAACGCAACTACAACTTATTATATTGAAAGCACACTGGCTTCAGGTTGCGTAAGTACCACGCGTACACCGGTAGTTATTACGGTTACACAGCCTGTTGTAATACCCGATGTGGCAGTAAATCCACCAACGCAAACTGTTAACACAGGTGCTGCAGGCAGTTTAACCGCCTCATCAACAACTCCGGGTGCAGTGTTTAACTGGTTTACAACTCCAACCGGAGGTACAAGTATATTTACAGGGGCTAACTTTACAACTCCGAACCTGTTTGCCAATACAACATACTATGCAGAATCATCTATAACTGCTACAGGTGTAAAATCAGCTACAAGAGCAGCTGGTATAGTTAATGTAACCCCAACAGGTACAAGCCCTGTACCTTGCGACGCCGCTATTTCACAAACAAATTCGTCTGATAATTTGTGCTTATTCTGCGGTACAACTGAGCCTCAAAATGCGATAGATAATAATGGCAGCTCATTCTCTCAAATACACATACCAATAAGTTTAGCAAATGGCTCATCGCAACAAACTTTAGGTTTTGCCAATGCAGGTATCGCGGGTGATAGTGTAACGGTTGATTTGGGTATCCCGGGCTCATTGGCCGATGTTAGTTTGCTTTCAAATATTCAAATAGGCACTCTCAATAATGGAGTTGATAATGGTGATCAATTTACAGTAAATGGCACATTATTGACTGTCAGGTTGCTTAATGGAACAAGCCGTTTCAGGGTAACGTTTGCAGCAACAAAAGCGTTTAATGCCGTTAAGGTAACTTTTAACGGAGGTGTGGCGACTCTATTAAGTGCGGTAAACGTTTATGACGCTTATCAATCCGTAGCAAAACCTATTGTTCCGAATGCTACAGGTAACACCATTTGCCAGGGTACAAGCGGTACTTTAACGGCCAGTCCTGTACCGGCTAACGTTACCATCAAATGGTATACGGCGGCAGTAGGAGGCACACTGGTAGGAACCGGCGCTACAATTGCGACACCGGTATTAACTTCAACTACAACATACTATGCCGAAGCCAGCCGTACAGGAAGTGGTTGCGCGCAGGCTATACGTACACCGGCCACGGTAACCGTTACGCCAGCTCCGGCACTGCCTGTAGTTACCGCGGCAAACAAACAAGTGTGCTCTGGTACGTCAACTTCCTTTACTGCCCAGGCAGTTAGCGGTGTTACCTTTAACTGGTACCCTGCGGCAACAGGTGGCACAGCGCTTGCTACTAACACGACTACCTTTACAACACCAAACTTAACTTCAACCACTGATTATTATGTTGAAGCTGTTGCAGGAACCTGCGGCAGTTCTGCCCGTACCAAGGTAACGGCAACTGTAACACAAACACCTGCGGTACCTGTATTAGCCGCAGCGCCTCCAATTTGTTCGGGTTCATTTGCGGTACTAACAGTATCTCCGGTACAACAGGGTGTTACTTATAACTGGTATGCTGCTGCAACAGGCGGTACTGCGCTTGCCACTAATAAGGCTACCTTTACCACGCCGAATTTAACTGCTACTACAACCTATTATGTTGAGGCGGTTTCTGCAGGCGGTACCTGTACAAGTACATCAAGGGGTTCGGTTACCGTAACGGTTAACCCATTACCTGTTGCTCCAACTATTACCGCTAATCCGGCCGGAGGCCAGATAACCTCAGGGGGAACGGCTACTTTAACAGCGGTATCAACTACTCCTGGAACTACTATAAACTGGTATACTTCAGCAACAGGAGGAACTGCAATAAAAACAGCTTCTTCTTCATATACAACTCCGGCTTTAACATCAAATGCAACGTACTATGCCGAAGCGGTATCCTCAACTACTGGTTGTACCAGTTCTGCACGTACGCCATTCACCATTACGGTAAATCCAATATTTGTAACTTCCTGCGATTTTGCATCAACTCAATTGCCTGATGTGAATAATGGAATTCTTTGTGGTGGCTGTGGTGTAGATAATGGTGATAATGCTGTAGATCAGAATATTACAAACTTTAGCACATTGAATTTGACATTGTCTGTTGGAGGAGGATACGTAGCGCAAAGATTAATATTCAGCGATGCAGGCAATGTTGGGGATACGGTAAGTGTAAAGATTTCAGTGCCCGCGAGTTTGGCAAGCGCAGATGTACTTAGCCAGCTCCAGATAGCTTCATTTAATGGTAATACGTTTAATAATGACCGCATTGATCTGCGAAGCAATTTATTGAAACTTGATATTTTGACTGGTGGACAAACCGCTATTGTGAAATTTGCACCTAAAACGGCATTTACAGCAGTGGAGATTCGGTTAACAGCAGGTATAGCATCAATATTCAACAGCTTAAATATTTATTACGCAAGTAAGCAGGTAGAAGCGCCAACATTACAGGTATCTACAGTAGCAGTTTGCGCAGGTAGCCCGGCCGTATTTACCGTAAGCAATGCAAGGGTCGGCGTAACTTATAAATGGTACAGCGCTGCGGTAGGCGGTACACTCGTTAATACCGGTACAAGCTTCTCTATTGTAAGCCCAACGGCCTCTGCTACCTATTATGTTGAAGCCAGCCGTACATCAAGTGGCTGCGTTAATCCTAACAGAGCAAAAGCAGAGCTTAACGTAACACCGTTACCGCCTACGCCAATAGTTGCTCCATATGCAGCTATTTGCGCAGGGCAGCCTATTACATTAACGGTTACCAATACCACTGGTGCCATCATTAACTGGTACGATGCACCAACAGGTGGTAACTTGCTATTGGCTAATAGCGCTGCTTTCAGCGCGTCGCCAATATCCAATATTACTTATTATGTAGAAGCGGTATCTGCAACTGGTGGTTCTTGTGCAAATCCAACAAGAAAGGCTGTTCCTGTAACGGTTAACCAGTTACCTTTACAACCAGGTGTAAGCTCTCCTAATGTATCAGTTTGTTTAGGCAGTCCTGCAACATTAGCTGTTGATGCACCACAATCAGGTGTGGATTATAATTGGTATACTTCTGCAACCGGAGGCACATCAGTACATCAGGGAGTTAACTTCCCGACCCCGGCTATTACGGCAGCTATAACTTACTATATTGAAGCTTCAAACTCAACTTCAGGTTGTATTAATACTGGCGGCCGTACAGCGGTTACCGTAACACCAAATTCGGTACCTGTAACACCAACATTAAGTGCTGCTGCCGATACCGTATGTAACGGAGGCGGTACTACTATTACAGTTACCAATGCAACACCAGGTGTTACGTATAACTGGTATGACGCCGCAACGTTAGGGAATCTTGTACACACAGGAGCAAGCTTCACGGTAAGTAATCTTACTACCAATACAACTTATTTTGTTGAAGCGGTGATTGCCAATGGTACTACCAACTGTACCAGCTCAACACGCGGATCAATTACTATAAACGTATTGGCTATACCTACTCCGCCGGTAGTGGTTACACCTGCGGGTGGTAATCAGGTTTGCTCGGGAACAAGTGCAACTTTAACTATTCAAAATCCACAGCCAGCGCTGGTTTACAACTGGTACAATGTGGCAACCGGCGGTACTCCGTTACAAAGCAGCACAAGTACAACCTTTACTACACCTGTTTTAACAGCTGATGCGGTTTATTGGGTTGAGGCATCAAATGGAAATGGTTGTACCTCTTCGGCTCGTACCAGGGTACCTGTTACGGTTAACAATATACCTGCTAACCCGGTATTGGCTTCAAACGCTGCGGTATGTTTAGGCAGCTCTGCAACCATATCAGTAACTGCTATACCTGGTATAACTTATAAATGGTATGATAACACCGGAAACCTGTTATTTACAGGTAACCCTTACAAAACCGACCCAATAACAGCAACTACCGACTTTTTTGTAGAAGCAGTAAACGCTACAGGCTGTAGCAGCATTGCCCGTACCCAGGCCGAGGTTACTATCGATCCGGCACCAGCCGCGCCGGTAATTGCGGGTGGATCTTCTGTGCCAACATGTGCTGGTAGTCAGGCTACTTTGAATATTGCTAATCCACAAGCAGGGTTTACCTATAACTGGTATACTACTGCAACTGGTGGTACACCGCTGCAAACCACAGGTAATGGTTCAACCTTCGTTACGCCTGTATTAACATCTAATACAACTTATTATGCCGAAGCAGTAAATGCCGGTGGATGCGGATCATCAAGTCGTACTGCTGTTGATGTGATCATTAATCAATTACCGTCAACACCGGTGCCTGTAGCTCAGGGCGGTTCATCAACACCGGCTGTATGTTCGGGAGCTTTCGCAGTATTAACTGCAACGGCTACACCTTCAACAGGAGTTACCTTTAAATGGTATACTCAGGCAACAGGTGGTACACCAGTATTTACAGGTATACCATTTACAACACCGGCAGTAACTGGTACTACAACTTATTATGTTGAAGCAGTAACTGATGCAACAGGTTGTACATCCGGAACACGTGGTGCTATAACAATTACTATTGATAACACTCAAGCGCCTGACCCTGCAGTTGATGCAGCCGGATTGACCACCTGTCAAAACAGTGCTACCACGCTGAATATAACCAACCCTGTTTCGGGTACTGTTTATAGCTGGTATACAGCGCCAACAGGTGGAAGCGCAATTGGCACAGGCTCAAGCTTTAACACTCCTGTATTAACCGCTAATACTACTTATTATGTTGAGGCTGTTAATCCTCAAAGCTGTAACCCATCAAACAGGGTTCCGGTTAATGTTACGGTAACCGTACAACCAAGTACACCAACGTTTACGGTACAGTCGCCGGTAAAGGTATGCCGCGGAAGTTCAACACAAATTTCAGTGGCTTCACCTCAGTCAGGATTAACCTATAACTGGTATACATCAGCCTCAAAAACCACTTTGGTAAATACAGGCCAAACTTTCACAACCGGACCGGTTAACGCTAATGCAACCTATTATGTAGAGGCGGTAAGTGGTTCATGCGCAAGCACTACACTGGCCAGTGTACAGGTAGTGGCAGTTGACGCGCCAGATGCACCTGCACTTGTAAATGGTAATTCGATCAGTAATTGCCAGGGTGGTCAGGCAACCTTAACTATAGCTAATCCGCAAACAGGCTTTACTTACAACTGGTACAGTTCGGCAAGCGGCGGCACAGCTTTAGCAACAGGTACAAGCTTTACCACACCGGTACTTAATACAAACACCATGTATTTTGTAGAGGCTGTAAATGTTACAGGTTGTCCGTCAGCTTCACGTACCAGTGTTACAGTTAACGTAACATCGGCACCAATGGCACCACAGGCCAGCACCGAGGGAACATCAGTATGTCCAGGATCGGCAACCACGGTATCAGCTACAAGTGCTACACCAGGAGCTGGCATAAAATGGTATGCCGATGCAACAGGCGGCACAGCCTTAGCAACCGGAACAAGCTTTACAACACCAACGCTAACAGCTACTACTACATATTATGCAGAAGCCGAAGTGGCAGGAGGTTGCGTATCTACAGTAAGAACGCCGGTAACGGTTACTGTACTTGGGCCGCTGACCGCACCGGTAGTTACAGTTGACGCAACTACACCTTCAAGTGTAACCTTTGCATGGCAGGCTGTAACCGGAGCTACCGGTTATCAGGTAAGTGTTGATAACGGACAGCACTTTATTACGCCAAGCTCGGGTGCAACGGGTTTAACGCACACCGTAACAGGCTTGCAACCGGCTCAGGATGTAACCATTATTGTGCGCGCTAACGGTAACTCTGATTGTCAGCAAAGTGCCAACTCAGCTGCGGTTACCGGTACATCAAGCAATCCATTTGGCAACGGATTATTTATACCGAATGTGTTTACTCCTAATGGCGATGGCAGCAACGATGTACTATTTGTATACGGTAACGCGATCAAGAGCTTAAAGATATCGATATATGACCAGTGGGGTGAGCTGCAATTTACATCAAACAGTAAAGCCAGCGGATGGGATGGTACTTATAAAGGCACTAATCAGCCGGTAGGCGTATATGTTTATTACGTTGAGGCCACCATGAATGATGGTCAGGTAGTGAAAAAGAAAGGTACAGTTACGCTATTACGTTAAGGTGGGCAGAAGTGCTGTATGATGTGATAAAAACCATCATACAGCACATTATAGCCGATCACAATTATAAACACTATGAAAAAAAGAATTATACTTATCATGGCTATACTGCTTCAGATAGGGGCAATAAGCCAACTAAAAGCGCAGATAGACCCTCACTTTTCGCAATATTACGCGTATCCGCTATACCTGAACCCTGCCTTAACCGGTGTGATTAATGGTGATACACGTATCAACGCGAACTTTAAAAATCAGTATGCAACTATCAACAATGCTTACCAAACCGGAGCGCTGTCTGTTGATTTTAAACCTACTGATAAAGTAGGTGTAGGGTTCAACGTGCTTAACCAGGCCGCTGGCGATGTAGGTTATAATTATTTTGCAGCTTATGGCTCCTTTGGTTACGCTATCGCGGTATCAAATGATGGTTATAAACGAGTAAGCTTTGGTGTGCAGGCTGGTGTTATTAACCGCAGCTTTGATCCGGCAAAGGCGCAGTTTGGTAGCCAGTTTAATCCTACAAGCGGTTTTGACCCTACTATGCCCAGCAATGAGAATTTCCTGAATACCAACGCAACCGTTTTTGATGCAGGTGCGGGTGTTTTTTATTATGATGGAGATCCTGTACATAACGCCAACCTGTTTGGTGGTATAAGTGTCGGTCACCTTTCGCGTTCAAAAGATCCGTTTGCGGTTGATGGTAGCACCAGTAAAATACCGCTCAGATATACGCTGCATGCTGGGGTACGTATAAAAGCTTCTGATTATTTTGATATTATTCCGCATGCCATATATATGAGGCAGCAAAAGGCCGAAGAGAAAGCCGTTGGTGCTTACTCTGAATTAAAACTACAAGATGATAAAGGTTTAATATTGGGTGGTATGTACCGTTTTAAGGATGCGGCAATAGCCAACGTAGGGTATCACATCAATAGCTTGATCATAGGAGCAAGCTATGATTTTAATACTTCATCACTTACCCGGGCCACATCTGGAAATGGCGGTATTGAGCTATCTATTAGTTATGTTTTCCGCAAACGTATTCAGGAGCCCGATGCAATTTGCCCAAGGCTTTAAACTTTATCAACATGAAGAAAATATTTACTACAATACTTATCCTGATTATCTTCAAGGGTGCTAATGCCCAATATAGTAAGGACAATCCTAAAGTTTACGGAGATAAGTCATTTAATAATAAAGATTATTACGAAGCCGCCTTTTACTATAAAAGAGCAGCTGAAGGCTTAAGCCTTACATTGGTACAAGCCATACCTTATCACGCGGGTGAAAAAACAAGTAAAAAACCGGCTAAGAAAGAAGATAGGGCTTATATATGCTTTCAACTGGCAGAATCATACCGTTTATATGAAAATTACCAGGAGGCCGAAGGCTGGTACCTGAAAGTAATAGATGAAAACTATGAAACAAAGTATCCCTTAGCACGGCTTTGGTATGGTGTGTGCCTGAGGGCCACGCAGCATTTTGATAATGCCATTAAACAGTTAGAGCAGTTTACTTCAACGTATAAGGGTGATAGCAAATACATTGATATTGCAAAAAAGGAGATCAGGAACTGCAGGTTTGCCAAAGAAGAATACCAATATCCTTTATTGCTTGAAGTAGTAAAATTAAAAGATCCTTTTACCTCAGATGGGTCTGACTATTCATTGATACAGCGTGATGGAAATAGCTTTTTTACCTCATCAAGATTTGTTAAGAACGATAAAAAGCACCTGAACAGGATTTATACTCTAAGTAAAGATAAACCAGGTACGCCTGAGGTTGTGGAGTTTAAAGGAGATGAAAGCAAAAAGGAATTAGAATACGGAACACCTTCATTTAGCGAAAACGGTAAAAGAATGTATTATACCCGCTGGTATAAGGAAGGTAGTAAAACCATACATGCTATTTATTACAGCAGCTGGGTTGATAACGCCTGGAGCGCGCCTAAAAAGATGAACAGCAATGTAAATGCAGAAGGATTTAATTCGATACAACCATTTGTAACGGCCGATGGCTTGCGTATGTTCTTTGCTTCTAACAAACCCGGCGGCCAGGGTGGCGATGATATTTGGGTTTGCTACCTTGATTTTAACGGCGATGCCACAAACTCAACTAACCTGGGTAACGTAATCAACACTTCCTTTGATGAAGAAGCTCCTTACTATGATTTGCCAAATAAAAGATTAGTATACAGTTCAAAAGGGTTTATTGGTTTAGGAGGGTTCGACTTTTTTGAAAGTTTCAGCAAGCTTGATAAGTGGAGCGAGCCTAAAAATATGGGCTACCCGATGAATTCGGCTAAGGATGATCTGTATTATTTGCCAAATCATGATGATGCTCGTAAATACTATCTCAGTTCAGACCGGGAGTCGGAATGCTGTTTAGCTTTGTTTGGAGCTGTTAACGCAAGCCATGTATTTTCTGGTATCGTGGTTGATTGCGATACCCGTAAACCGCTTGCAGGGGCTAAAGTAAGTTTTATTGATTCGTTATCAAAAGATACTATAAAACAGGTTGTTGTTGGTAAGGATGCACGTTACGCGTTTGAGGTAACCAACAAGCGCCCTTATAGCTTAAGGCTTGAAAAAACAGGTTATTTTGCTAAAAATGTTCCTGTACCTGCAAGTGGCCGCATGAATAAAGATACACTGGAAAGCCCTGAGATTTGCTTGCAGGCGTTTACTGTTGATAAACCTATCCTGATTAAAAATGTATTGTACGATTTTAATAAGGCTACGTTAAGACCCGAATCAAAAATTGTTTTAGATACACTGGTTATCGTACTTAAAGATAACCCTAAGATCAAAGTTGAGCTGGCTTCACATACCGATTCAATAGGCTCAGATAAATATAATGATAAACTATCGCAGGAGCGGGCGCAGGCATGTGTTGATTATATCATATCAAAAGGTGTTGAGCAAAGCCGTATTTATGCCAAAGGCTACGGCGAAAGAAAACCAATAGCACCAAACGCGCTTCCTAACGGGAA
>NZ_JBCECK010000082.1:0-23069 GCF_039207105.1 Mucilaginibacter sp.
CCCTGAGTTGTTAGCTTGTCCGTATCCTTCATCAGCAGTCGTAGTTTGGCAGTAATATCGGCGAGATTAGATGCCTCAAATATTTCACCGGTTATTCCTGGCTTAACCAGGTCTTCGGCGCAGCCGCATTTATCAGACACCAGTACAGGCCTGCCCGCGGCAAGGGCTTCATTCACGGCAAGGCCCCAGGTTTCGCCAGGTCCCTGGGAGGGCAGGCAAAAAAGGTTGGATGCCTGGTATATGGCTGGCATGACCGACTGATTCTGAAAAGTCAGAAAATGAATGTTACTGTTTTGGGCTGCAGCTGTTTTTAAGCTCGTGGCCAAGGCCCCGTTACCTACAAATAATAAATGCGTGTCCGGCATATTCAAATTTAAAAAAGCATTCAGTAATAATTGCGGAGATTTCTTTTCTTCTAATTTGCCGGCAAACAATATTATTTTATCTGTTGGTTCTATATTGAGGTTCGTTCTGATCCTGACGCTATCAGCAGTCCTATCGATAGCAAAACGTTCATTATCGATAGCATGTGGTGCAAAAGTAAGTGCTTCTTTTTTCAAGCCGAATTTTTTAAAATAGGCTTCATTGTTACTGCCAACATAAAAGGCGTGGCTGATATGACTGTACACCCACCTTAAAAAAATAGACCTGAACATTTGTTTAGCACCCGTTTTTTCATCCAATAAGGTGGAGTCTCCCCGGAAATAAACCGGTATTTTATTATTAAAATGCCGTATAATTTTTAAATGGCTATCATAGGCCCAGCCATAAACCAGTACCGCATCGGCCTTCCACTCGGTTATCTGATTAACCAGACCGGGATTGATAATACCTTTAAAATGATGAGAACCCGGATGGGGGGATGTGTTTTTTACCCATTCGTAAGAATAGCCATCCAGCAGCGGAATATCCCAGGTTATGGTTGTACCAAAACCTGGATCAAATTTATTCTGCCCTTTCTCGCCCCAGGTGTAATACACCCGAATGTCTATCTGCTTTGCCAGTAACCTGAATACCGGTGCGTAATACTGGATAGGATGCGTGGTGATGATGGCTAATCGCATGTTCAATAGTTTCTTTCGTCAGGTTTAATCTCACGCTTTAAAGGGTATAATATGGGTTTAATTGAGCAGGAGAGTTTTATGCCTGACAAGCCAAAGGTACAGTTTTACCTAACGGGTGGTTAAATTAGTGCGCACAAGTTCTATTTGATTTTTTTCAGCGGTAATGCTGTCAAAAAGATCACACTGATTCCGGGTCATTTGCCAGGCCGAATATTTGCTAACAGCCAGGGTATTATATTGTGCTGATTCTGGGAGGCCATTGGCCAGAGATAACAAAAAGGAATAAATATTCTCTTGAGTAACCGTATCGTAATCATAAACCTGCTGTACACCATATTTCCGGAGAACAGATATGGCCGGGCTTTCCCGGTTAAAGATGACCAGTACCGGTTTAGAGGTGAGCAGGTAAGAATAAATCTTAGAAGCAGTATACCGGGGGGCGTCCGAGCCGGGTATAAATAGCCCGTCTGCCTGCTGTAGCGTTACCAGCGTATGATAATAAGTGATCCTATCAGTAATTTCTACTACCTGGCCGGCCACACCAAATTGTTACTTTGGCCATTTATACCGTGTCTACAAAAGTCTTCTCCACCTTATTAAATATGATAGTACCTGTTATTAAGAACAGGAAGGTCATGATAAAGCTATACATCATGGTGGTACAGGTAAAACTCCCGCGACCTAAAAAACCATAACGGAAAGCTTCAATGATCGCGGTTATCGGGTTGAACCTGACCAGCCAGCTATACGCCGGATATCTGGATTCTGCCACGGAAAGAGGATATATTACAGTGGTGCTGTACATCAGTAAAGGCACGCCGAAGGATACAATAAATGCGATATCACGGTATTTGGTGGTGATCGCGGATATAATCATTCCCATGCCCAGGCCAAGGGCAGCTATCATCAGTATCAGCAGCGGGAACAGTAATAAAAAAGCGTTTGGAACTACACTCGCACCATTGAGCAGGTAGTAAACGTAAAGCGTTATGAATAACAAAAATTGAACACCCATTTTCACCAGATTTGACAATACGATACTCAAAGGCATGATGAGCCTGGGGAAATACACTTTTCCGAGCAGACCGGCATTATCCTTAAACACAGTTGATGTTTTGATGAGGCAGTCTGCAAAGTAGTTCCAGATGATTGTCCCGGCAAGATAAAATAAAGGTTTAGGCAAGCCGTCAACAGGTATAGCCGCCAGGTTGCCGAATACCAGGGTGTAAAACAATATGGTA
This sequence comes from Mucilaginibacter sp., assembly GCF_039207105.1. GTDB lineage: Bacteria > Bacteroidota > Bacteroidia > Sphingobacteriales > Sphingobacteriaceae > Mucilaginibacter. Next base: position 2,306 of record NZ_JBCECK010000082.1, read on the forward strand.
ATGACAGGTTGTAAAAAAAACCAGACAGGGCCCAAAACGGTCTGCTTATAAAAGGAAACAAAATCACGTCTGACCAATAGCCAGAGCAAATCACGGTAATGCCATAGATCTTTGAGCTTTAAATCGAAAAGGTCGGTTTGTGGCGTTATTTCGATGTCCCAGTATGCGTCCGGCGAGGCTTTCATTTATTTAATTTGATAAGTGCTGTCATTGAATGATATCATGATCTTTAACGAGGCTGGACAGCATTGTTGTGCTGTGGTTTCTTCTTGTATTGGCCAGCTGATCTGTGGATTTTTTATACGGAGGCAAATTTAACGCTCTCGCATTTGCTCGCAGCTTCGCCTCGTAAGTTACACTTTTATGATTGTAACTTATTGTTTTTTAATAATTTATGGTGATTTTAAACAAGCCCGTCTGTTGCGCTCTGCGCGCTCATGTTGCAGCTTGCCCATCCCGGCAGTATGTACAAACAGCGCTAAATATAACCCGAGGGTTAACTGTTTTGATATTCCTTTTACGGTAAATCGGGTAAATTTGTTTTCATATTAACCGCGGGATTGACCTGATCCGTGGATCAGATATACTTTTTTTACAGACTTGGAATGAGTTATTTATATAAAGGCTATACAGCTATTGAGGCTTTGGGTCTGTATGAGATTTATAAAATTTTCAATGGGGTGATCAATGGTGGGGCAGTTCAGGACTTTAGGAGAATACGCCAAGTTTATCCAGGTAAGGTATATCATACTGGTTAATAATTTGAAATCATGATAACATAGTCAATAAAAGTGGCGAAATATCTGCGGATTTTATATATGGTCGCTGGCTCCGGTGAGGTCATCTATAACGGTTCCGGTTGGTGAATAGGATAAAAAAAGTAAGAGAATGTCTGTGTGTTGTTCCATACAGTTTGTGTCTTTTCATAAAAAAATTTTAAGCTAAATATTGCTCGTATATATACAAGAAGCCTTTTAAAGCAATTTTGTAACTAAAACAAATGGTATCATTTCGCTCAAAAGCGCCGGTAATTAAAATCATCACCATACCACAAAGTAGATCATCAGTAATTTTAGTAACCTTTATTTTATTAATTGGTAACGATTTGTTTGGAACAACGCGTCTGATGGGGGGGCTTTGAAATCTTTATTGGGAGATGTCTTTGAATCCCTCAGTAATTTTATAATTTGCATTATGTTAGGCACATTAAAATTCGTTTTAAATCATCCTCTTAATAAAGGCAAGGCCGTTTCAAGCTTATTTAATGTGTTTAAATGGCAGTTGTTTTCAAGGATATATAAACTTCCAATGGTCTATCCATTTACTCAAAATAGCAAACTTTTGGTTTGGAGTGGATTGACCGGTGCTACGGGAAATGTATATTGCGGTTTACATGAATTTGAAGACATGGCCTTTTTATTACATTTATTGAGGGCCGACGATCTCTTTGTTGATATAGGTGCTAATATTGGAAGTTACACTATCTTATCATCTGCTGAAATTGGAGCCAGTACAATTTCAATAGAACCCATTCCTGAAACTTATAATCATTTATTGCAAAATATAGCAATTAATAATATCAGCCCCAAAGTAACGGCTCTAAATATTGGTTTAGGTAGTGAAAAGAATATGCTGAAATTTACTAATGAATTTGATACCGGGAATCATGTTGTGAACGCCGAAACATCAAATTATGTATCGGTTAATGTTGATACTTTAGATAATATATTGGGCGAGAAAAGACCGGTGCTTTTAAAAATTGATGTTGAAGGATTTGAGGCGGAAGTTATAAAAGGAGCTGTAAATACCTTGCAGAACGCATCTCTAAAAGCAATTATTATAGAGCTAAATGGTTCGGGTAATCGTTATGGGTACAATGATAAAGATATACATTTAAAACTTCTTGAAAGTGGTTTTAAAGCCATGGCATATTTTCCATTTGAGCGGTGGTTAACAGAAACCCTCCCTAATAATGAACACAATACCTTGTATGTTAGGGATCTTGATTTTGTTCAGCAAAGAGTTAAAAACGGTAGACAGATTTTAATTAAAAAAAGCTATTTGTAAATTTATTTGATCCGCGGCAGCTGCCAATTCGGGTTTCTGAAAGCTTAACGGGGTACTTTGTGCCCATGTCGTCTATATGCTCTGGCATAAATCTAATTATAAATTTGAACTTCTCAGGTTTTCATCATAAAACTTGATGGATATCCATCGTACTGAAATAGCTCTAAGCACTGTGTTCAGTAAAAACTCAAGACTTAGGCCCCGCCATAATATTTGATATAAGCTAAAAATAGCTGACCTGGCACCATTGGGTTTCAACCGATTGTTAGCTAATAAAAATCTTGATACTTCTCAATGTCTTTCTTGGGTATATTAATCCAAATAATTATACTTGTATAATCATTGATTAATCAAGTATATGGAGTCCTTAAATAATTCTCTCAAAACCTTAATGAACTTAGCCAAGGTGCAGGCAGTTGTTGCCCGGCGGTTTGATAGCCTGAACGTTCACGGCATTGGTTTTAGCGATTTTATGATTCTTTATTTACTGCAACAATCGGCAGATGGTAAAATGCGTAGGGTAGACCTTGCTGATAAAATAGGGCTTACCGCCTCGGGCATTACCCGGATGCTATTGCCAATGGAAAAAATGGGTCTGGTTGCACGCCAAGCCAATGAACGCGATGCAAGGGTAAGCTTTGTGGTACTCACTCCCGCAGGCAGGGAATTATTTAACGATGCTGAAAAAACAGCTAATGCAGTTGCGCTTGAAATTATCCCTCTAAAAGAATCAAAAGGGAATAAATCGTTAACAGATATACTTGCCATACTCGGTGGAAATATAACCTGATAAATAGTCTACAAATGAAAAACCTTAACAATACTTTACCAGCCGAAAAATTAACTGTAGTTGAAAACGCAATACAGAATGCCTTTAACACAACTACGGTAGAAGATATAATCTTACTGGCTGGCGGTCTATCTGCCTCAGTAGTATTCAAAATTGTAGTAAACGGTCAGCAATATGTGTTAAAGTTAGATAGTCCCGGCATAGCACCAAAAAAATATACCTGTATGGAAATTGCCGCCAATGAGGGAATTGCACCGCCTGTTTATTATTTAAATAAAGAAGATGGGGTTAGTATAACAGGTTTTATTAACAATATGCCTATACAGGCAGTTTTCACTACGCCGGATATGCTGTTGCCCCAACTTGCCAAAACCATCAGGCGTATACATGCATTGCCGCCGTTCCCTGTTGAAAACAGTCTGGTAAATACGGTTGACGGCCTTATTGCTCAATTCAAGGCCTCGTGCATGTTGGAAGGTGCATTTTTTGATAAACTGTTTGCTTATTACGGTGAGATCAGAAAATATTATCCCTGGGAGGATGCTGATAAAGTTTCGGGCCATAATGATCTTAACCCGAACAATATGGTTTTTGACGGCGAAAAAATATGGGTGATTGACTGGGATGCCGCTTTTATTAACGACCGTTATGTTGACCTGGCCATAATGGCAAACTTTTATGTAACTACCGATGATCAGGAAAGTATTTTTCTAAATGCTTACTTTGGCGATAGTATAAATGATTATAACAGGGCACGTTTCTTTGTTATGCGCCAGGTATGCCGGATAGTTTACGCCATGCTGATGTTTAAACTGGCTGATAACACAAAGCCAACAGATACCCGGCATAACCCTGATATGCAGAATATCAGCTTAAATAGAATAAAAGAAATGTTGCGCGCAGGCAAATTGAGTCTTGCCTCTTATGACGGCCAGTTGTTATTTGGCAAAGGAATGCTAACTGAAGCAATGAACGATCTGCAATCGTCGCGATTTGCATTTTCTATGGATCAGCTTAAAAATGAGTAAAATAGTTGAAGTTTTCACAAATCAAAAGTAGCTCAATGTATTTATAAAAAACCTTGAAAGCTGAATTTCTTTTTTGAAAAACCATACACTTTCAAGGCTTCTGCTTTTATTTTTCGTGAATATTAAACTTTGGTTGCCAGTATTTTAACAGCGTCGGTAATGGTGCGGTAATTTGGTGAAAATTGCTGCACATGTTTAATTATCTCGTCATAATCATCTTGTGTACCGCTACCTTTAACCGCATAATTAAATTCGATTTGATCAAAACCAACCGGAGCGCTGCTATCTATGTTTAAAAATCCCCGCAAATTTAAATTACCATTGATCCTGAGTTCTACACTTTGCAGCGCGATACCTTTTGCAGAAGCGCCTACTACAAAGCCCAGCATCATGCAACCTGCAAGCCCGCCCAATAAGTAATCCTGTGGAGTAGGGAACGAATTACTACCAAGCAGTTCTTCAGGCTCATCAATGGTGAAATTAAAATCCTTAACAGCTTCTTTTGTACCAACATTTTGATTATGCGTGTGGATCATGGTTTTTACTCCACCTAACCATTTAGCCGTTACACCATAGGTGGATATAGCTTCATCCGGCTTTTCTGTAATAAGCTGGCTATAAGCATTCAGGCCTTCTAAATTTATTCCGTTCAACATAGCTTTAAGATTAATTACGACCAGCCATTACACCTCCATCAATATCCCAAATAGCTCCGGTTACCCATGATGCATCATCAGAAAGCAGGAAACAAATAGTTTTGGCAACATCGTCCGGCTGACCAACGCGCCCAATAGGGTGAAAGCCGTTAAAGCCCTGCAATGTTTGTTCAATTTTGTCCTTGTCAATAAAAGCTCCATAAATTGGGGTGACAACTACGGCTGGTGCCACAGCATTTACGCGAATGCCACTGGCGCCCAGCTCCATTGCTAAATGCTGGGTTAAGCTGTGTAATCCGGCTTTGGCCATAGAATAGGCTGAGGAAGGAGTAGCCAATACGGCCTGATTTGCCCACATACTTCCAACATTTACAATAGATCCATAATTATGAGCAATCATATTTTTTACCACTTGCTGCGTAATAAAAAATGTGGCCTTGTTCAGGCCAAGATACCTGTCATAATCGCCAATGGTATGCTCAACAAATGTTTTAGGGTTAAATATACCTGCTGCATTTACCAGCAGGTCGGTTTTGCCCAGGCCTTTTACAAATTCAACTGCCTGCTCAACATCGTTCCAGTTTAAGAGGTCGGCTTTAAATACACGCACATTTCCGAATGCTGATAGCTCAGTATGGGTCTCTGTTAGTTTTGATTGGTTGCTGGCTATAATTGCGACCCACTCTGCACCTTGTTGTAATAGTTGTTTAGCAGTGGCTTTACCCATACCGCTGCTGCCGCCAATAATAAGGGCTGTTTTGTTTTGAAATTGATGTTCCATAATGGAGAAATTTTAAATTTCTCCTAAGACTGGGAATGCGAAAAAAGACGCAAATTTTTTAAAATATTTTTTCGAGCCTTGCTTTTTCAGCCTGTAATTCCTTACAATGCGGTTTAATATCAAAACTAACCATCTCACCATTTTCGCTAAAGGATACGTCGCAGCATTGCAGAAAGAGCTCCTTTAACTTGGTTCTTGCCCTTTGTATTCGTGTTTTTGTATTGGTTAAACTTAAATTAAGTTTAACAGCTATTTCCTTTTGACTGATGTTTTCCAGATCATACATTTCCAACGGCTTGGCATAATCGTCTGGCAATAGTTTTAGCAGTGTTTTAATGTAAAGGGAGGCTTCGCCTGCTAAGCTTTCTGATCGCTCTTCCTCTATCAGCTCGCCATTGAGTTCTTCATGACGGTTTTCTTTTTTAAGATGATCAACAATGGTATTAATAGCAATTTTAAACAACCACGACTTCAGGTAAACCACTGTTTTTCCTTTTGAACAATATTGGTAACTCTTTAAAAGAACTTCCTGCAAAATATCTTTCGACATATCCTGATCTTTGACCCTTTTCAGAATAAACAAGTATAAGGCAGCCTTATAATTCTCCCAAACCTCAAATATATTGCAATCTTCCATCTCTCTTGAACTGTCAAATTTCAAAGTTAAAGAAACAATATTAAAGTTACTTTTAATTTGAAATGCTATAGCTACATTTTACTATTTAAGGCCACAATAGCTTTTTTAAAATCCTCACGCGCCACTATAAACTGAATATTAACCTTTCTGATGGTAAAGCCTGCGCTTTTAATATTGATGCCGCCATTGGTTAATAAAAGGGCGCTTTTGGCCAGTAAGCCCGGCTGATCCATGTTGGTGCCCAGCAGACATACCAGCGCCACTTTATCAACGGTAATTTTTTCAAAGTCGTTTTCCAGATCACTGATCAGCTTACGACTAAAATCACGCTCCCATATTACTACAGAAATGCTGTTGGCGCTGGTTGTTTTAAAAGTATAGCTAATGTGGTGCTGGCAAAATATCTGCATAATTTTCAGGTCGCTCCCTACCGCGCCTACCATCAATGGGTCGTAAATATCAATCATCAGTAATTTATCAGTACCGGTAATTACTTCAACCCGTTTTTGCTCGCAGATAAATTCGCGGGTAATGAGTGTACCGGGGTGCGATGGTTGAAACGTGTTTTTAATGCGCAAGTTAATGCCATTGATCTCCAATGGCTTTGAGGCTTTTGGATGGATGGCTTCCATGCCCACATCGGCCAGCTGATCGGTAATATCGTAATTGGTAAAACCAACCGGCTGGCAGTTTTCTATACCCACAATAGCAGGGTCGGCTGTAGAAAGGTGATACTCTTTATGTATAATAGCCTCTTTGGGTTTTAACAGGGTGGCTATTTTACTGAAAGTTACTTCGGAATATCCCCGGTCAAATTCGCGCATGATGCCTTCGGTGCCTTTGGCATAGCCGGTAACAATGCAGATGTTATCTTTCAGATCTATCCCCTTAAAGGCCTGGCGTATACGCTGATCAATAGTGAAGGAGCGGTGGTCATCAAAGCCGCTCAGGTCAATCAACCGGGTACGTATACCTTTGTTAAGCAGTATGTTGGTTAAAATAAATGCCGAATGGCTTTCGCCGATGGAGGCCAGAATTTCGCGGGCGGCCTGCAGGATATTTTCCTTTCTGACATATCCTGAAGCCAGAATATTGGCCAGGTTCGACAGGAATTTCCTGGCCTTTTTAATATGCTCCTCAATAAATTGATCGGCCGCAACCAGATCAAGACCTAAATTGGCATAATCCCTGTTGATGGCTTTCAATTTGGTAATAACGGATTTTAGCGACTTGTTGAAATCCTGGTGTTTGGCCAGGCGATGGTACACACCCGGACTGCCCGTTTTTTTATTCTCCAATAGCATATCCGTAACTCCCGCGAAGGCGGAGACTACAAAAACGCGGTTGTAAATATCTTTTTGAGGGGTTTGATAAAAAATAATATTGTTAATAACATCCTGGAGGGCACTCATAGATGTGCCGCCAATTTTTTCTACAGTAAGCATGGTTTGTGTGATAGTGTTATCAGGCAGTTTAAAGCGGCCTGATCTGGTTAATCTGTTGCCTGATAGCGCATTTGATTTTTAACAGGCTTCGGATCATGAATAATCCAAAAAAATAAAGGATCAGGGCAGACATCATAAGAATACCCGTTTCCATATATTGATCTGCTACAGGGATAATGATCATGGATAGCCAGGCTCCCAAAATGGTTATCAGATATATAATAATTAATTTTTGATTGGTTTTGTAACAGCCGGTAAGCTGAAATGAGTTTAGGTTGGAATGAGGTGTATCCACCGGGGAATTTTCGGTTCTTTTTTCAGAATACCGGTATTGAATAAAAAGTAATAGGGTAAAAAGTAAAACAAAAAGAATGATTATTAAGTAGGATAGCCACCCGGATAAGCTTAGTAACTGATTATAAATATGTATACCTGCGGCAACCGTGAGCATATAGGAAGAGATGAGCCCGGCGCTGCACCAGCCCAATAAAGAATTAATTAATATTTTTCCATGTCTTAAGCCTATCATTAGGCCTGAGGGATGGTTTAAAGCACTGCTAACCTGCTGTTGAAACCGATATATTTTCATATAGATAACATAATCCTTTGTAGCAGGAATAAACTAATTGAATGCCAGATTTGCACTTTTGTATTAAGTAGTTGGTTATTAATGATTTATTTTATTATTAAAATAAAGTGTGAAATTTATTTCATCTCAAATTGAAAGAGAGATACTCTCAAAATGATATTACAACAGCTTCACAACAGTTACCCATACTTAATAGGTACAATAATTCCAATACATCTGTAAGTTTAATCTATCGGTATTTGAAAAACATATTCTATTTAGGATATAGAAATTATTAGTAACAAGTATTTTAAAATCTTTCGTTAATTGACGATATATAGTAACTGTTTTTAACGTTGAATTTTTGTAATTATCTGAATATTAATGTTTTTGTTTTAGGTCTGTTTGTTGTTTTAAGGGTGTTCAGAAAGAAAATTCAGACTATGAAAAAACAAAGATCAAACTCAAAGGCAATTACAGCTTTTATAGCTGTGTTAATGACTATTGCCAGCGTATTTACCGCAAATGCGCAAAGCGTAAACTGGGCAACAGATGAGCACTTAAGCCCGGAAGTTAAAAACTTTTTAAAAGGATTAAATACCGGTGGCCCGGGTCTTGAAACGCTGAAACCGTTAGATGCAAGGCAGGTATTAGTGAACGCGCAGGCAAGTGTTAAGGTAGATTACTCCGGCATAACAGAGTCTGAAAAAACCATTCAAGCAGATGGTTATACCATTAAACTTAACATTGTGCGCCCTGTAGGAGCTACCGGGGTTTTGCCGGTATTTATGTTTATTCATGGCGGTGGCTGGATTTTGGGTGACTATCCAACACATAAGCGTATGGTTAGAGACTTAGTAGTAGGATCTGGCGCGGTAGGCGTATTTGTAAATTATACACGTACTCCGGATGCTGCTTTCCCTCAAGCTATAAATGAGCTTTATGCTGCATTGAAATGGATTGCCGGTCATGGGGCCGAACTTAATGTTGACAGCAAAAGATTGGCAGTTGTTGGAAACAGTGTTGGTGGCAACATGACGGCGGTGATGTCTTTAATGGCCAAAGAGAAAAAAGGACCTGAAATTAAAGTAGCCATAATGATGTGGCCTATTGTGGATGCTGATTTTGAAACAGAATCTTATAAACTTTACGGGCAAGACAGATTTTTAAGTACACCATTAATGAAATGGATGTATGACATGTATATCCCTGAACCAGAAAAAAGGAAAAATATTTTAGCCTCACCTTTACAAGCGAGTGTAGATCAGCTTAGAGGCTTGCCTCCTACATTAATTCAAGTTGCTGAAAACGATGTTTTAAGGGATGAGGGCGAAGCTTACGGACGTAAATTACTGGAAGCCGGTGTTCAGGCAACAACAGTGAGATATAACGGTGTTATTCATGATTTCGGATTATTAAATGGATTGGCCACCATACCGCAAACAATAGAACTCTTCAGGCAGGCATCTGCTGAGTTAAAGTTTTACTTAAAAAAGTAATTTAATTCAAGGGCTAAGCTGTAAGCTTGGCCCTTCTTTTTTCTTCATATAAAAATATCTTATACATATTGTTTATGTTATAGGTTTTAACTATGTTTTGAGTTTGGTAAAGAATGCAGCAATTCACGTAGCAGTAGAAAAACTTATGCCTCATACATAAGCTAATAATATTCGAGTGTAAAAAGCTATCCGTATTTGCTTTTATTTAGCTATATTAATCCATTAAATAAGTGGATAACGCTTGTTCAAAGCAGGATCCCAACCAATTACGGATGCTGCATAATTACTTTAAATATTTAAATATTACACCTGTTGAGGAGCGTTGGGGCATGTACGTTACCGCCGTGGGGTATTCAAAAATTGAACCTCATGATAATTACCCTAATCAGGTACATCCGCAAAGCCATCATTTAACCTGGAACAGGGGCCGTATATTAAATGATTATTATATTGTTTTTATTTCGAAGGGGAAGGGCGTATACGGATCGGCATTAACGGAGCCAACTGAAGTGACAGCTGGTACCAGCTTTTTTTTATATCCTGGTGTATGGCACCGCTACAAGCCCGACCCAAAATCGGGTTGGGAAGAGTACTGGGTTGGGTTTAATGGTTATTATATTGAGCAATTAATGACCAATGGCTTTTTTGACAGACAAAGCCCCTTTGTTTCTTTAGGTCTGAATAAAGATATTCTGATTATGTTCCGTAATTTAATTGAAACGGTACAGACTTCGTTAACCGGTTATCCTCAGCATATTGCTGGCATTACCATGCAAATTTTGGGGCTTATCAATACTATAGCCCATCATCAGCAGGAATATAGTAATGATCCTGTAGGGAAACTCATATCCAAAGCCAAATTTATTATCCAGGAATCTTTTGAGGATGCCCTGGATATGGAAAGGTTAGCTGCGGAACTGCCTATGGGGTATTCCTCCTTCCGCAAAGCTTTTAAACAGATCACCGGCGAATCTCCTAATCAATATCATCTAAATCTGCGGCTTTCCCGCGCTAAAGATCTGCTTACATCTACCGTTTTAAATATCAATGAAATAGCATATCAAACCGGGTTTGAGTCGGTTTTTTATTTTTCAAAGCTGTTTAAAAAGAAGAACGGTGTTTCACCAAACGTATTCCGCAAAAATCAAAACCAGTCAGACTGAAGCGTAACGGCTTTTCAACAGATCTTTCATAAAACAATTCACCGTAAACTGATCGGCCACCGGCTCGCCCGAAAATGGGATAACAGGCATATAAGGAACAGGGCCAAACTCCGTTGTAATAGGAAAAATCTTGAAGTTCAATTGCTTATTAACGGCTATGATTTTATCCCACCAATGCAGAAACTTGTCAAACGCGTATCTCCATTGAGAGGCTCTTGGGTCGGCTACCTGCGGGCCCTGCTCAAAACCAACCCGTGCATGGATATATCGGCTTCTTTTGATAGCCTCATCAAGGATACCGGTAAAGTTTTCCAGCATACTCTCCGTAACACATACCCAATGGGAAAAATCGGCGGTTATGCAGAAATCGCTGCGTTGTTCAAATACGGTGCTGATCATTTGTGGCGAATAACCCAGTCTTCCGCGGTGTGTTTCATGTGCTACGGTAATGCCTGTTTTTGCTGAAAATTCCTGCGCGGCATCAACCAACTCCAGGTTTTGCTGTAATGAAAAATAATCTCTGCCAGTATGTGAGTTGATAAGCAGCGGTTTCGGTTCGGCACACTCATAAAGGTTTTTAATAAACGATTCTTTGAATTTTTTAAAAGTGCTGCCCTCAGCCTGGTGCTGATGACTTACCATGTACATTTCATGTTGCTGCAGGTAATCAAACAAAATTCGTTTATCGGCTAAGTTATCCGGTATCCAGGTATCTACGCCATCATACCCGGCGGTTTTTATCTTATCCAGAAACGTTTTCAGCTCCAGATGCCCATGCCCCCATTGGGGGCTAAGTATCTTAATTTCCATGAGAGATGTTGATTTTTTCTGAAGTCTGTGTCATACGACGGCTGAACGAAATATTGCCGCTTACGTCACTCTTTATTTTTTGAACCACCTTGCCATTAACAGCGAACGTATAAGATGTATTCGGGTTCAGCTGATTAATGACATAAGTCTGTGTTTTTGTCGATAGTTGGGTAGTTGTTTGCTGCCATTCCATTTTATCAGTACCCCACTGGCTTACATTGATGGTCAGAGGCAGGTCGGTTGTAATTTGTAAGGAAGCTATCGGGTTGCTACCGTTAAAATAGCTAAGCTGATCTTTGGTAGCGTTAAAGCCAAAGTTTTTGTTGCTGATGATTTTAAAGCGTTGGTTTGATACCGCGTAGCTATCATTGTTAAGGCTGATGTTCAGTCGCTGATCCCTGAAGTTATATTTAAGCTCGGTGCCGGCAAGCTCTGGGGTGATATGCGGGTCGAGATAAAAACGGTTGTACAGTGGATTTATCCCATATATAGCTTGATATAACCCAACGATAGATAAGCTGTTGCCCGATAAAATATCATCACCTAATCCATCCTGTTTCAGGCGGCCATATCGTTGATAAGCAAGTCCGTCTTTACTGTAACGTTCCAATACGTTTTTAACATATTTGAGTGCCAGTGCCGGGTTGTAAGCCGCATAGGCTTTAACGCCGACAGAACCCCATGATAAAAATAGGTCGCCGTTTTCATAACCGGGGAAAGGCCACTGCCATTCTTTGCCTTCGCCGGGAGCATATGATGTCATGGCAAGGGGCCAAAAGAAAAGATTTTCCTTTTGCATTTGTGTTTCGATCTTATCCAGTATCAGCTTTTTCCTGCCGGCATCGTCACAAATGTCATAAGCAATGGCCATAAAATTAACAGGGGTAACCATGTTGCGGCCATGAATGCTCTGATCCTTATCACGCCAGTGTATATAGCATTGGTTTTCCTCATCCCAGAAACCACCTTGTGAGGTTGGCTTATTAAAGCTTGCTTTTAATTTGGCAGCAAAGTTTTCGTAATATTTTGCCTTATCATGATTATTCAGCTGATGTTCAATATCTGCCCATTTAACCAGTGCATGGTAAAGGTTGGCGTTAACAAAAGCATTTTCGTAGGAGGCCCAGATAATGTCTATCCAGTCGCTGCTCTTTTTTTGTGCCTTATTGTCGGTCATCATCTCCACCAGTCCGTTATTGTTGCTATCCCGGTTCAGTATCCAATCCAGTGCTTTTTCGCAAGATGACTGATGGGTTTTTACCCATGCTTTATCACCTGTCATATCATAAAGCTCGGCTACATTGGTAACAAAGTCAGGGTTCGAGTCCATAAGTATTCCCCATTGCGCTTCATAAAAGCCATCACTGTTAAACTGCCCGGGCATGGCGTCTTCGTTGGTATAAGCCCATCTCGGATACACCCGCCCGTCGGGTTTAATGGCATGGTCGCGGTAAAAATCAAGGCAACTTTTATAGCCTTTTAAGTAATTAGGGTCGTTAATGCCTAAGCCAAGCTGTGTAATATATTGTTCGTGCAGGCAGATAGGGCCATAAGGTGTATGCCAGCTGTTGCCGCCAAAATGTAGCGAATCAATTACACCAATGCGGGCAATGGTACTTAGCACGGCGTTCACCTGTTCGCCATTGATGCCTTTTAAGTTTCCCCGGCCATATTTATCATTATAATCAAAATAGCTAAACGTTAAACTTTGCGAGCTACTGCCTGCAGGTATATTAAAGGCAGCCCATACGTCAGTCGCCTTTCTGATAAAGCGACGTCGGTTGGTTCCGCTATCGGCCTTGGGTAGCATTTCCTGGTTAGCTACGGTTACGGTATAAGCCAGTTTATTTTCGGCAGTGCGGGTATATTTCATGGCTACCTCTTTACCCGGTGCATCAACAGTTATGTTTAAGCCAATACCGTTTTTGCTATTCCAAAAACTTGACGACCGGGTATGAACCCCATAGGTACACAGCGGTTCATTGAACAGGTAAAACCAGGCCAATCCGCCGTAGCCCTGATAAGCCCCGTTCCAGGTGTTAATGTCATCAAAATTAAAAACAGGCATTGCAGCCTCATCTGCCTTTACCGCTTTTGAAAAATTCCTGTCGATGTGCCATTTTACTGTCTGGCCCTTTTTAACAAAAGTCCAGGTCTCGTTTATAGTTAATCCATTATCACCATAACTTACTCCGCTGAGCTTAAAAGTACTCGCTGTTTTGGTGAATACCGGGCTACCTTTTAAATTCAACGATGAATAAGTTACACCACCTACCTTTACCGAAGTATAGATACCATCGGCACTGCCAATAACTTTTTGGCCGTTTACCACCAATGATGTAATGCTGGCTTTGTTAGCGTAATCAAGCACCATGCTAAGTTTGGGTGTGCTGATAGTTACTGTTTTGGGCTCATCTTTAATTGTTTTAAGGATTGATCCGGCTGTTGTGGTTAGCGGCGACAGCATTGCTAAAAAATATAACAGCGTATATACTTTTTTGGTAAACATAGGTTGGTTTTTAATTGGATGAAAAGGTGTACCGATAAAGTTAAAATATTTATTGTGCCTTGTGGTAAATTAAGGGGTTTTGATTGTTGTCATTCAACACATCGCCTATTTTCAGACCGGCAAATACATCATCATTTAAAATGTTTTGTATACCGTTAAAGGTGCTGCCATCGGGCATATAAGCGCAGGTCATGGCGCGGCGGTAGCCGGGAGTCATGTTGGCGTGAGCTCCATGTATGGTGAGCCCATTATGAAACGAACAGCTTCCCGCTTTCATAGGCGCGGCAATTGCCTTACTTGTTTTAAATTCCGGATAAGTAGTAAAAATAGCCCCCATGTTTTTACCTATGCCCGGGTTTTCAAAAGTAGTTTTTTGATATGATCCGGGAATAAAAAAAAGACAACCATTTTCATAGGTGGCATCATCAAGCGCTACCCAGATAGATAATGCCCTCCGGTCACTGAACGACCAGTAGGGGGTATCCAGGTGCCAGGAGGTAGGGTTGGCCCAGGGCTTTTTGATCAATGCCTGATCATGCCATATGCGTATTCCATCCACATCTGCTAATTCAGCTGCCATTTTACCTAGCCGTTCATCAAGCATTAATTGTTTTATTTTTTCATTATCACACCACAGATTAATCAGCTGGTCAAAAACATTATCATAGTAGGCTTTGTCGGCATCATCGCCTTTGCCGTACACCTCTTTACGGTCGGGCATTTTGTTTCCGGCGCGCTTTGCAACCGCTTCATCAAGGGCTGTGCGCCAAAAATTAAGTTCATCGGGCGATAGGAAATCTTCTATAACTAAAAAGCCATCACGGCGGTATTGCGCAATATCCTGCGGCGATAATTCATTTTTCATTTAGGTTTTGAAATTGGTTTACAATCTCAAAAGTATAGGGAATGCAATTTGGGCTGTTATTACTTGATGGCTTTTTTTTTGTACTTTTTGATATATCGATTTTAAGATATGGTCTTCGCTAAAAGCCTGATATAATTTAAGATACTATGGACAACAGGCTGATACATAATTATCAAAAAGTACAAATTAATGTCCAAATAATGTATTTAAAAATTTAAACTATCAGATAATTTTGATTTACAATTATATACCGTTTAACCTGGCCGGGCAATCTCGCGGGCCTTATAGTTAAAATCAATTATTAATAAATCTGATTATGAAACAATGTATTACTACTACAGCACATTATTTTTTCGGTTTAAGCAACCCTCCTCCTTATAAGCCGAGGTAGCCCTTAAAATTTCCGGAAGTTTTTGAATCCTTTAAAAATTGCCACAACAGCATGGCCTGGCTTCGCTATGTCAAATTTTCACCAAACATTAATTAATCAATTAAATCTCATGAACAAAAAACTTTTACTTTTTAAACCGTGGAAGTACGTTGCCCTGCTCATATTCGGGCTGCTGATGTACATTCCATTACGGTCGCAGGCCCAGGTAGCGGTTACCGGCACTGTTAAAGACTCGGTAAGTTCCGAGCCTATCATTGGCGTATCTGTCTCGCTGAAGGGCACCACAACAGGCACTCAAACAGATGCAACGGGTAAATTCAGGATCAGTGCCCCGGCAGGTGGAATATTGATATTCCGGTATATTGGTTATAAAGAACACCAGGTAACTGTTCAAAATGCCACGCCTATGGATGTGCGGTTGAGCTCTTTATCACAAAACCTGAAGGAAGTAGTGGTGGTAAGTTACGGAACGCAGAAAAAGCGGGAAATAACCGGAGCCATCAGCTCGCTTAATACCACCGAGGTAAAGGATATGCCGGTGCCTAATATCGGGCAGAAACTGCAGGGTAAACTGGCCGGTGTACAGATCAATCAAAATTCAGGAACTCCCGGTGCTGAAATGACTTTCAGGATACGGGGCGCGGCATCAATAAACGCCGGGAATAATCCACTTATTGTAATTGATGGCTTTCCTTCAGAAAGCGGCTTGCAAACCTTAAGCCCGGATGAGATAGAATCTATTTCGGTTTTAAAAGATGCTTCCGCTTCATCCCTGTACGGATCACGTGCGGCGAATGGCGTTGTACTGGTAACTACCAAGCAGGCTAAGAATGGCGTGAAGAGTCTTGACTTCAGCGCCTATACAGGCGTTCAGTCAGTGCCTGACAGGGGCAAGCCCGATTTGATGAATCCGGAGGAATTTGCAACGTACAAGAAGGAATATTATGAAGATGCTGCCAAATATGAAGGTTATACCGGAGGTGTACCTGCCATATACCAAAACCCAAGCCAGTATGCAGGCACTAAAGGCACTAACTGGTTTGATATTTTATTGCGCAACGCGCTTACCCAAAACTATAATCTGGCGTTCAGCTCGGGCACCAAAGACCTGAAATCTGTAGTTAACCTGAACTATAACAAGCAGGACGGGGTGATGCTTAACTCCTATGATGAGCGCTTTAACGCCAGGATCAACAATACGTATACCGCGTCTGACAGGCTAACTTTGGGTGCGAATTTAGAGGTATCTTACGGCAATAACCAGGTGGTTCCCGGCCTGGATAATGGTCGTAACATTATTGAGAATGCCTTTTTGATGGATCCAACTGTGAACTATAAAAATCCGGATGGTACTTATCCCTTGTCATTTTCACAGCCGGGTATGTTCCCCAACCCGAACTATTACCTGGTATTAACCCAGATAGTTAACAAGACCAAAGCCGCAAGGGTTATCGCGAATGGCTTTGCCGAGTTGAAGATAGTTGATGGGTTAAAATTCAAAACTACTATCAACGTAAATACCAATAATACTACCAACAGGCAATTTACGCCATCCACCGCGCAGGGTGGTTTAGGCAGTGCGCCGCCGCAACCAGCTACAGGCAGGTACAGCAACAGCAGCTTTACTACCTGGCTGAGTGAAAACACGCTGAATTATCAAAAAACATTATGGGGCAAACATAATTTTGATGTGCTTGCCGGTTATACCGTTCAAAAATACAGTGGCGAAAACAGTTACATAGACGGCAGCCAGTTTCCGGACGATAATATTCAATGGATAAATGCCGCCACAACCCGTATAGGGAATATCGACCTTAGCCAGCCGGCTAATTTTGGCCAGTGGTCATTGCTATCCTACATAGGCCGTTTCAATTATAATTACGATAGCAAGTACCTGGTATCGTTTGCTTTCAGGCGGGATGGATCGTCAAAATTTGGCGATAATAATAAATACGGAAATTTTCCATCGGTATCGGTAGGCTGGGTGGCATCTGAGGAATCATTCCTGAAAAATGTTAAACCGATCAGCTTCCTGAAATTAAGAGGCAGCTATGGTAAGGTGGGTAACAACAATATTGGTTTTTATACCTACCTGGCTTCGGTAAATACCAACAACTATGTATTTGGCGATCAGGTTACACCGGGCAAAACATTGAGCGGCATTGGTAACAACAGCCTAACCTGGGAGACCACTACCAGTTATGATGTGGGTTTAGATCTGGAAATGTTTAATAACAGGGTATCTTTTACTTATGATTACTACTGGAAAAAAACAGATGGTTTATTGTACGGGATAGATATACCGGTTCAATCAGGTTTCTCAACCATAACATCCAATGTAGGCCGATTTGATTTCTGGGGTCATGAGTTTACCATAGGTACCAAAAACCTGGTAGGCGATTTTAAATGGAATACCAATTTCAACATCTCATTTGACCGGAATTTGGTTAAAAAACTGGGTACCAACGATGCGCCAATTGGTGGTTACAACGAGTATTGGGACGATAACAGAACAGCTGTTGGCCATCCGATAGGTTTGTTTTACGGCTACATCAATACCGGTGTGTACATGACCCAGCAGCAGTTTGATACTCAACCGCATGATGCTACAGCAATGGTTGGTACTGCGCGCTTTAAAGACGTAAGCGGGCCAAACGGTGTTCCGGATGGCAAGATTGATAGCTATGACCGTACTTACATTGGCAACCCTAACCCAACCTTTGTTTATGGTATTACGAATAGCTTCTCCTACAAAAACTTTGATTTAAGTATTGTGGCAGCTGGTTCTGTAGGTAATGATATTGCTGATGACGCATTCCAATCAACAGAAAACCTGGATGGCGTGTTCAACGTGCGCAAAGGCGTGGCCAATCGCTGGAGGTCTGAAGAAGATCCGGGAGATGGTATATATCCAAGAACCAGAAGCGGCACCACTGCCGATTTCAGGAACTTTACCAGCAGGCAGGTATTTAAGGCAACTTATATCGCTATAAAAAACATTACGCTGGGTTATACCATACCTGTTAAAAAAACGCAGTATTTTAAAAGTTTCCGGGCTTATTTAAGTGCGCAAAACGCGTTCATCTTCTCTAAATATCCGGGACTTAATCCAGAGGCAGGCCTTGCCGGTTTGAATGGCTTAAACCAGGGTCGCGATTTTACAGGTTACCCAATTCCGAGAGTATTATCAGTTGGTGTAAACGTGGGTTTTTAATGTTGTATCTATCAAGTAAACATAAAATGAAAAAGTTATCATATATATTATTAGCGGCTCTGAGCCTGGCGTCCTGCAAGAGGGATACGCTTGATCTGGTGCCGCAAACCAACCAAAGCTCCGCTACGTTTTTTAAAAATGCCGCGGAATATAACCAGGTTTTGACGGGGGCATATACCAACCTTCGGGGCATTGCCTTTATGGGTATTTACATGGACGAAATGCGATCGGACAATACCTTTTTTACCCTTTACTCTGCCGATAGGGGCACCTCGACAAGTGCCGAAGCATATGCCGAGTTTATAGATAATAACATATCAAGCCAGGAGCCCAACTCACCAGGTAACCGGTATGGAAATGATTATTCTGGCATTGCTACGGTAAATACCGTATTAACACGATTGGCTAAATCAAGCCTTGCCCAGGCTGATAAAGACCAGATATCGGGCGAAGCCTTATTTTTAAGGGCATTTTATTATTACGACCTGGTTCAGCATTATGGTGGCGTACCGCTGCAATTGGAAGAAGTTACCGATATAAGCGGAGCATTTTTACCCAGAAACTCGGCTGATGATGTGTATGCACAGGTGGTAAAAGACCTTACTGCGGCTATCCCGCTTTTGCCGGTTGCCAAAACATTTCCGCAAACAGGCAGGGCTACACAAGGTGCCGCGAAAGTGCTGTTGGCCTACGCGTATATGTCGAAACCTACCAAAGAATATGACAAAGCCGAGGCCGCGCTGTTAGATGTCACCAAAATGAGTTATTCGCTTTTGCCTGATTATGCCAGCGTGTTTGACCCCAATAATAAAAACAATCAGGAATCGATATTTGAGGTACAGTATAAAATAGGTAACGATAACCAGCAAAGTGATTTTATATGGCGATTTATCCCCAAAACTACCAATACCGAATTTATATTGGGCTTGCACGGCACTAATGCCCGGGGTAGCCTGAGCAGCGGCGGCTGGAATGTGCCAACCCAGGAAATGGTTGACTCCTACGAGCCGGGCGATTTGCGGTTACCTGCTTCCATTGCTGTAGCCGAGGGTACCGTAGCCAGCGAGGTACTGACCACTACCGCGGTTAAAAGCCCGGTTAATTATAAACCTACACCGGGTTTAGGTTATTATTACTTTATTAAAAAGTATCTGCATCCGCCATACCAGGTAGAGTATAATACCAATGATAACTGGCCGGTATTCCGCTATTCGGGAGCTTTATTGCTATTGGCGGAGTGTTTGGTTGATGAAGGTAAAAGCGGTGAGGCATTAACCTATCTGAACCAGGTGCGGAAAAGAGCGGGCTTGCCCGATCTGGCACAGGCCACCAAACAAAACGTATCTGACGAGATGCGCCATGAGCTGGCGTTTGAGAATCACCGCTGGACGGATCTTGTTCGTAACAACATGGCCATTGATGTGCTGAATGCTAAAGGTGTAAGATTAAAGGCTCTTTACGGGTTTTTACTCCCATCAACCTTTAACGTTACACCAAACCGGTTAATTTATGCTATACCTTTCCGTGAGTTGCAAATAAATAATAAGCTTACACAGAATCCGGGATATTAAATTCTTTTACCATCAACCTATGTAAAACAGAAAAGCAGGTAAACTCATCGTTTACCTGCTTTTTTATGGAGTGTTTAGGTAATTATTTAATATAAACTTTCAGTTTGATAGCCTTTCCTTTTTCCTGGACAAACTGGCCGTTTCCATCATTGCTAATCAAAGAAGCATTACCATCGGCAATAGCCGGCTCATTATATTCAAAACCATAATTACCGCTTGTATTTGCCGACTTAATAACCACTGTATAGCTTTTGCCTTTAATAACTGATGCGTTAAACTTAATCGCATAATTTTTAGGCGACCATGATAATTTATCCTGTTGCAGCTTTGCAGATGCAAGCGCGGGGCCCGTAGGGTTTAATTGATCGTCGGTGTTGTACAACTCAATTATAAGGTCGGCATCAGGATAACCGCTTTTGAAGGTAGTAAAATCAAGCTGGTGCAACATGCCGCTTTTGTTGGCGGTAAATAATTGGCCACGCTGCTTGGTTTTGTTAATATCACATACCGTAGTGAAATCTTCATTAGTTATTGTATTACCAGCTGCCTTTGGAAAAGCAGCGGTTTCACCACAAACTAAAGGGTTGATTGATCCGTCAGCCGCGAAAGTAAGCGGAGCCCAGTAAAAATTGGCTAAGGCTTCGTTTTTAGCAGCATTGTTCCAAAGGTCGCTACCGAAAAGAAAAATGGTTTCTGAGTTTAGTTTAAAGGTTGACACAAAAGAAGGTTGCCCACCGCAGGAGTTATCACTGATCTTTTTACCTTCAGAC
>NZ_JBCECK010000083.1:0-22899 GCF_039207105.1 Mucilaginibacter sp.
TCATTCCCTACGGCGAAATTGGGCTTAGTCCGGCAATTTCTGCATTACATTACGGTCAGGCATTTTTTGAAGGTTTAAAAGCTTACAAACATGCCGACGGAAAGGTTACCATTTTCCGCCCCGACAAAAACGCCATCCGCTTTAACAAATCGGCCGAACGTTTATGCATGCCAACTTTGCCCGAAGAAATATTTTTACAAAGTATGGCCGCCGTGGTTGACATTGACCGCGACTGGGTACCATCAAAAGCAAACCACGCGCTATATATCCGCCCGTTTATGTTTGCTACCGACCCATACCTGGGCGTAACACCATCATCAACTTACAAATACATGGTGCTTACCGGCCCTGTTGGACCATATTTTTCAAAAACACTGCGTGTTAAAATAGAAACCTATTACACCCGCGCTGCCGAAGGCGGTATGGGTTTTGCAAAAGCTGCCGGCAATTATGGCAGTTCTATGCTGCCTGCCCGCAAGGCTACCGAAGAAGGCTTTGACCAGTTGATCTGGACAGACGCCAAAGAGCACAAATACATTGAAGAAATGGGTGCTGCTAACGCTATGTTCCTGCTTGATGGTGTGCTGATCACTGCCGAAGCAAAAGACACTATTCTTGACGGTGTAACCCGCGATACGGTTATTGCTTTAGCCAAAGAATGGGGTATCCCGGTTGAAACCCGCAAGGTTTCTGTAGCCGAAATTATTGAAGGCGCCAAAAACGGCAAACTTACCGATGCCTTTGGTGCAGGTACCGCCGCTACCATTGCGTCTGTGGGTTCTATCAGCGTTGATGGCGAAGAGTATTTCCTGAGCGACCCTAAAACGCGCGAGTTCTCTCAAAAGGTTTTAGCCACGCTTGACGCCGTAAAATACGGTAACGCGCCAGATACCTACGGTTGGAACTACCTGGTAGGCTAATTGATATTATTGAAATACAAAAAAGGTGCGCCGAACGGCGCACCTTTTTTGTTTATAAACTTTTCAATAAAAACGGCTGTCATGCTGAGCTCCGTCGAAGCATGGTGGGCAGGCCTTTCCGCGCGATCCTTCGACAAGCTCAGGATGACAGGTCCTTGTTTTTATCGCAATTTACTATGCTCCCTGTTTACCTTAGCCTTCTCCGTCAGCAGATAAGCTTCGGACGAAAGCAGGCAGAACTTGGTGGAGTTGTGCGGCTGCAGGGGCATAGCAAGTTTTTGCTGAAGCGGGAGTATGAGCGAACGAAGTGGGGCAAAATAATTGCAGCCCGCGGTTCTGCTTGCTTTGCAGGGCAAAGGCTATGAGCGTAAAGAAGCCTCTATGCTGAAAGCCAGTTACTTTGTGGCTACAAAGTAACTGGCTTTCCCGCGGCCAGGAGCGGGTATACGCCCTGCAATGGCGCGCCTCTTCTTTTGATTTGTTTTTTTTGTTGGCAGATTAATCAGAGCTCCTTAAAAACTGCACCCTTCAGCCGGCACTATCCCCTCTTTATCAACTGTTAAAAACGGTTTGCCTTTTTTGTATCCCACAATCCAGATGGTATCAAAATCATCATTGGGCCATTGCAGGTTTTTAACGTTGAGGCCAAGGGCTTTCAGTATAGGTTTAATCTGGCTGTGTTCCCATACAATTAACACCGTTCCTTTTTTACCCTGCAATTCGGCGGTAAGGCCCGCGGCATCTTCTTCCTCAAACCTGGTATTAACGGTTAAATTGTATTTAATGGCAAAAGGCGAAACAGTTTGGAACATGCGGCCTCGTGGGGTTGATTTACCCTGATGCAGGGCAGGTACATAAACATAATCGGGTACGCCAAATTTGGCTTTTAAAACCTCTGGGAGTTTCACGGCCCGGTTAAGGCCCGCGCATGACAGGTTATCGCCATTGACAGGCTTTTCGGCATGGCGGATAAAGACCAGTTTAAGATTTTTGCTTTGCGCGCTGCCATCGACGGGCATGAGGCCTATCGTGAATACTATCAGTAAGAAAAATAATGTTGTTTTTTTCATGACAGGATATCAGACAAAATTAAACACCAACTACTCCACACTAACGGTAAGGCCTTCCTGTTGCAATATTTTGCGGTAAATTTCCATTTCGGTGAATGAACCCTCCAGTATGGCACATTTACCTTCATTATGAACTTTCCAGGCAATTTTTTCGGCTTGTGATTCGGAGTAATCAAGATACTTCATCATGCAATGGATCACGTGATCAAAGGTGTTAAAATCATCGTTCCATAATATAAGGCGGTGAACTTCTTTCAGTCCGGCCAGTATTTCTTCGAGTGTGAGTGTTTCTTCCTGCGTTTCGGTTGACATCGTAACTACAAATTTACTCAAAAACAATAATAAATGTGTTAAAATTATGTTTAATGGGCTTAAAAATCATGTTACAATAGCTCCTGATTTAAAACCCTAAACTCCCCAAACCCATGAAAAAAGCTATTTATTGCTTTATTTTCACACCTGCTTTTTTATTGTGCTTAGTTACCGCGGTAAACGCGCAATCTGCCAAAACAGATCAAACTACCTTAAAGACACCCGCCAACCCCATTGTTGTTGATGGCAGCCTGAAAGACTGGGGCGACACCCTGCGCTATTTCAATGATGAAAAAAAGATCGGCTACACGCTGGCCAATGATAAAACCATGCTTTACGCGGTAGTCCGTATCAGCGACAGGCTGAATGAAATACGCACTCTAAATGCCGGTATTACTTTGGGCATCGATACCAAAGGCAAAAAAAAGGAAAGCTTTTCGCTCACCTTTCCCCTCGCCGATCCCGGGTCGCCGCCCGAATTTGGAAAACGCAGTAATCAGGACGGCGAAATCACCAAAGAAGACCGCGACGAGCTGATGCGCGAACGGGTAACTAAACTTCGCAACATTAAGGTTGAAGGCTTTAAAGATATTGAAGGCGATATGATCACCACCTCAAACACTTATGGCATTAAAGCCGCTATTGACTATGACGACCAAGGTAACTTGATTTATGAAATGGCCATCCCCTTACAATTTTTCCATACGGATGATATTACCAAAAACGAATGGGCCTTTAACTTTAAAATAAACGGCATACAACGCCCCAAAGGCGAAGGCGCGGAAAACCCTGACCATCAGAGCGGCGGTTTTGGCGGTGGAAGCGGCAGAGGTGGTCGTGGTGGGGGCATGGGCGGCGGCGGTCGTGGAGGCAGAGGTGGCCGCGGCGGAGGCGGTGGTTTCGGCGGTGGACAGGCAGGCCGCAGCGAAATATCACAATCGGTAGATTTTTGGGAGAAGTTTTATTTAGCTAAGTAGATTGAAAAGTCAAAAATCAAAATTCAAAAGTCAAAACACTTTTGTCATGCTGAACCCGGTGGAGCATCTGTTTGACGATATGCCTATTGGAGAGTAGATCCTTCACTGCGTTCAGCATGACAAATCTTTTTTCATTAAAACATCCAAGGGTTGTGTACAGAGGCCAACCCACCATGCTTCGACGATGCTCTGCATGACACCCTGCACTTTTGAATTTTGACTTTTTAATTTTGAATTTTATTCAACCTTATACTTATAAACCTGCCGGCCAAGGCTGCCGTCGGCATCAATGCCTTCAATTACTACACGATATGTGCCTTTTCCGTCGGCGTTAAAGAACGATAGTGTGGCATTGCCATCTTTATCGGTTATAATGTTTGGCCGCCAGTATATGGTTGAACGCAGATCCTGCATTTGCGTATTTGTTTTTGGGTCATCATACTGGGGCGAGTAAAATTCACGCGCCTTATAATATCCTTTTGGCGAGTAAGTAACCACGCCCGGTGCGTAACGGTTATAAACAGACCCTTCATCACCCCGTTTGGTGGTGATCACTATTAAACCATTTCCACCTCTGAAACCATAAATAGCAGTATTTCCAATCGAGCGTAAAACCTCAATACTGGCAACATCAGATGCCACTATGTTATCTAACTGATCTGGCTCCAGGTAAACCCCATCAATAACTAATTGCATCGGCCTGGTTCCTCCACGGGTGGAATAAGGTACTCCTCCCCGGAATATCACCCCTACCAATCGTCCTTGCAGTATATTAGATAACTGCTGGTTACCCATATTTTCAATATCCTTATAAGTAAGCACCTGGTCGGCGTTGCCCGGCCCGTTTAGGTTTGATGAGTGTTGTACTGCCTGTACACGAGTATCTTTTACAACCACTTCTTTTAATACTATGGTATGATTGCCTATGCCATATTTTACCTGCTCGTTAAACAGGTTTTTGCTGTTTTGCAGATATGTTGAAAGCCCGTCGTTAATGCTTACCTGTATATCGGGCGTGTTTTTATTTTTACCTACGGGCTGTGGTGCTATGTTATCCAGTTCAATCTCCAGGTTTTTGCGGTCTTTAGCGGTACGAGCCTGCACCACAAACTTAATGCTGTCCCTAAAAACAAGGTTATTGAAGGTAAATTTACCCTGCGCATCGGCCACGGTATCTAAAATAAACGTACCGCCTGCTGTGGTAAACAGCGTTACTTTGCCATTAGGGACAGGTTTGCCCCCAAATGTTTTTAAATGGCCGGATATAGCCAGCGTTTTTTCGGGCTGATAAACCACCGGCGGAAAGGCATCATTGATAACCTGTTTCCATTCAAAACGGCGATAGCCCTGGGTAAGCATCAGCACATCCAAATCGGCCCGGGTTTTTGCGTTATCACTCGCAAAGTAATAACCGGGCTTTTCAATATACCCTTTCAAATCGGAGGTGAGCAGCACGTTCGAGAAAATGCTTTCTTCTGTTGTTTCGTCAAACGGCACTTTTGACATATCAATAACCGAGGCCGAAAAGCTGCCTATAGTGGGGTTACCGTCCTTATTTTTAGCTTTGAGGCTGATGGTCACTTTTTCGCGCGGAGCGTATTGCTGCTTATCGCCCGATACCGAAAGTTTAAGCTGATCGGGGTTTTGAATAAACACCAGGCGCTCATTCAACGGCTCGCCTTTATCCGTGAACAGCGTAAACTGCACAATACCCGTAGGGAATTTACTTTTAGGTATTGCTGATGTAAATGTTTTGCCGCCATCGGGGCTTTTACCCGCGTAATAAATTTCACCGCTGCTTTGTCCTACCAATATCAATCCGTCGGTAGGGGTATCGCTGTGCAGCAGGCTTGTCCCCGGTAATATTTTTACCACAAGGTCGTCCCCTGTCGTGTTATCAATATTCAGCACATAGCCATTATCAGCCGCTTTGGGTAAATTAAAGTCGCCTTCAGACCCATCGGCATAAACCACGTGTGCTTTGTAAGCCCTGCCGCTTTCGGGCTTTAAGTTAAATACGCCCATACCCAAATGGGTACTGTTAAATGCGGTGATAACCTTGTTTTGCTCGTCAACAATATTTCCCTTTATATCTGTACCCAGACCATCGGCGCCAACGGCCTTAAAAGCAACTTTTGATTCGGCCCCGTTTACCAGGCTGCCGCTCTCGGGGAAAAACTGTACATCAACCTTGTTTGATATGGCCTTGATGGGCACTGTGCGGGTTATAACTTTTTTATCAATCAGTTTTATATGCGTAATAATATGGCCTGTTGCTGCTGTGTTGGCGGTTGTATTCACAAAAGCAGCGTCGAGGTTGCCTTTATCATCGGTAACGCCCTTGCCCTTAAATATAATTTTGCCATTGAGCACAACCTGGTAACTTACATCGTTGCCAACATAAGGGCTGCCATTTTGGTCGGTAAAATTGATGAGCGCGTTTACCTTTTTCTTGCCGTTCAGGGTGCCGTATGTGAAATTGGTTTTGGTAGAAACCTTGTTATTAATGGCACTGACAATAGTGATGGTTTTATCATAAAAATAATCATCGCCGGCATTGCGCATCCAGTTGGTATAGGCACGTATCCGGTAGTTACCGGCAGCTATGGTATCGGGCAATGTAAAATCGCCATTGGTAAGACCACTTGTTAACGGGAGTTTAACACTGCGCTTTACCGAGTCGTTTTCGTCAATAAGGTCAACATTTAATATTTCGCTGAAAGCTGAGAGCTGGTGTTTGCTGCCTATGGTTACATAAGCCTTAAACCAGATGTCCTCGCCGGCGGCATAGTA
The DNA here is from genome assembly GCF_039207105.1 of Mucilaginibacter sp. GTDB lineage: Bacteria > Bacteroidota > Bacteroidia > Sphingobacteriales > Sphingobacteriaceae > Mucilaginibacter. The sequence goes on from NZ_JBCECK010000083.1 coordinate 6,073, forward strand.
GGGTTTGTCAAGATGGAGGTAAACTTTTTCCTGCGGGTGCTCGGCCCGCCATTTATAAAGCTGATCGACCAGCTTACCTAAAAGATCATCGCCGGGACCGGTAAAACCAAAAATTACCGTTATAACTACAGTTACCAGTAAGCCGGCAGATAATTTCCTGTATTTCATGATATTAAATATAAATTCAATCTACACAAAATATCTTTCAGATGATACGTTTTGTGAAGGTTTAAGGTTGCTAAGTAAAATGTTTAGTGCCGTAAATTAAGCTTTTTATGTTACAGGCGCACGCTTAATTTATACTTTGACAATGATTGAATTTAAAGGTTTAATGTCAAGAAAAATAATTTGATTAAAATTTACTCTCTTTTACTGCCTGTGGATTTCTTTCGTCAATTATCATCTTTTTTTTGTTCTTGGGATCGATAAGTATATTTACTAAATCTCCAACATTGGGCATATATGAAACACTAAAAGCCTGTCGTATCTCAACCTGCCTTAGGGCATCTGATCCTTCCTCTTTTACTTCTAAAATGATCTCCATCAATGGGCGCTCCCCGTGTTTAATGTTTGTGGCGCTCATTTTAACTATTTTTGCAATACCAGGTATTCCGTGCTTCCGGAAATAAATTAGTTTACGATTTATCAGTCTTAAAAAACCAATAAATAAAGCGATAGCGAAAACCGCCTGAGCAATTTCTAAAAGATTTAGATTTTTTGCAAACGCCATAAGAATTACCCGCTCTATATTATTTAATGCCGCGAAAAATAATTTGATTAAAATTTATTCTTCCACATCATGCTTTCAACCGGGCGTGTTGTTGGGTTGTTATATTTGGCGTTGCTTTTGGTGTTGTACATGGTTTCAATATCGCCCTCAACCACAAAATAAATAAGCTGACCAATAGGCATACCCGCGTAAATACGCACGGGCTGAGCGCACGAAATTTCGAGCGTCCAGGTGTTGCAGAAACCTACATCACCCTTGCCAGCGGTGGCATGTATGTCAATACCTAAACGGCCGGTGCTCGATTTACCTTCCAGGAAAGGTACATGACTGTGTGTTTCGGTATATTCCATGGTAACACCCAGGTAAAGCGTATTGGGCTGTAGTACAAAGCCCTCTTTTGGTATCTCAAAGCCATCAATCTCGTTATGAACTTTGGCATCAAGCACCCTGTCGCGATAGGTGGCCAGGTGTTTGCCTAAATGCACATCGTACGAGTTGGTGCCCAGGCATTCGCGTTTAAAAGGTTCAATAATGATGTTGCCTTTTTCAATTTCTTCGAGAATACGCTTATCTGATAATATCATGTCTGGGGCCTAAATTATAATTAATTAAATCAATAGGCAAGCCATGGTATCAAGTAGTTGGTACCAGGTATCAAGATTTTTTTAACATAGGCTAAAAACAAAGCAGCCACCTTGAAAGGTGGCCACTTTTCTATCTCTTATTATAACACAATTTCCTGTGCGGGATCAAAATAAGGAAAGTCGGTAAAGCCAATTTCTCCGTTCCTGGTATAATAAGCAGAACGGTCGGCCACTGTTAATGGCCAGTTATTTTTGAAACGTGCTACCAGATCAGGGTTCCCTATAAACGGCCGACCGAAAGCAATCAGATCTACCCAGCCGGTAGTTAATGCAAATTGTGCAGCATCTTTGGTAAAACTACCACACCAGATAATGGTACCCTTAAAAATATCACGGGTCTTTTTAACAAATTCATCCGGCAGGTGCATCTCTTCGAACTTGGTAACTTCCTGCATATTCCCTACAGGCATCAGTTGATAAAGGAGGTGGATATAGGCGATGCCCCGGCGGTTCAGTTCATTACATAAATAGAAAAATGTTTCTGCTGCAAAAGGATCTTCGGGGGTGCTGTTGTACCGTCCAAATGGCGAAAGCCTGATCCCTACTTTATCGGCCCCTAATTCCTCAATAGCTGCATCCACTACCTCCAGCAAAAAACGGCTGCGGTTTTCCGGGGTCTGGCCTCCGTATTGATCACTGCGTGTGTTATGTGTGGAATTCAGAAACTGCTCCAACAAATAACCATTGGCCGAATGAAGCTCGATACCATCAAATCCCGCTTTTGCCGCGTTACGGAAAGCTTGTCTGAAATCACCGACCAGGCCGGGTAATTCTTCAGTTCCAAGCATCCTGGGTGCGCTTGCAGGCACAAAGGTTAATCGCCCGTTAGCGTCATGTGCAAACACGTCAGATCCCACTGCTTGTACGTCGGTCACTCCCCATGGCGCCTGCCCATCAGGCATCATGGAAGTATGAGACATACGGCCCACATGCCATACCTGCAAAAAAATCCGGCCTCCGTTTTGATGAACCTCTTTAGTTACCAATTGCCAGCCTTCCACTTGTGCATCTGAATAAATACCGGGTGTCCACAGATAGCCTTTACCATGAGGGGCGATATCAGCAGCCTCGGCAATAATTAATCCGGCACTTACACGCTGCCCATAGTATTTAGCCATCATGGCATTAGGTACATCACCTAATGATGTGCGTGTTCTGGTCATAGGTGCCATCACAACACGATTTTCTAATTGTATTGAACCCATAGCATGGGGTTCAAATAGTGAAATATTATTCATTTTGATTTTAGTTTTTTGAGCTGCGCGCCCTTGTTGTCATAGCAAAATAACAACGCATATAACTCAAATACAATAACTTACGCCTTAGTTCGTTACGGTAATAAAGGTTCGTATTGCTCATTTACAGGGATTTGTCAAATTGAAAAAATTGCTTTAGTTGACACTTATGACAGAATATTAACATTGGGTTTGGATGTAATGAGCCGTTTCCTGGTGTATTTTTGCAATAAATTAAAAAATGGCTTATAACAGGACACGCAGATCTGATTGGATAACAAATCCCGACACTTGCGCAATTGAACTTGCGCTGGCTGCAATTAGCGGCAAGTGGAAGCTGAGGATATATGATGTATTGCGCAAAGGCGAAACAGTGAGGTATTGCCTTATTAATAACCAGCTGGCAGATATTTCAGAAAAGACACTTACTGCCCAGCTTCGCGAAATGGAACAGGATGGTATCATTACCCGGATTGTTTATCCGGAGGTTCCGCCACGCGTTGAATATCAGCTAACCGCTTTAGGCCAATCCCTTCAAAACGTTTTTGATGCGTTAACAAACTGGGGCATAGCTTCTATAGAAAATAAAAAGGCAGAAAAGGACAACAATTTGTTATAATGTTTCAGTTTGAAATTTAATTTCCACTTGTAACTTCAACCCCATATCTCATTGCCGCTTCAAGTATATTAAGGTTTATATCTTTTAATTTATTGAACCTAATGCAATATCCTGTAACGCTCGCCTTGCCTATTTCTTTCCCGTATGTTTGGGCTAAGTATGTCTTATCCTTGATACCCAGGATATAGACAGAGATCCCGGTTTTGTTTGCGCTCAAACCAATTTGAAAAAAATCCCTGGTCTTTCCATCAGCGTATTTTATGATGTGAAATCCATAGCCTATAGTGGGGTTGGTAACAGTTTTATTTTCGCTGTTTTTACCATTATCGAACCATAATTTACAACCTGGTAAAACTTGAAGTATGAAATGGTGCAGCTCTTGCATATCACTGCGCTTTGGTTCAGGTTGACTGGCAATATAGGCTTCGATTTGTTCCTGTATGTTCATATAAAATATTAAATTAAGGTTTGCTTACGCCGGCTTTTCAAATTTAGCTTTATTTTTAATGGTCCACTAATTGAGTTCCTTTTACCTTCCTTCAAAAATACTTCCCTCTTTTGCTGATGCACACGAGGCGAAGTAAAAAACCCTCTCCAGAGGAGAGGGTTGGGTGAGGCTCTAAAAACCTAAATTGAGTATCTTGATACCTGATACTAATTACTTGATACTATATATATTTTAATTAAATTTATTTGACATAAGTTTGTCACCTATTTTGCAACTTTACTTATTATGGCTATAGCATACAGGCAGCGGATTGATGACGATACCGAATTTGCGCTCTGGAAAATTGAAGAAGAGGCTGACGACCTGTACAAACAACTACAACTTGACGATGACGAGAAGGCTTATGTTGAAAAACTAAGCAACGGCAAGCGCCACCTGCATTGGTTGGGCACCCGCGTGCTGCTTCGTAAAATGCTGCTCACCGACGAATATATTGACTGCAAGGTTGATGCTCATGGCAAACCTTACCTGGTAAATCTGCCCTACCATATATCGTTAAGTCACTCGTTTGATTATGCTGCTGTAATGATCAGCAAGACACATAAAGTGGGGATAGATATTGAACAGATAAAACAAAAGGTGGAGCGCATTGCCGGCAAATTTATGCGGGCAGAAGAAATGGCTTTTATTGACCCACAACACAAAATTGAACAATTGTATGTGTGCTGGTGTGCTAAAGAAGCTGTATATAAATGTAATGGTGAAAAAGAGGTTTCTTTTGCCGATAACATTTTTTTAGAACCGTTTCATTTTGAAACCAAGGGACAGTTAAACGCTCATCTTCATAAAACAGCTATTAGTCTTGATTATACCGTAAGCTATATGCAATACGAAGATTATATGATAGGTTACGTAAAGGGACAAATGTAAATGAAAAACAAAAAAGTATTTTTTCAGGACTGGGGTTTAATTGACTATCAACAAGCCTGGGACAAACAGGAAGAGTTATTTTCGGCATCAGTAAAAACTAAACTCAATAATCGTAACTCCGAACTGGCTTATGAAACAGCAGCCAAAACACTGGTAGCGGCAGATACATTTGAGCCTTTTACCCCTGAAGAAGTTTTTAACTACCTGATATTTTGCGAGCACCCTCACGTATACACCTTAGGTAAAAGCGGCAAACCTGAGCATTTATTACTTGATGAACAGGGATTAAAAGATAAAGAAGCTTCATACTACACCATCAACCGGGGCGGTGATATTACCTATCACGGGCCCGGGCAAATTGTATCGTACCCGATACTTGACCTCGATAATTTTTTCACCGATATACACCTGTACCTGCGTACGCTGGAAGAGGCGGTGATATTAACCCTGGCCGATTATGGTTTAAAAGCTGGCCGTTATCCTGGCTACACCGGTGTTTGGTTTGATGCTGATAATGAAAATGCCCGTAAAATATGCGCTATGGGCGTACGTTGCAGCCGCTGGGTAACCATGCACGGCCTGGCTTTTAATATAAATACCGATCTGGACTATTTTAAAAACATAGTTCCCTGCGGTATTGATGATAAGGCTGTAACCTCTATGCAGCAGGAATTGGGCAGAATAGTTGATATTAATGAAGTAAAAAAAATCCTTAAGCATCATATTTCCGTACTGTTTGGTATGGAGATCTTATGATGAAAGTATTCTTTTTAATCTTACTATCTGTAAGTAGCCTTACGGCTTGCTCAAAAAACATCGGCTCAATGGAGTCATATAATTATACACCTATGCCCGAAGCACCTGTTACCGATACGTTAAACTACCTCGCCCTTGGCGATTCATACACCATTGGCGAGTCGGTACCTACTCAGGAATCATTTCCTTATCAGCTTGCGGGTTTAATACCGGGGCACAAGATAAATACACCCACCATCATAGCTAAAACCGGCTGGACAACCGACCAGCTTATCTCCGCTATTGATAACAGCGATATACAAAACAACACCTATGATATAGTTACCTTGCTTATAGGTGTAAATGATCAGTACCAGAATGCCAGCCAGGAAAACTATCGTATAAAATTTATGCAGGTTTTAAATACAGCCATCAAATTTGCCAAAGGCGATAAAACCCGTGTATTTGTACTCTCTATACCTGATTATGGCGTGACACCCTTCGCCAACGGTAAGGAAGCCATCATAGGACCCGAGATAGATCAGTTCAATAACATTAACCGCAAGGCAAGCGCCGATGCCGGCGTTCATTATATCGACATAACCCCAATATCCAAACAAGCGGCCGATAACTTAACTCTTATTGCAAATGACGGGCTTCACCCTTCCGCCATCATGTACCATTATTGGGTTGAGCAGCTAAAGCCAGCTTTATTAAATAGGCTTAACAAAAAATAGTTATTGGAATTTACATTATTTGAAATTAGCACTCCGGCAAACTGATAGGTATGTTGATAGCCAGGCCGCCGTCTGATGTTTCCTTGTATTTGGAGTTCATATCAAGCGCGGTTTGCCACATGGTTTTCACCACGGCATCCAAACTTACTTTGGCCTTTTCGGGATTACTTTGCAACGCTAATTGCGATGCCGTGATGGCTTTTATAGCCCCCATTGTATTACGCTCGATGCAGGGGATCTGCACCAGGCCGCCTATAGGGTCGCAGGTGAGGCCGAGGTGATGTTCCATAGCTATTTCGGCAGCCATTAATACCTGTCGTTGCGTACCACCCATACACTCTGTTAAAGCAGCGGCGGCCATTGCCGATGATACCCCGATCTCAGCCTGACAGCCGCCCATTGCGGCCGATATGGTAGCGCCTTTTTTAAATATACTGCCAATTTCAGATGCGGTTAATAAAAACTGGATGATCTTTTGTTCAGTGTTTCCTTCGCAAAAAACAATGTAGTATTGCAGCACTGCTGGTATTACTCCTGCAGCACCATTGGTAGGCGCGGTAACCACACGGCCAAAGGAGGCATTTTCCTCATTTACAGCCAGCGCGAAACAACTTACCCAATCCAATATATTTTTAAAACCATCGCCGGTTTGGCGTATGGCAGCAACCCATTCTTCATAGTTGGAATAGGTACGGTTGCCAATTAATTTACTGTTTAACTTAAAGGCGCGCCGGGCAACATTTAGGCCTCCAGGCAACTGGCCGGTGGTGTGGCAGCCCCGGTAAATACATTCCTTTAATGCTCTGAAAATATTTAACACGCCGGTGCGGGTTTCCTGCTCGCTGCGCCAGGCCAGCTCGTTCTCCATCACTACTTCCGATATTTTTAAACCGGTTTTCATACACCAGTGCAGCAAATCGGCAGCGGTATCGATTGGGAATGGCAGATCAACCTCTTGTTTGGCCGGACCTGTGGCACCATCCTTTACTACAAAGCCGCCGCCAATAGAGTAATAGGTTTCGGAAACTGCTTTACCATTATTTAAAAAGGCCTGAAAGGTTACCGCATTAGGATGAAAAGGTAAACTCTCATTAAATAAAAACAACAGGTCGTCTACAACAGAAAAATTGATTTCCTGTACGCCTGCCAGCAGTAATTTACGGTTATTAGTTATACCCGAAATTTTAGGAACTATCTGGTCAACTTCAAAAGTTACCGGATCATCTCCGCTCAGGCCAAGCAGTATTGCAATATCGGTCCCGTGCCCACGGCCGGTTTTTGCTAATGAGCCATATAACAATATTTTCACCTGTTCAACCATAGGTAATAAACTTTGCTCCTGCAGGCCTTCAGCAAATTGCTGCGCCGCACGCCAGGGGCCAAGTGTATGTGAACTGGAAGGCCCTATGCCTATCTTGAACATATCAAAAACCGAAATTTGCTCTCTCTGCATCAGGTCAAAATTATAAATAAAATATCATTCCCACTTTGTAATAAATGAGCTATCTATTTAATTTTCATCTAAATATTTCATACTTTGCATTAACAAACTCAACCGTTTACTTAAACCGAAAACCAAAATGCAAAATTATGACCCATCTTCGGCGCCATCCGCTGGTGCATTTGCAGCCTTGTTTGGCGCATTTTTAATCCCATGTTTAATTGCAGGGATCATCTCTATCATTGGCATGTGGAAAGTGTATGAAAAAGCAGGAAAACCCGGATGGGCAGCCATCATCCCGATATACAACATTATCGTATTGCTTGAAATTGTAGGCAAACCAACCTGGTGGATCATTTTGTATTTAATCCCGTGCGTTAACATCATATTTGCTATTTGGACGCTTAATTTATTAAGCAAAAGCTTTGGCCAAAGCGAAGGTTTTACCGTAGGATTGGTACTGTTGTCATTTGTATTTTATCCATTACTGGGTTTTGGCAACTACCAATATTTAGGCCCAGCCGGCGATGGCGGAGCTTCCGGCTTTAAACCATTTGATCCGTCAAAAGATTATAAAGATCCGTTTAATACCAATCCACCGCAGGCTTAATGCTGCCGTGTTATACTCATATAAAAATATTTTGCAGCCAGCTGGGTCTTGTACACTGGCTGCAAAATCATTTAATTGCTTGTCCGTTTAAATATATTACCGGTATTGATTGCCCTGGCTGCGGTTTCCAGCGTTCAGTGATGGCGCTTTTTCAGGGTGATCTTCAAAAAAGCTTTACTTTATACCCTCCTACAATACCTCTTCTGTTGTTTTTTACCTATGGCATAGCAGATGCCCTATTCAATTGGGATACCCAAAAATCATCTGTGAAGAAAACCTTATTTATGATCGTGGGCAGTATAGTGTTGATCAGTTACGGGATAAAAATGTGGGGCTTTTATATCCATTACAAAACATCGGCCTGAGCTATAATATGGCTGTAATCTTTAATAATGGTTTGCAAAAACAGCATATCATTCATATCGGCCGGAGGCGTTACATTTAATATCTCTTTAACGCGTTTCGCCATATTATAAACCAACATACTGTTGCGGCTTTTAACATAATTATTGATCACCTCGTTTATTAATTCAATATCCTGTTCGTTCAACTTTGCAGCCTCTGTAAATACAGGTTGATAATCATCCGCCTCGGGCTTAAAGGCTATGTTATTCATTTTTGTGCGGGGATTGGTACGGATCAAGGTGGTACCTGCCACCATATCGCCAAGCCGCTGCGATTTTTCAGATACAGCAACACATATCAGTCCGCATAAACCTCCACTAAAAGTAAAATCAACTATCCGGAACAACCAGCGCATCAGATACTGGCCAAACCTTGGGCGCGCACCATCAAGACTCACTACTTTGATTTTCATAATACGCTTACCCACACTTTGCCCATTCATGGCAGTTTCGCACACCAGATCATAAAATGTATATAAAACGCCAATAATCATAACGATTACGTCCAAAAAAACATCATTACCACGATTCATATTGCCAGATAAACCAAGAGTTATAAACGTGGCAAAAAAAACAACAACAAATATAGCTGCATCAATAATATAGCCCACCATACGTTCGCCAAGCCCGGCTACCTCGTAGTCAATATCAATATTTTGTGTAGTAGTTATCCTGATGGTTTGCATGCAATAAAAATATAAAAGATAAATATGCTTTTGTTATTGATATATGTATATTTTGTAATTATTTTCAGGGCATATTTAATATACGGGTATACATGCGCGAACCGCTTTTTGTTAAACAAAACTCCAGCAAATGGACCAGCTTTGAGCAATCGCCAACTGACGACCCCGACGAACTTGCCGACCGCTTTATTCAGATCACCGATGATCTGGCTTACGCCAAAACCTTTTATCCCAAATCAAAAACAACCGCTTATCTAAATGGTTTAGCAGCGGGCCTTCACCAATCCATCTATAAAAACAAAAGCGAAAAGAGCAACCGATTCCTGACCTTCTGGAAATATGAGCTGCCTCTTTTGTTTAAAAGCTATCACAGACAGTTGCTTTATTCTTTTTCTTTTTTCATGGTATTTTGCCTTATAGGAGCATTATCGGCCAAATATGATGAAACCTTTGTGCGCCTTATCATGGGCGACACTTATGTGGATATGACTAATGCCAACATACTTAAAGGCGATCCTTTTGGTGTATACAAAGGCGGCAGTGAAGTAAATATGTTTTTTTCTATAACAGTCAACAACATTTATGTTTCGCTGGTAACTTTTGTAAGCGGAATCATATTTACAGTAGGCTCAGTTTATTTTTTATTTCAAAACGGAATAATGCTGGGATCATTTCAGTATTACTTTTTTAGTAAGGGCTTGGGCATACAATCTATCCTGGTAATATGGATACACGGCACCTTAGAAATTTCATCAATCATCATAGCAGGTGCGGCAGGTATAATTCTTGGTAACAGTATTTTATTTCCTAAAACCTATAAGCGCATGGTTTCGTTAAAAAAGGGGGCCAAAGATGGGATGAAGGTTGCCATAGGCATTATCCCGATATTAACCGTAGCCGCGTTTTTTGAAGGCTTTGTAACCCGGCATACAGAAATGCCGGCATGGCTCAGTATAACTATTTTAGCGTCATCGTTATTATTTATAATATGGTATGTAATTATATACCCTAATAAAATTTATAAAGCAACCCAAACCTATCATGCAACAGAAAGTTGAATTAGCCAGAATACGTGATTTTGGCGAAATCATAAGCGATACCTTTTCATTTATCAAACAGAATTTTAAGCCTCTGATCAAATACTTTTTTACCTTTTGCGGTATTTTTATTTTAGGCGGAGTTATTAGTGCAAGCCTGCTTCAACTCAAAATGGTGGGTACCATGAGCAGCATCAGCAGTGGAACTTATAACAGGCAATACCGGCCATCAATTTTTAACTTTTTGGGTATTGAATATGTATTCACTATCGTTTTTGCATTATTAGGTTTTACAACCATGCTGGTTACCATTTTAAGCTATATAGCCTTATATAAAGCCAAAAACAGTCAAATACCCACTACCGAAGAAATGTGGGGTTACATCAAATACTATTTTTTGCGGGTACTGGGCACCTCCATTCTACTGAATTTGCTTATTGGCGTAGCATTGCTGTTTTGTGTTATACCCGGCCTGTATCTTGCGCCTATTTTCGCTTTGGTACTCCCGATCATGGTGATGGAAAATGCCAGTTTTAACTACTCCTTTAATCGCAGCTTTCTTTTAATTAAAGAAAACTGGTGGGTTACATTTGGTTCGCTTGTTGTAATATGGATAATTTTTTATGCATGCATGATGGTTATTACCATACCTGCAACCATCATTAATTCAATGAGCTTGATTTTGCATTGGTCATTTTCAAAGCCAGCCGCAGTAATAACAGCAATACTCCAGCACCTATGTCAGATATTTACCATACTGCCTATAACTACCTTATGCTTGTGTTATTTTAATTTATCCGAAAGTAAAGACGGCACAAGCCTGTTAGATAAGATTAATAAAATGGGCACCACAAACCCTGACACCAATTTACCGGCCGAAGAATATTAATGATGCTGCGCCTGCTCTGTATTATTGCTTTTGCTTTGTCTGTTCATTCGGCTTGGAGTGCTGTGCCCGTTAAGCCGGCAAAACAGCATGTGCCATTAATACTTAAAACAGATAGTTCAACAACAAATACGCGGTATTTAGATAGTGCTGCTTTAAAAAACTACAGCAAGCTTCCGGACTTTCAGTACAGGGAAGAGGATATGCAAAAAGACCCGTCCTGGTGGACTCGCTTCTGGGCCTGGTTCTGGAATTTATTTAAACCCGTAAAATTTGGCAAGCATGATCCGGGCCCTTTTATGAAATTATTGCTGAACTTTCTTAAGTATCTGTGCATCGCGACAGGAATAGGAGTTATTGTTTTTGTAATACTTAAGCTGGCGGGCATCAATATGCTGAATGTTTTCAGGCGCAAACCCACATCTGCTGGTTTACCTTTTACCGAACTGTTAGAAGATATTCATGAAATTGATTTTGACAGTGAAATAGAAAAGGCTGTAACGCAGCATAATTATCGTTTAGCTGTTCGCCTGCTTTACCTCAAATGCCTGAAACAACTAAGCGATGCTGATTTGATCAAATGGCAGATCGATAAAACAAACAATGCCTACATCAATGAGCTTACCAACTCCGAGCAACGCCAGGTTTTTAAAACCCTGACACTACAGTTTGAATATATCTGGTACGGGGAGTTTGCCATTGACGCCCCGGTTTTTAAAACCATAAGTACTTTATTTCAGGATTTTAACAAGAGCGTAGCATGAAAGATTTTAAGATCTATATCACTATTGCCAGCTTGTTAATTATTGGCTATGTGGTAGCGCAGTACAATAAACCCATACCGGTTAACTGGATGCCGACCCTGGCCTATCAGGATAAAATACCTTTCGGCACGTTCATTTTACACAATCAGCTCAAGCAGGTATTCCCGGGGGCTACCATTATAAACACCAATAAATCTATCTACAATGCTCTGCATAACCAAAGACTTCATGCAGGCAATTATGTTATCATAGCCAAGAAAATACACCTCAATAAATTTGATACCGATGAACTGCTGAAATACATCAATGCCGGCAACTCGGTTTTCATGTCGGCATTTGAGTGGCAGGGGTATTTTGCCGACTCCTTAAAAATTGATACACGTGTAAAGTATGCAAAGAAAAACGTGTCCATTAATTTTATTAATAGCTTATTAAAAGCACAGCATAACTACTCGTTTAATCGGGATATCGCAAATCAGTATTTTAGCGCCCTTGATACCGCTAAGGCTACCGTGATAGGTAAGAACGATGCAGATCAGACCACATTTTTAAGTTATAAGTTTGGTAAAGGCACGCTTTACCTTTGCGCCACACCTGAAGTGTTTACCAATTACAGCCTGCTCACCAAGCAGGGTGCCGATTATGCAGCAAAAGCATTATCCTATATGCCTGTGGCCAGCTATGTTTACTGGGATCAATTTCAAAATGGAGATATCCCGGAAGACTACTCGCCACTACGTGTATTTTTTAGTAATACCAGTTTACAATGGGCTTATTACCTTAGCCTCTTTAGCCTGGTAGTATTTATTATTTACGAAGCCAAACGCCGCCAGAGAATAATCCCGGTGATAGAGCCCCTCCAAAATTCGACGGTTGATTTTGTTACCGTTGTGGGCCAGGTTTATTACGAAAAACGTAACAATGCCAACATAGCGCATAAGAAAATAACTTACCTGTTAGAGCATTTCCGGGATCATTACCAACTAAAAACCAATCAGCTCGACCGTGAGTTTATTAACCTGTTATTCAAAAAAACAGGCATTGATAAGCAGCTTGCTACAGATTTAGTTGATAGCATTAATTACACCAGCGTACAGCAACAGGTAACGGATACAGAATTAATAAACCTGAATAAACTGATAGAAAAATTTTACAGCCAATCCGCATATAATGGAAAATGAAAATTTTGAGCAAAGAACCGATCTGAGCAAATTAAGTGCAGCGGTTGATCAAATTAAAAACACACTTGCCCGCATCATAGTAGGCCAACAGGAATCCATAGATCTGCTGATTGCCGGCATACTGGCCGATGGGCATATCCTCATAGAGGGGGTACCCGGCGTGGCCAAAACGCTTACTGCCAAATTGATATCGAAAGCTATTGATGCCCAATACTCGCGTATACAGTTCACCCCCGATCTGATGCCTTCTGATATACTGGGCACATCGGTATTTAACCCTAAAAGCACCGAATTTGAATTTAAGCGCGGCCCTATTTTTGGCAACATCATATTGATTGACGAAATTAACCGTGCCCCGGCCAAAACCCAATCGGCTTTGTTTGAGGTAATGGAAGAGCGCCAGATCACAATTGACGGTCATACTTACCCCATGCAGGAGCCTTTTACCGTACTGGCTACCCAAAACCCTGTAGAGCAGGAAGGCACCTACCGGCTACCTGAGGCTCAGTTAGATCGTTTTTTATTCAAGATAGAGATCAAATACCCTTCCCTTGCCGAAGAGATTACTATTTTAACTCAACAGCATCAGCAAAAAACAACGGATCAACTCAGTGATGTTCAGCCGGTTTTGTCAGGCGCTGATGTTATTGCCCTGCGCCAACAGGTAAGAACCCTTCATGTAGAAGCCAAACTGCTGGAATTTGCTGCAAAAATCACATACGAAACCCGCAATCATAAGTCGTTGTATTTGGGTGGATCGCCGCGTGCTTCGTTGGCATTGATTAATGCGGCTAAAGCGCTGGCTGCCATCCGCGGGCGCGATTTTGTTACTCCTGATGATATTATTTATGTAGCTGCTCCGGTATTAAGACACCGCATTATGCTTACTCCTGATAAAGAGATGGAAGGCGCAAGTCCTGATGATGTTATAGCTCAAATTATCCAAAAAATTGAAGTACCCAGATAATACACCTGTGTGAAAAATATCATCAGCCTGTTTTACAGAAACCTTTTTTTAACCAATCGGCTTTTCATCGGCCTGGCTGGTTGTGTAGTGCTGTTTATATTATCATTCTTTTTCCCTTGGCTGGGCGTTATTCCTGTGCTTATTTTCTGGGTGCTCATAGCCATATTTACTATTGATGTTATGATGCTATATAAAACATCAAAAGGTGTATTTGCTAAACGGCACGCTCCCGAGCGGCTGAGCAACAGCGATGATAATGAACTGGGTATTTATATCGAAAACTGGTACCCGTTTAATGTAAGTGTAGGTATTATTGATGAAATACCTTTCCAGTTTCAAAAGCGTGATATATGGTTTAAAACCGTCCTGAAACCACGTGAACATAAGCTGATCAATTACCTGTTACGCCCAACCCGCCGGGGCGAATATGAATTTGGTAATATCCGCGTTTATGTTCAATCGCCATTGGGGCTTATCAGGCGGCGTTATAATTTTGAACAGACCGAAATATTACCCGTATACCCTTCCTTTCTGCAGATGCGCAAATATGAGCTGATGGCCATCTCCAACAGATTAACTGATATTGGCATCAAAAAAATACGCCGTATTGGCCACAGCATGGAATTTGAGCAGGTGAAAAATTACATTCCCGGCGATGATTACCGCACCATTAACTGGAAAGCTACAGCCAGGCAGGGCAGCCTGATGGTAAACTCTTATATCGATGAAAAATCGCAGCAGGTATATTGTATCATTGACAAATCAAGGGTAATGAAAATGCCGTTTGAGGGGTTAAGCTTGTTAGATTATGCGATAAATGCCAGCCTCGTACTATCAAACGTTGCTTTATTGAAAGAAGACAAAGCCGGGCTCATTACCATATCCGAAAAGTTAGGCTCTGTGGTACCTGCTGACAGGCGACCGGCACATATGAACAAAATACTGGAGGTTCTATATAAAGAAAAAACCAGGTATCTGGAAACCAATATGGAACTGCTTTACAGTACCGTGCGCAAAGTAGTTAAGCAACGCAGCCTGCTTGTATTTTTTACCAACTATGAAAGCATGAACGGGCTGCAGCGGCAGCTTCCTTACCTAAAAAGGTTGGCGAAATATCACCTGCTACTGGTGGTATTTTTTGAGAACACCGAATTAAAAAAACTTAGCGAACAACCGGCAACCGATGTAGAGGGCATTTACATTAAAACCATTGCCGAAAAGTTTGCCTACGATAAAAAGCTTATTGTAAAAGAGCTGGCAAAATATGGCATACAATCAATTTTGACCAGCCCGCAAAGCCTTACGGTGAATACCATTAATCGTTACCTGGAAATTAAGGCTAAGCAAAAGATATAGCTCTAACTATATAAAAGCTCTTAATTCCTGGCTCTCATCTCTTGCTTCTCCATTACCCTGCTTTCGGGAAATTGATACCCGCAGCTGCAAGATCTTTGATGATCTTTTCCTGCAAGGCTATTTTTACAGTTAAAAAGTTTGAAGGATTAACCCATACATTAACTAAAAAGCGAATAGAGTCAATCTCTAGACTGCTGATACCGATACGCGAAGCTGGTGATTTCAGTACGTTCCCTGTTGTATCAATAGCATTTTGTATAATTGTTTTTACTTGTTCAATATCATTAGCATAAGCTATCTTAACATCAAAATCAAGCCGGCGTTTGCCCTCGCGGGTAACGTTAACTATAACTTCGTTAAATAGTTTACCGTTAGGGATAATTACCGTTTTGTTATCAGCCGTAAGTAACACGGTATAAAAAATTTGTATAGAGGTTACCTTGCCATCCTGCCCTTGCGCCACAATGCTATCGTCAAGCTCAAAGGGCTTTAGTAAAAGGATCAGTACACCACCGGCAAAGTTTTGAAACGTACCCGACAGGGCCAAACCAGCCGCAACGCTGAATGCCCCAATAATGGTGGTAAAGATGGTCATCTCCAGCCCAATGATGTTCATTACCCAAATAATGAGTAATATATAAAGAGTGGTAATACTTAAACTTAAAAAGAAAGGTTGTAATGATGAATGTATGCCTCTTTTGAGCATCCGGTTACGGAGCCGGTTACGCAGAAATCTTATTACCCAAAGGCCGATAAAAAATATGATTATTCCACCCAAATACTTTGGGCCGTGCTGAACCACCCAACTGTGGAAATCTTTATAAAAGTCCTCTAACTTATACATACTCTTGTCTTTCATAAACGATGAAAGCAAAAGTAATTTTATTTACCGTAAATGGTAACAAAAAGTTCAGGGCCTTTTATCAGTACCCAATCTACTATGGTACTGTGCACTAATTTTGATGTTTGAACTATGATTTTCATGGTACTTGAACCTATTCAAATGCTATGCCTAAAAACTTAGCTTTTGATTTTGTACTGCAAAAATACACATAGAAGTTACCGTAATTTTCAAAAATTAATCAAATGATTAACTCATGACTATCCGTTTACGTTTTAATGACGGTGAGTACCGTATAAAACAAAATCCCTGTCTGGAAAACCAGACAGGGATTTGTACTATTTAAAAGCTTTTGGCTTTGAGCTATTACATCATGCCGCCCATGCCGCCGCCACCCATTGGTGGGCCACCAGCTGGAGCTTCTTCAGGATCATCAGCCAATACCACTTCTGTTGTTAACAACATAGCTGCAATTGAAGCTGCGTTCTCTAAAGCTACACGGCTTACTTTAGTTGGGTCGATAACACCGGCACCAATCAGGTTTTCATATTTATCGGTACGTGCATTGTAACCAAA
>NZ_JBCECK010000084.1:0-22845 GCF_039207105.1 Mucilaginibacter sp.
TCCGGAAGCTTTTTTTTGAGCCCAGCAGGAATCATCATCCTTGATTTAGGATCCAGCTTGCACTCAAAATTTCCGGTTAAGTAAGGCATTTTCAGTCTATGGCATAATTCAATGAGTAAAAGTAAAGTACTTTTACCACTTTCTACCACTTTTTACCACCAAAAAGTTTTCAACATTTTCGGTGGGTGTTTTGGCTATGTCATTAAATGCAAAAAAGCGCTGGCTATCTGGGTTTTAACAAAATCGACAAACCCCATAACATTTCAGCTAAGCCCTATCCGTATTATTAAAATTTACTGTATCATAACCGTACACCTGGTGTTACATCTTCGTACAGTTAAAATCCAGAATAAAATATAACAAACTGAAAATTAATTAATTACATAATTGGTATACATTTTAAACCATTGCAGATACCAACCATCGGATTTAGATTTTAACCTTCTTCATCATGATAAAAAACTATATCAAAATAGCATGGCGCAGCCTAAACCTGAGCCGTGCTTTTGCCATAACCAACCTGCTTGGGCTTACCATTGGTATAACCTGTACAATTTTTATTTTTTTATGGGTACGTAATGAGCTTACCTATGATAAAAACCATGCTAATTATAACACCATATACAAGGTTATAGCCAACCGCGATTTTAAAAACACCATTTTTACCGATCATAATATGGTATTCCCGCTGGCCAAAGCGCTTGAAATCGGCTATCCGCAAATAAAAAACGCGGTATTAACCTCGCACCTGGAGCAGCATCAATTTAATGTAGGCGATACCCGCCTCAAAAAGCATGGCTATTATGTTGGGGGCAGATACTTTGATATGTTTTCATGGAAATTTATGAAAGGAAACGCGGCCACGGCTATAACTGATCCTACTTCTATAGTCATTACCGAATCAACAGCCAAAACCTTGTTTGGCAATGCCAACCCTATCAATAAAGTAATTAAGGTTGATAATAACGAGGTGCATAAAGTTACTGCTGTGCTGGCCGATCAGCCTAATAATACTACCCAGCAATTTGATTTTATTATCCCGTATAACCTTTCAGATAATGCCGTAAAAAATGCCATGACCCGCTGGGAAGGTTCATCATGGGATGTGTACATCCAAACCATTGATAACCCAAACATTCCGCAGTTGAATAAGTACATAACCGATGTAATGTTTCAGCATAATAAGGATAAGATAAGTACCTACTTTGCCTTCCCGATGAACAAATGGCATTTGTACAGTGATTTTAAGGATGGTAAAAATATCGGAGGAATGATTGAGTATGTTCGTTTCTTTATCATTATTGCCATTATCATATTACTGATAGCCTGTGTTAATTTCATGAATTTGTCTACCGCGCAGTCGGAGAAAAGAGCTAAAGAGGTAGGTATCCGAAAAACCCTCGGTTCTGATAAAAAACAGCTGGTAATACAATTCTTTTTTGAATCAATGATACTGGTTATTATAGCTTTCCTGTTTGCTATCATATGCGTATACCTGTTACTACCTCAGTTTAATTTATTGGTTGGCAAACAATTAACTTTAAACCTGGGCGAACCTGTGTTTTGGCTGGGCGCTATCTCCATTATACTTTTCACCGGCTTAGTAGCTGGCAGTTACCCAGCTCTGTACCTTTCATCATTTAATCCGATAAAGGTTTTAAAAGGCACCTTTGTGACTGGCAAGGGTGCCATTATGCCACGCAGGGTATTGGTAGTGTTCCAGTTTATAGGTTCAATCTTACTGATTTCTTCTACGGTTATTGTTTACCAGCAGATACAGCATGTAAAAGACAGAAGCCTGGGCTATAATCCCAATAACCTGATCATGGTTCCATCAACGACAAATACTGACAAGAGCTTTGCCGCCGTAAAGAACGACCTTTTAAAATCTGGTATCATCAGTAGTGTAACCCGTACTTCGTGGATGATAACTGAAATTTCATGGAAATCGGGCCCACCAGACTGGGAAGGAAGACCCGCTAACGCCAATATCATATTTTCAAACATGACTGCCGATGTTGATTATGCTAAAACTTTGGGTATTAAACTACTGCAAGGCCATGATTTCACAGGGATGCCATCAGATACATCAAGCGTTCTATTAAACAAAGCAGCCATTGAAGCCATGCAACTCAAAAAGCCTGTAGGCATGCAGTTAAGGTACTCTGGCAAAAACTTCACAGTAATTGGCGTTACTGACAATGTGGTCATGGCATCGCCATATATCCCGGTTGATCCGATGATGGTCTTTGCGGATCATACTAATTCGGGCTACATCAATTTGCGGCTTAATGCGGGTGCTAAGCCTCAGCAAGCCATACAGTTGCTGCAAAACATTTACGCAAAATACAGTCCTGCAGATATTTTTGAATATCAATTTGTTGACCAGGAATTTGGCAAAAAGTTCTTGACTGAGGTGCTCATCAGCCGTATCACTAATATTTTTGCTGGCCTGGCCATTTTCATCTGCTGTATAGGTTTAGCTGGCTTAGCTTCCTTTACCATTGAAAAGCGCTTTAAAGAAATAGGCATCCGCAAAGTGTTAGGAGCAACTGTACAGCAATTGCTGATCCTTATATCCACCGAGTTTTTAAAACTGGTGCTCATAGCCTTTGTGATAGCGGTACCACTAACCTGGTGGATCATGCATAACTGGCTTCAAAAGTATACCTATCATATCAATATCGGTATTGGGCTATTCGCGGCCGTTGGTATGCTTATACTGTTACTTACACTAATTGTAGTGAGCCTTAATACTACCAAAGCGGCAATGGCTAACCCAGTGAAGAGTTTGAGGAGCGAGTAATTCTCAAAAGAGCCCTCTCCTGAACGAGAGGGCTCTTCCATTATCTATTATCGAAAATTCCGACTATTTATTTGGTAAGTACAACAAGCGGCTTATTTTTTTCAACCACATAGGTAGCAAGCTCACGAGCTATCCCTTTACCAACGTTTTTTGCAGAATGAACGGTACCCGCCGGGATAAACAAAACTTCACCTGCTTTTAGCGTAACCGGTGGCTTACCTGCTACCTGATATTCCAGTAAACCTTCCAGCACATAAATGATCTCTTCACCAGGATGGGTGTGGCTGCCGAAACCCGTTCCCGGATTAAAATCAATACGCACCTGAACGGCCTCGTGACCTTTGATACTGATATCGTGCCGCTGAAGTTCGGTACGTTTAACTCCCGGCTGTTGTGCCTGTACTGTATTTGAGATGGTAAAAATTGCCAATGTAATCATGGCAATAATGCTGGCGAAGAAGTTTTTTGTTGTTTTCATTTTTCTATAGTTATGGATATATCTTATTTCCGCATTTATCATTGCAGATGTATAATGTAAATGTAGGCGCTATAACCTTTGATGAAAATAACCATTGGTATGAACCAGGCAAAACAAACCCGCAGCCGGGCGTTTTTCCGGTTGAAAAATTACCATAGCCCACCGGTATATTTTAAACTTATGTGCTATACCAATATCTGCTTTCAGGCCACTTTCTCAAAATCATGACCCGCAAATGAATTACAGCCTTGTGCAACAAGGTTAAGACTGGTGAGTATGGCTACCTCTGCTTTAACATTGTTTATTGAAAAATCAAGCACATGCCCGCCTTCGGTTAATTGTTTGGAAAGAAAATGAAAATGGTACCCTTTAATATTAATACCATGAAGATAAGGAGGTATTTTAAACCCTATAAGCATTCCATCAATCTGGTTAAAACTGAAAAACTTTTGCCTGTTTAAGATATCAGCCAACGGAGGGAAAGGCTCGTGCGTAACCGGGGGATATACCCTGGTTTTAACCTGATCAAATAAACCAGATATACGGATAGCATACATACCGTTCTTATTGCTCAGATAAGTATCCAGCTGCTCCAATATATTTTGCTTGCATGTGGGTGTTACAAATGTAAAAGAGGCATCAGGTTTAAAGTGCGACACAAAAGCAAATGGTGTTTTAGCTGTATCTGGCGCTTCAACAGTGCAGCCATTTGATTTTGTTTGGTATATTTTACCATTATACATGGTAAGCTCACCATCAATTAAGTCGGGGGCACCTAAACCAAAATCGCCATTTTCCTTTAATGTGGATAATGGTAATTCGCCATGATATAATCCGCTCACAAATGCGTCCGCAACCCCAAACTGGTATAGCTTGTTATATTCCTCCATACATTATACCCCATGTTAATTGTCCTGTTTTACATTACAAGTTGCGGGCAATTAAATTCAATGTGCCCCTCTGTACAAATTAACAACTGTACCCTCACATACTATATTACCAAATTCGGGGATAGGATAGCGTTTATTTATAACAAGCTTTTCAATCAAATAAAGTTTAACAACCTTAATTAAGGTGCATTGCCAATAACCTATCCAATTCAGATGCACTTTTCGGAAGATTATCACAGCATTTGGTAACGTTAACGTACCATAGTAGCCACCCAGTTTTTATTAAGCAATACTTCTTTTTTATAATTCCAGGCCAACAATGCTTTTGACAAACATGAATTGAGCAATCGTCTTACTTTTTTTCGGTCAAGGTTCAGTTTTTTGCCCTGTAAGCGTTCTTCATAAATTAATTGTTGTTCATCATTATAAAACTGCACAGTGGTAACACTCATGCTGTCTTTATTATTGATCAAAACATAGAATCCTTTTTCAGGTGATTCACTTTGCGCGCGTGCTACCGAAGCGGTTATCAATAAAATAAAAAAGAATAATAGGTGCCGGAGGTTAAGTTTACTTTTCATGATCATTTGATTTTATATCATTAGTCGTAACTTTCCTCCCAGCCGGAAACAACTATTTTAATAAGTATTCCAAAAAACTACCTGTGTAATAAATTGTGCCCAAATTGTGCGTATTTCCAAAAATTAAAGGACTATTTTTAGAATCGATAGTTAAATTGATAACTGCCCCGCACAAAATAATAACCTAAAGGCACACTATTCATTTTGTTCGTACTTAAAGATTTTTCATTCAGTAACTTTGTGAGTTCTTTAAAAAAACAATACAGCGGCATCATATAATAATGCAGAACGTTACCGACAAATACCACAAACTGATCAGGGAGGATGATAAACACCTCGACCCGCTTTTTGATATGAAGCAGGTACCTAAAAGATCGTATCAGCTTGGTATCGCGGCTTTGTTTACAGGTATCGGCATTTCCATATACGATTCGTTCATAGGGCTTTATGTATCATCGTTCCTGGTGGCATGCTTTTGCTTTGCTATTTTAATGTTCATCCTTTTAAAATATCAGGATGTTATCAAAAACCTGACTATTGCCATCATATCATTAACTTGTAGCCTGTTAATTATTTCGGCAGCGTTAGAAGGTTTACAGTCCGAGCAGTTCTTGTATTTTTTCCCCATACTGGTGGCAGTGCCCATCATGGTTGATCTGAAACGAACCAAATACCGGCAGTCGTTTATTTATATATTTATTATTTTAATATCTGCGGGTATTTGCACACTCATAGGCCGCCATGTAACCCCTTTGGCCGATTTTACTGTTGATCAGATCAACAAGCTGGCACTGGTTAACCGCATAGTAGCCATTTCATCAACCATCGTATTCGCGGTAGCTTACATTTTTTTTGAAAAGAAATATATTGATGAGCTCATGGAACAAAGTCAGCGGGTAATTGATACCCGAACGCAGTTTCTGGCTACTATGGGGCATGAATTACGTACACCCCTAAACGGAATAATAGGAGTGATCAATTTACTGAAACAAGACCATACCCCAAGCCAGCACGACGAATACTTACAGGTGTTAAAGTACTGCTCAGACCACATGCTACACCAGGTAAATAACATTCTGGATTTTAATAAGATAGAAGCCAACAAATTGGATATTTACCCCGTCGAGCTAAACCTCAAGCAGCTTTTAATAAACATTGGTATCCCCTTTACAGCCCTTGTTAAGGAAAAGGGTCTCGACCTTAATATAGAGATCGACCCGGTGCTGGATAAACAGGTAATGGCCGATGACCTTCGCCTGATACAGGTTTTTAATAACCTCCTGTCAAACGCGTTAAAATTTACCGATGAAGGTTTTATTAACCTTAAAGCGGTATGCAAAACCCGGACCGATGAGTTTATGGAGGTTAACTTTAGCATTGAAGATACCGGAATAGGTATAAGCGAAGAAGACCAGGTAAAAATATTTGAAAGCTTTTGGCAGGTGTATGACCCTACAACCAAAAACCTGAACGGTACTGGATTAGGGCTTACTATATGCGTCAGGTTGTTAAAATTAATGAAGAGCAAACTCGTGCTGGTTAGTAAAAAAGGGCAAGGCAGCACATTTAGCTTTGATCTTGTGTTCAACTATGCCGACTCGTCACGTCAAATGCTGGCAGACCAGGCCAAAAAAGCCGATCTGTTGGCCGGGATCAGGATCTTATTGGTTGAGGATAATCAGATCAATATGATGGTTGCCAAAAAATCATTAACCACCTATAAAGCCGAGGTTACCTGTGTTTATAACGGCCAGGAAGCGCTTGACGAGTTAAAAAAAGATCAGGCATATCATATCGTTTTAATGGATCTGGAGATGCCGGTAATGAACGGCTATACTGCGATATATGATATGAAACGACTATACCCTCAAACACCCGTTATTGCTTTTACCGCCTCGCTGGTTGATGAAAAAATGCTGGCCGATCTGATCAACAGTGGTTTTGCCGATTGCCTTTTAAAACCTTTTCAGCCCCAGCAATTGCTCTCCAGTATTCAAAAACAGCTTTCAGTCTACCCTTTCCTGAATACTAATTTATAGGTTTCGTATACGCTACTCTAAGTTTTGGCCTTGTTAACTATTTCGTTACAAAGCAATTAATACTGCTTATCTTCATTCCGACTGATTATATTAGCTAAGTAAACCTATTTCTATTATAATGAAAAAACTATTCCTGCCGGTTATAGGCCTGTTTTGTGCTATAACTTTTGTAAAAGCCCAGCCTGGTAAAACCGAAATAACCAAATGGCAATATAACCGCAACGGTGCCGTATCCATAACCTGGGATGATGGCTCCATTAACCAGTTCAAGGTAGCGCTGCCTTTATTGAACCGGCTAAAACTACCTGGTACTTTTTTCATTATCACCGGGCAAATACCGGGTTCACAATATCAGGGCAAATTTATTGGCCGCCCGGTTAAAGAGATTATTAAAGAAACCGCCACCATACCTACCAATAAGGATAATTTTTTTGAACGGGCATCGGCAGCAGGATATCTGGGATTAATAGGCCCACTTGATTATCATTATAAAGCAGGCTCATTGATAGATGCCGGTAAAACTGACGCAGCTTACAAAGCCATAGACGAATGTTATGCCAAAGTGCGCAGCGGCGAATTTAAACCCGGTGTACAACACAACGATGAGTGGAGAGATGCGCATGGTACCACCTGGCCACAGATCAAGGCTTTTGCAGCGCAAGGTCATGAGTTTGCCAGCCACATGGTAACTCACCCTCGTCTGGCAGCTCTTGATGAAACCAACCTGATGTATGAAGCTCAAAAAAGCCGATTGGATGTTTTAAACCATTTAGGCTTACAGTATACTTTTAGTGCCGAGGGGCCGTTCGGCACCGAGAATGAGCGTGCGGTAAACTACCTGAGCAAGGTTTATCCTGCCCTGCGCAACCGCATGCCTGAGCCCTGGCTTAAAGAAATAAGTCGCGGTAATAAAGATACCCCTGGTAATACCGATAAAGAATATGTACAATACCAACGCGGAGCTACCACCAAAACACCGCTGCCTATGATGAAAGCCTGGGTTGATACTACTATGGCTCGTCATGATACCTGGTTGGTACTTACCCACCACGGTGTTGACGGCATTGGCTGGGAAGCACTACCTCATCAGGAACTTGATGAATATTTCACTTACATTAAAGATCATCAGGATAAGCTTTGGGTAGCCACCTTTGGCGACGTTACCAAATACATGCGCGAAAGGCAAAGCGCGAAAATACAAAGCAAGTTAGCGGGTAATAAAATCACCGTTACTGTGAGCCAGCCTTTAAATAAAACTTTTTATACGATGCCGCTTACCCTTAAAACTTATGTACCAACAGGCTGGAAAAAAGCCAGCATAAGCCAGGGAAGCAAAAAGCAAACCATTGCAACCACCACCGATGCTAAAGGTACATACGCAGTCTATCAGATAGCGCCAAACGGAACGCAGGTTGTACTGGCGGGTGCGTGATAACTAATAAATAAATAAAAAATTGTCATTTCGAGCAATAGCGAGAAATCTTATACACCCTGCAACGCGGATTGACAGGATGTATAAGATTTCTCTTTCGCCCCCTCCACACCTATCCGCCCATGCTGCTCTATCGAAATGACAACCTTCTTATTGATTAATCAAAAACAATCTTATCAGGGCCGGCGGTTTTAGCAATATGACAGGCACAGCCTCCGGTTATTTTTACAATAACTGATTGCGTTTGATTAGTAGCGGTATTAGTAGCTGTAACTTTCACCTCATCGCCTTCATTGGTAAACTCTTTCATATTACTATCGGTAGCAATAACATGAAAACCTGAGTTGTTACCAGGCGTCGGGGTAACTTCAGTTTGGATACTCTTATTAGTTCGCAGGTTAACAGCCTTAAAGTCTTTTACTTCCACCGCATTACCGGCTTTGTCAACAAAATGTATCGGAACAGATACATACATCATGGTACACATACCCGGATTGCAGGGGGCAGCAGTACTTTGGTGGGTCTTTTTGCTGCAAGCCGAATAAATAACAATCAGCAATAAAAACAATAATGACTTTTTCATAAATATCAGTTTAAACGTAATTTACGATTGGTGGATTGCAAACGCTACATACATTAAACAAGATACAAAGTATTTACTGTTTGGAATTCAAATATTTATCAGAAAAATCGCCTGTTATTTTTTTAGTTCTGATATTGTTGATGGCCCAGTCTTCTACATCGGTTTGTTTGATCTCTACTTTATCGCCATTTTTAATGTTTGTTATATTAAAAGGCGAATCAACGAATATGGCTTTAAATACTCCATTACTGTAACTTAAAACCTGCGACCACATGTGCTCATGCTTATCTCCCTCTGTAAAATCAGATTTTATTATAAACGAGTAGCCATCACGGTCATCTCCATATTTTTTAAGACTATCTAAAAATTGAGGCATACGTTCCTGCGCCATCTTTTTTAAGGCTAAAAACCGGTTATCATTTTTAGCTAAGGGCACGGCTTTGTATTGAACATTATTTTCAACTTTGGTTTTCTGGCAAAAGGCGTCTGTAACTGCAAACAGCAATAAAACAAACAGAAAATTTCTCATAAGGTATTTTATCGATAAGATTTTGGCTCTTATCAACAAAACTATCTTTTACCAGAAATTTGGCATTATGCTGCAACCGTTATTTTAAATCCTGAAATTACTTAAACCAAAATGCCCTTTGACTTTTTACAAGACTAAGGGCATTTTGGAAATTAATTAAGCAAAACTGAATTTAACTTTTGATATAAAGTACTTGCTTTCGCGTTAAGCTGTTCAACCAAAGTAGTTCTGTTTCATCCTCATATTTTATTAATAATCCAATTACGTCTGGTTTATCTAAAACTCGAGCGTCTTCAACAGAATAAATTGGGGCCGACAAACCATACTCATCACATATATTCATTTCTGTGGCAACATTGCCAAAACACAACTCACCGGACAATAATTCACCAAGCAGGCAAAAGGATTTTCTTGATGACAGAACAAATTTATCCCAAACAACAAATTCAGCTATGATCACATTCATCTTACTGCATCACCCTAATCTTTAAAAAACTGGCATTATCCTTTGAGGTATAAACCTTATGTGTTGCCTTTTTAAAGTCGGTGTCCTTTGCCTTCATAATATCCTGAAACTGCTGGGTGTTGCGGTCAATAAGCGGGAACCAGGTGCTTTGTACCTGCACCATTAATTTGTGACCTTTTTTAAAAGTGTGCAGTACATCCTGCAGCTCAAAGTTAACCGGGGTAATCTGGCCGGGTACAAATACTTCCGGCTTATCAAAACCGTTACGGAATTTACCGCGCATAGCCTCGCTGCGTACCATTTGCTGATAGCCCGATAAATAAACGTCCTTCCCCGTCCATTGATCATTTTTTGCCGAATCGGGATAAACGTCAATTACCTTAACTACCCAATCGGCATCTGTACCGGTGGTTGATACTTTTAGGTTGGCCCAGATATTACCGGCAATGGTAACATCATGATCAAGCACATCGGTAGCATAAGTAAGCACATCTGGCCGTTGCGAAGCAAAACGCTGATCGGCAGTCATGTACTCACGCTTCATATCCATATCAATGCTATTAATAAAGGGTACCGGCTTGTTAGGGTCAGATACAAACTCGTCAAAGCTTTCGGTCGTGACAGCAGGTGCGTCAAATGATAGCTTACCTCCGGGCAGCAGATATAAATTCTTCTCCACAGCTTCTTTTGGAGGCCATACGTTATAGGTTTTCCAACTGTTGAGTCCCGTTTCAAAGGTTGATACTGGTGCCAGGCTCAGATCAGTACCTTTAAGGTAATGGCTAAAAAAGGCAAACTCAATTTTTTCACGGTAAAACGGTCCTGTAGCACTACCGAAACCAACATCACCCAAATGATCCCCATCACCGCGCGACCAGCCTCCGTGTACCCAGGGGCCCATAGCAAAATACACCGGTGTTTTAGGGTTTTCCTTTACCAGCGTTTTATAAGTGTTAATGGCTCCGTACAGATCTTCGGCATCGTACCATCCACCAGTTACCAATACAGCTGTTTTGATATCATGCAGATGATAAAGTACATTCCTGTCTTTCCAGTGCTGGTCATAATTCGGATGATCAAGCATCTCGTTCCACAGGCGAATGGTATCTTTATAATATTTATCATTACTGTTTTTTACTGAACCCATCTTCAGAAAAAAATCATACCCATCGGCTGTACCCGGATCAAATTCCGGAGCTTTACGCTGTGTAGGTTTATCATCCTGACGGTTAGTAAAAAACGGGTAAAAACCAAAGTTGGCCACCAGCATAAACGCTCCGTTATGAAAAGCATCGTCACGATACAGATCAGCAATCGGAGCCTGCGGTGATGCGGCAACTAAAGCCGGATGACGGCTCAGTAGCGCTGTTGTGGTATAAAAACCGGGATAAGAAATACCCCACACCCCTACTTTGCCATTATTGTTGGGCAGGTTTTTAAGCAGCCAATTAATGGTGTCATAAGTATCGGTACCCTCGTCAACATCGTTTTTGGTCTTGTGTATCTCCTTTTCCGGGGTCATTTCTTCATAAATACCCTCGCTCATCCAGCGGCCGCGTACGTCCTGGTAAACAAAAATAAAACCATCATGCGTAAATAATGACGATGGGCCCAGGCTGCCTTTATAAAGTTCCGTACCATAGGGCGCAACACTATAAGGAGTCCTATCCATCATGATCGGGTATTTTTTTGATTGATCTTTAGGCACATATACCGAGGTAAATAGTTTTTTACCATCGCGCATGGGTATTTGGTATTCGTATTTCTGATAATTAGCCTTTATATATTCGGCATCAGGCGCTTTAGGCTGGGCATAAGCACCAATTACTATAATTATCAGCAACAAGGTAGTGAGTAAGGTTTTCTTCATTTTAAATGCTATAAAAAGCTAAATGTACTTGAATAAAGTAAAAGCGACAAACACAGCCCCTCAACACATAGCGTATGTTACATAATTAATATATGTTGATATATTTTTTGAATTACTACCCATAATCTGCAACCAAGGTGATTACTGCTTCCGTATAAATAAAAGTCTAAACCTATAAAATAAATACAAGTCCCGCCAAACCCCTAAAATCCAATTTCTTAACTCAGCTTTATTTTGACAATCAAAACCCCATGCCTATGAATAAATAAAAGCGCGCATTTTAACCAGTAAAAAATTATTAACCAAAAATCAAAAACCTTTATGAACATTAAATTGAATAAAATACCTACAGCATTATTGGGTATTAGCTTGTTATTTGCCTCGGCATGTAAAAAAGACATGGCACCAGCCCCTGGCGCGGGCAATACTTCGGCATCAAAACTGGGTACCAATGCCATTGGCGTAAGCGGCCCAAAAGGCGTTTGTTATGTTGAAGTAAACAATAACGATATCAGAAATGTAGGTAACTATACCCTATCTACAGGGCAACAACTGTTTGATGTGGCCATTATATTTGCAGCCAACATCAATTATAACACCAGCACCCAAAAAGCTGAACTATTTTTTAACCCACAAGTAACCAATGTATTGAGCAACGCCTCTACTTACATACAGCCATTGCAGGCAAAAGGCATTAAGGTTATGTTATCTATACTGGGTAACCACCAGGGTGCTGGCATCAGCAATTTCCCTACTCAGGCTGCCGCGCAGGACTTTGCTCAGCTATTAAGCAATGCTGTTACCACCTACGGGCTTGACGGTATTGACTTTGATGATGAATACGCAGACTATGGCAACAACGGAACCGGACAGCCTAACTCAAGCTCATTTGTTTACCTGGTTACCGCCTTACGCCAGCTGATGCCTACCAAGTTGATCTCATTTTACTATTATGGGCCGGCCGCATCGCGCCTGAGCTTTAATGGGGTTACCGTAGGCTCAAAGGTTGATTACAGCTGGAATGCCATTTACGGATCTTACTCGGTACCAAACGTACCGGGATTAGCTAAAAGTAATTTAGGGCCTGCTGCTATTGATATCCAAAGTACAAGCTCAACCACTGCCGCATCACTGGCTACACAAACCGTTAATAACAGCTACGGTATTTATCTGTATTATAACCTGCCTAACTCTGATGTGCATACTTACCTAAGCAGTGTGTCAAACAAGCTGTACGGCAAAACAACAGTGTATACCGGTACAACTACGCCTCCGACTACCGGTGTAAATTTTTATCAGGATATTAACTATGGAGGTACAGCCACAACCGCCATACCTAAAGGAACCTACACTTTAGCACAATTACAGGCCTACGGCATGCCTGATAATTGGGCATCGTCAGTAAAAATACCAACCGGTTGGACAGTGACCATGTATACCAATGATAACTTTACCGGTACCTCATGGACACGCACAGCCAATACGCCAAACTTTACAACACTGTTACCAAATGCTAATGACGTGGTAACTTCTGTTAAAATTCAATAAATTTCACATATTACTAAAAGCAAAAGCCTCCTGGTATTACCGGGAGGCTTTGCTTTTTATAGTTTAAAAACTCTTTTATTCGTTGATCGCTTTTACGCCCGGAAGTTCTTTACCTTCCATGTACTCTAACAAAGCGCCACCACCGGTAGATACATAGCTTACATCGGCAGTCAGGTTAAATTTAGCAACAGCTGCTGCAGAATCGCCACCACCAATAAGTGAGAAAGCACCGTTTTCGGTTGCTTTAACTACCGCTTCGGCAATAGCTTTGGTACCTTTTAAAAAGCTTTCCATTTCAAAAACCCCCATTGGGCCGTTCCATAAAATAGTTTTTGACTCTTCAATCACTTTGCTGAATAAAGCAACGGTTTCAGGGCCAATATCCAAGCCCATCCAGTTATCAGGAATCTGGCCGGTTTTAGCAACACCGGTTTTAGCATCGTTAGCAAAGGCATCCGCAATAACGTTATCAACTGGCAAGTATAATTTTACGCCTTTATCTTTCGCTTTTTGGCGCAGACTGATGGCCAGGTCAAGTTTATCAGCTTCTACCAGTGAAGTACCAATGTTGCCGCCATCTGCTTTAGCAAAGGTGTAAGCCATACCACCACCGATGATCAGGTTATCAACCTTATCCAGTAATTTCTCAATAAGCTCTATCTTATCAGAAACTTTTGAGCCACCCATAATAGCGGTAAAAGGCTTAGCTGCGCCGTTTAATATTTTCTCGGCGTTATTCAGTTCAGCTGCCATCAGGTAACCAAATACTTTGGCATCAGGAAAAAACTGTGCAATAACAGCTGTAGAGGCATGCGCGCGGTGAGCGGTACCAAAGGCATCATTTACGTATACATCGCCCAGTTTTGAAAGTTTTTCGGCAAAGGCTACATCACCTTTTTCCTCTTCTTTATAAAAACGAAGGTTCTCTAATAAAAGCACCTCGCCTTTTTCAAGCTCTTTTGATTTCTGAATAGCTTGTTCGCCAATACAATCATCAGCAAATTCAACCTGCTGGCCTAAAAGGTCAGATAAGTGGCGTACTACATGCTTTAAAGAGTATTTATCTTCCGGACCGCCTTTTGGCCTGCCCAGGTGCGACATCAGGATAACTTTACCACCATCTTTTAATATTTTTTTTATAGTTGGTAAAGCAGCGGTCATCCGGTTATCGTCGGTAATGTTAAAATCCTCATCCAAAGGCACATTAAAGTCAACCCTGATCAGGGCCTTTTTGCCGGCAAAACTAATTTGATCTACTGTTTTCATACGATTATATGTCGTTTAATGTAAGGCGCGCAAATTCAACATTTTATTCTTAATTCTTAAACGAAAAATGAAAAAGGTGTTTGATACCCGTTTAAACTTCATGATATTTTTACATACATCACGAAATGAGGCCCTATACCCGGTATTTCAAACTCGTTAGATATGATCTCGAAACCGGCTCCATGATAAAATTGCACTGCTTTTTTGCGGGCATTGCACCAAACATAATTAGCTTTTTGTCCGCGCAGGTAAACCAGCGCAAAATTAACCAGTTGATTGCCCAAACCTTTACCCCGGTATTTTTCAATAGTAGCCATACCTCTTAACTGATAGGCTTTGCCTGCATAATCATTATAATTTTGAGGATGAAAGGATGCCACGCAGGCCAGCTCGTCATTTTGGTAATATCCTAAATGAAATGCTCCTTCTATTTTATCAGACGGAAAACGGCATTCATCTGGCGCAAGTTTGCCTTCGCGCAATACTTCATTGCGTATGGGCAACAGGTCTTCAACAGTTATAAATTTGATCATAAAGCGAGAAATAAGCGGAATATTTTACCCATTTTTTGGGGTATATATTACACTGTTCAAAGGTAGTTTTCTACATGCATGCTTTAATAAAAGCGCTGTAAAATTAAAATTTAAGTATGATTTAAGGTATAGTAATTAAAAGTGTCCACATAAAAGGCACATTTATTGCAAAGCTTACAATAGTAACATAATCTAAAACTTATGCACAAACTTTTATTAGCCGGAGCATTTATTATTGTCGCTTTTGCAAGCTGTAACTCATCTAAATTGTTAGACCCGACGCCAACAAACGTTGGTAAAGGTGATACTACTATAAATAACACTACTCCACCGCCAAATGGTGGTACTGGCACCGGAAATGGTAATGGAACTGGTAGTGGAAACGGAACTGGCACTGGTAATGGAACTGGCACCGGTAATGGAAACGGCACCGGTAATGGAAACGGCACTACACCTAACTCACAATATACAGTTAAGCTTGATATTGCAAATCAGGTGGTGAATACAGCTGTTGGTCATGATACCCTATACCTGGTATACACCGAAAAAGCAGATATCATTATCAATAAAGTCGAGTATGAAAATTTATCGGCTGTACACTTTAAGGAAGATTTTTCAAAATCAAGCCTGAACGGTTTTCATTTCACCATGAAAAATGAAAATGGCGACTACATTTTTGATTCCGTTGATGATAACTTAAATAACGTTCCGTTAAAAACAGCTTCAACAGTTGTTATTGATGGTACACCAATGGTTAAATTGCACCTGGAAAGAACATTCACTTTCTTTAAAGCTTACAAACAACCTGCACTGGCGGTAGAAGCCCAAACCAATTTTACCAATATCACGAATGATGTTATAACCTTTTCATCGTACATATACGACAAGAAAAATTACGATCCAACAACCCTTACTGTAGGCCTGACTTACAAAAAGGTAGATTGATATTTTAAACCTGAATCTCTCACATCGAATAGCCCGGCTGATGAATTTTCAGTTGGGCTATTTTTTCAACCAGATCTGCTAAACGGCTGCTATAGCCCATTTCGTTATCATACCAGCCAACGACCTTAACCAGGCCGCCAACAATAGAAGTAAGCTGCGCGTCAAAAATACAGCTGTGCGGATTGTCTAATATATCTGTTGATACTATCGGATCTTCGGTATACTCCAGTACATTTTTCATAGGGCCATTAGCTGCCTGTTTAAATGCAAGATTAATTTCCTGAATAGTAGGTTGCTTTTTAAGGCTGCAGGTAAAATCAGTTAATGAGCCATTAAGTACCGGTACCCGGATGCCTGCTCCACCCAAGCGGCCTTCTAACTGCGGAAATATAGCGGTTATCGCTTTTGCAGCACCTGTTGTTGTCGGGATTATAGATGCCGATGCAGCACGTGCGCGTCGCAGGTCTTTATGAGGTGCGTCGTGCAGGTTTTGATCGCCGGTCATGGAGTGTACAGTGGTGATGTAACCGTCGACAATACCCCAGTTATCGTCCAGTATTTTTACCATAGCGGCAACGTTATTGGTTGTGCAGGAGGCATTTGACAGAATAGGCGAACTCAAATCAACCTGCTCATCATTAACTGCCAGCACTACTGTAGGTATATCTTTACCGGTTGATGGGGCCGAGATAATTACCTGTTTTGCACCTGCATTAAGATGCAGGCTGGCACCCTCTTTTGAAGTGAATTTGCCCGTCGCCTCAATTACAACGTCAATATCAAGTGCTCTCCACGGTAATGCCTCGGGGTTACGTTCGGCAAATACCTTTATCTGGTGACTGTTTATAAAGAGGTTATCCGAGTCAGCGTTTACGATTCCCTTAAAACCACGGTGAACGGAATCATATTTAAATAAATGAGCAAGTGTTTGGGTATCGGCCAGATCATTAATAGCTACAACCTGTATGCCGGGTTTGGCTAAAATGTTCCTTAAAAAAATGCGCCCTATACGACCAAATCCATTGATAGCGATCTTCATTGTATTTTGTTTAAAACATTCAAAGTTAATGAAGATGCATGGCTAAACTATAATGCTACCCAATTAGTAATGTTAATACTACGCAGGCATTACAAAAGCCAGATGAAAGACTAAACAAACTGATTTTGCGGAGCCAGACTTTCGCGCTCTTTTGAGCGTATGCAATAAGTTATAAACCAGTTAAATAATAATGGAATTAAAAGAATACAACTAACCAGCAGCGTATTGCTCAGGTCTCTGAAATACAAAACCACCATTATTGCAGCAATATTCATTGCCGATAAACATAAGGTAACTTGTATGTGGCCCATTCCTAATTTTAACATACGATGGTGCATGTGGTTACGATCGGCCTCAAATGGCGATTTCCGGCTCAATATCCTGATAGTAAATACCCTTAACGTATCAAAAACCGGCCCTATCAATATAGCAACTGTAAGCGCCGGCGCGGTATAAAAATGAGGGATACCTACACCGGTAAACTTGCCTACCTCAATGTATTTAATAGCCATTACGGCCGATATTAAACCAATTAACAGTGCTCCTGTATCGCCCATAAATATTTTAGCAGGGGTTATGTTGTAGCGTAAAAAGCCGGCAACAGCTCCAACCATCGCTAAACATATAGCGGCCAACTCATATTGTTTCATGTAAATAAACAAAAATGCGAAAGCACCATTAACAACAATACCCGTTGTAGCGGCAAGCCCATCAATACCATCAATTAAATTAAAGGAATTAACGATAAGCATAATGAGCAATATGGAGAATATAGCGCTGGGTATATAAGGCAAGCTGTAAATACCGAATACGCCAAACAAACTGGTTACACGTATATCGCCCATGAGTACCAATATTGCTGCTACAACAAACTGTATAAAGAATTTTGTGCTTGAGTTTACACCAGACAGGTCATCCTTTAACCCCATTGCAAATAAAATGATACAGGAAACCAGTAAACAACTCACTGGTAATGACTTGTCGATCACGCTGAATAAAAGTATGGTGATCATAAAACTTACAAATATGGCTACACCGCCTAAACGTGGTATTCCATGATCATGCTGCTTACGAAAATGCCCAACATCATCATATAAGTGCCTTGCCTGTGCTACGTGTAAAACGGAGGGGATGGTTATTAATGTTATAAATGCTGATATTACAATTATAATAACATTATAAACTAAGTGATAAGAATGTAGAAGCTCTGTCATATCAAGTTCCGTCATTAGGTTTCCTTGCCCATCTCAGAAACAGCTTATATAGCCATAAGCTCTTATACGCAGAAGAAAAATATAGGTTTAATTCAAACTTAAATAAATTGAATCAATTTGCGAATTG
The DNA here is from genome assembly GCF_039207105.1 of Mucilaginibacter sp. Lineage (GTDB taxonomy): Bacteria > Bacteroidota > Bacteroidia > Sphingobacteriales > Sphingobacteriaceae > Mucilaginibacter. The sequence continues at coordinate 18,347 of NZ_JBCECK010000084.1, forward strand.
GCTTTAATATCAGGGCAAAGAGTGGTAGTGTAACGCCATTTTTACGCATAGCCTTCAAGTCAAACCGCCATGCATTTATCCTGTTTTTGAAGCTTTTACTGCTTACCCCTCCTGTAAGCATTTTAACCATTACCTTATTCAGATAAAAGCTCCTGATTTTGTTTAAATGCATAAACCGCAGCATTAGTTCAAAGTCGGCCGCCGAACCATAGTCAAGGCTGTAAAAGCCAAATTTTTCAAACAAATCCCTCTTACAGTAAAAGGTAGGGTGCGGGGGCATAAAACCCGAGTTAAAAGAGTTAGCTGTGCATGCCCCCGATCGCCATTTACGTATAATTTGTTGCTGAGGGCCTATAATGTCTATATCGCCATACAGTGCTTCGGCGTCATATTGTTCAAAAGCGGCAGCCACAGATCTTAAAACCCCATTATCGGCAAAGCGGTCATCAGCATTAAGCATACCAACAATCTGCCCTGTGGCTAAACGGATACCTTTGTTCATGGCATCATATATACCCTTGTCTGGTTCAGAAACTAAAATATGGATATGCTGCCGATACTGATTAATAATATTCAGGGTGTTATCTGTGGAGCCTCCATCAACAATAATATATTCCAGATTGGGATAGTTTTGATTAATAACGGACTCAATACACTGCCCGATAGAATCCTGGGCATTATAAACTACTGTAACAAGTGAAAGCTTCAAACCGTACAAGAGGGTACTAACATTTATACACGCAAATTATGTATTTTTAAAACCAATGCATAATTATTAAGCAGTAAATCCCTTTTATGCGTCTTTTTACTTACACCATTTTATTTTTCGGGATACTTTTCACTTTAACGTCTTGCTCCAACAAACAATATCAATCACTTTTTGAACGAAAGAGTACTACCCCTGATACATCGGCACCAAAGCCTGTGGTAAGCACAGTTCCTTATCGTATCAAATCACAGGATTTGCTACAGATCAGAAATCTGCAAAACGTTAAGTATATTGTTGACGAAGTTCCATCAAGTGGCACAGCTATGGGTAGTAGTTCGACTACATCCGGCGGTCAAACCTATCAGGTTGAAGATGACAGCACCGTCACATTACCCGTAATTGGTCATGTGCCTGTGGTTGGTTTAACCCGTGCCGAAGCTGCAAAAAAAATAGAGGATCTTTACCGCAAAACCTTGCTCAAAGATCCCATCATTGAATTAAAAATCACCAACCTTAAGGTTACTGTTTTGGGAGAGATCAAAATTCAAGGCAATTATCCCCTGCTAAAAGACAGAACCACCCTGGTTGAAATGATTGGCGCGGCAGGTGGCCTTACTGACAAAGCAAACGAAACAAATATTCAGATCATACGTGGCGATCAACTTAATCCGCAGGTAACCACCATCAATCTCCGGGATATTCAAGCCATAAATGATCCGCATTCTATTTTGCAAAATGGCGATATCATTTATATTGCCCAAAACAAACGCGCCATACGGAATGATAATCTGCAAAATTTATCGTTACTTGGCCAGCCCATATTGCTCTTATTGAATACCGCTTTAATTATTTTTTCATTATCGCGCCGCTAAACAATAGCTACCGGGCAATATTGTTAATTTTAAGCGTCATTTGTTAAACATTACACTATTTGCTTTGTTAGGCTTGCAATACCATGCTTTATTCACTGATCATGATCGGTATTTATTTTTGTATTGAACATAACTACAGGCTTACTAACAGGCATGCATAAAACCGACTTATCCAAGTATAATAATCATCCTTTCCATCCAGGCGGTAACGCTTTAAAAAGATTAATATGGTTTTATGTAAACGCCATCTTTTTTAAAACCAGCCTGATTCCGTCAAGCAGGTTCAAAGTAATCCTGTTACGTTTATTCGGTGCAAAAATTGGCAAAAATGTAACTATCAAGCCATGTGTAAACATAAAATACCCGTGGTTCCTGAGCATCGGCAACGAAACCTGGATAGGCGAAAATGTTTGGATTGACAGCCTGGTTATGGTCAACATTGGCGCCAATGTTTGCCTATCACAGGGGGCTATGTTACTTACCGGCAGTCATGACTATAAAAAAACATCATTTAATCTGATAACTAAAGAGTTAACTTTGGAAGACGGCGTATGGATAGCCGCAGGCGCCATAGTAACTCCGGGGGTAACTGCGGCCAGCCATTCTGTACTTACTGCAGGCTCTGTAGCCACACAAAACCTGCAGCCTTATGTTATCTATCAAGGTAACCCGGCAATAAAAACCCGCGAACGTAACATCCTATCCTGACATTAAATATGCCACTACAAACAAGCAATATTCACAAAATGATTCTGGCAGTACTGAGTATATTGGTATTGGTAGTAGGCACAATGACATTTTTATACCCGGCCGCTGTTTTCCCAGACTCAAGCTGGGGCTTTCAGGTGCTACAAAAAATGCAGGCAGGTGGCGGCTTTAACCTACTGATTAAACCGAACCCCGCCGATATAAGCAAAAGTCATACTGAATTTTTAACCTGGTGGTCGCCGGGACAATACCTCGCTCCTTATTTGTTCAAATCACTTTTCAAGCTTAATTTAGGGCAATCGGCGGCGATTACCACAACTGTTTTTACGCTGTCGGGAATATTTGGCTTTTATTCATTTTTTAAACGGGCAGGCTTTGGCCTTATAATAGCAGCTATAAGCGTGGCGCTTATCGCCTGCCAACAGGCCTTTATTCTCCCCTACGTTTTCTATAATGGCGGCGAGGTATTGATATTTGGTTTTGGTGGTTGGTTCCTTTACGGATGTACGGCTATTGATAAAACAGGCTGGAAACTGGTTGTATTCCTCTTACTTTCCGGCTGCCTCGGCTTTTTCTGCAAATCATCGTTTTTATGGATGTACGGAGCAGGCTGCATTTACCTATGGATCAAACTTTCAAAGGGGCAGCAGAATATTATTGAATGGATTAAAAAGGGGATATGGATAGGAATACCCGCTATAGCCGCGTTGGCATTGATATTTACCCTTTATTTATCTAAAGGCGAAAACCCGGCATCAAGCGGTATGGGTATTAAATTAACCTGGCAAGCTTTTAGCTTCCCGCTGGCATCGCCGTTACTGGCAGGCTTATCAATTGATGATATGGTTGGCGGGCTCATTTATCATGATGATGTAGCTTTGTTAACCCCATTCTGGTCATTACTCACCGTAATAGCAGCAGCTATATTCAGCGTTATACTGGTTATTAATATTGTACGCCGTGTACCAAATAAAAGCTATACGTTGCTGGTTATTGTTTTTTATTCAGTTTCGGTAATATTTTTCAGTTATAACTATTTAAGGCAGGTAAACATATCATATGAGGCAAGGCATTTGCGAATAATTGGCCTATTAATTACGCCCGGTCTTGTTTATTTGGTAAGCCGTGCCCACCTCACCTACCAGGCCGCGTTTATATTTATAAGTTTTGTAATCGGCTTTTTAAGCTTCAAGTATTTTGTACCGGGCTTTAGGCAAAACCAATTGTACAATGCCAGGGGAACTTCGGGCCTGGCACAAGTAAGCACCGATCAGCAGTCATTAAACCGTATCATGGAACTGGACAAGGAAAACAACAATGCCATTTTCGTATTTACCCAACCCGATCTGGGTCTTGAGATAAAAAACAACCGCCTGATCATTGTTGATCCATTAGATGCTGTGGAGATCAGCACAAAGGAGTATTATGAAACATATACTTATAAAGGACACGCCGGGCCGGTATATATTTTATTGCCATCAACTTATACCGGAGTCAGATCAAGTATCATAACGCATTGTTTTCCAGGTTACAACAATTTTAAAATGGAACAGCTAACTCCAGATTATACTTTGTTTTCGGCTAAATAACCTGCGTGTTAATTTCTTTCCAGAGCAGATCCTTTAACCCATCCAGGTTTCTTTGAGCCACGGATGATATAAATACAGCAGGCACGCCGTCAGGAAGTTCCTTTGCCATTTCAGCCTGCAACTCCTCATCCAGCATATCTGATTTGGTAACGGCCAGCACACGTGGCTTATGAATCAGTTCGGGATTGTACTCCTTTAGTTCGTGCAGTAAAATGTCATACTCTTGTTTAATAGTACGGGTAGTATCAGCAGGTACCATAAATAACAGTACGGAGTTACGCTCAATATGCCTTAAAAATCTAAATCCTAAACCTTTTCCTTGCGAAGCACCTTCAATAATTCCCGGAATATCAGCCATTACAAATGAGCGGTTATTTCGGTACGATACAATGCCCAGGTTAGGCACAATGGTTGTGAAAGCATAGTCCGCAATTTCCGGTTTAGCAGCTGATACTACCGAAAGCAAGGTTGATTTACCTGCATTCGGGAAACCCACCAGACCAACATCGGCAAGTATTTTTAGCTCCAGTATATTCCAGTCTTCCCGGCCATCTTCGCCAGGTTGAGCAAAGCGTGGGGTTTGCTGGGTTGCTGTTTTAAAGTGCCAGTTACCTAAACCTC
>NZ_JBCECK010000085.1:0-5683 GCF_039207105.1 Mucilaginibacter sp.
TGATAATACAACTGACGCTGTAATTAAGGTAACCAATGATTTTAACAGCGCCGAAGTAATTGCCTGGAAAAATGGTAAATTTTATTTTGACTATACAGATGTAAATACGGTTTTGCGCCAGATCGGGCGTTGGTACGATGTTGACATTATATATCAGGGAAAAATGCCTCATCAACGGCTTTCAGGCTCATTTTCTAAATACACCAATGCCTCAAAGGCTTTATCTATATTGGAATATGCAGGTGTTAAATTTAAAATTGAAGGGAGAAAGATTATCGTAAAATAATTACCACCAATTAATACTAAACGGTTGCCAGGCTTCCGTCTCATTTTGTTAGCTCAAAAAAAACCGGAGAGTGGTGACACACTTCCCGGTTAAAAGTTTGGGCTAACCGTGAATTTAATCTGAAACAAGGTATTTAGAAACCCAAACCATACAAAAGTATGCAAAATTTTACTTTAAGTGCTTTCTTATCCCATAAGAAAGCACTTCACAAATTTTTCCTGGTTATGAGATTGACCACCTTAGGAATTTTGTTCTGTATCATGCAGGTAAGCGCCGCGACCTTCGCTCAGCGGATTACACTCAGGGCAAAAAACATATCGTACGAAAAGCTATTTAAAACCATTGAGCAGCAAAGTGGCTATACCTTTGTGTATGATCCGGATGTGCTGCGGGCCCTCCCCAATTTTAATATCGAGATCAGTGATGCCAATCTTATTGAGGTTATGGATAGAACGTTGGCCAATAAACCGCTGAATTATAAAATTATTGATAATACTGTAGTTGTACGCCTGAAAGAAACCCCGATAACTATGGTTCAGTCGAACAAGGCAATTCTGATATCAGGCATAGTTACCGGGCAAAACAACCATCCCCTGCCTGGTGTAACTGTTAAGGTAAAAGGTTCAACTATCATAACTGGCTGGGTAACTAATGCCCAGGGGCGGTTTGTAGCCTTGGTCGAATCAAAAGATGTGGTTTTGATATTTTCTTATGTAGGATATCAAACACAAGAGGTTCGGGTTGAAGATATTAAAACACCTGTAGGATTTGCGCTTCAGCTTAAAGAAGATATTGGCAAACTGGATGAGATTCAGATAATTGCTTATGGCCAAACCACCAAAAGATTAAATGTAGGCGACCAAACGACCGTTACATCCAAAGAAATTGAAAAGTATCCCGTAGGTAACATCTTATCGGTATTACAAGGTACCGTACCTGGAATGGTTGTGAGCCAGTCTACAGGGCAGGCGGGCGGAACCTATAACGTGATTATCAGGGGACAAAACGGCCTTAGCACAGGTACAGATCCCTTATACATTGTAGATGGAATACCCTATCAGGGAGGTGGATATTCATCTCAGAAATATAACTTTCTTGGCTCAAACGCACAGGCGTATGATGCTTTAAGCTTTATTAATCCGCAGGATATAGAAAGTGTAAACGTGTTAAAGGATGCAGCAGCTACCGCTATTTACGGATCGCGCGGTGCCAATGGTGTTATCCTGATTACTACCAAGAAAGGCAAAACAGGCAATGCTAAAATTGATGTCAATGTATACAGCGGCATAAGCCAGGCCGTAGCAACGCCTCAGATGCTGAACACACAGCAATATCTGCTTATGCGCCAGGAAGCACGCCGTAATGATAACCAAAAACTTAATGGCGGCCTGCTGCCTGATTATGATATTAATGGGGCCTGGGGCGACACAACACAATATACCAACTGGCCAAAAAAATTTTTAGCAGCTAAAGGGCATACTACCAATGCTCAGCTAAGCATTTCCGGGGGCAGCGATAAAACCTTGTATTTAATTAGCGGTAATTATCGCAACGTTACCAACGTACAACAACTCATTGGTCAGGGAGATCAGACTTCTACCCTGCATTTCAGTTTAAGTTCAGCAAGTAAGGACAATCGCTTTAACATAACATTGACCGGTGGATATACTTATGACAACAATACCATCCCATCTGCCGACCTATCAGGCAGCGCTTCTCTGGCACCGAACGCTCCTGCGTTATTCAACCCCGATGGGACGCTGAATTTTCAGAACAATACTTTTGATAATCCGCTAAGATCAAAATACCTGTTGGCTAAAACCACCGTTTCAAACTTGGTCAGCAGCATGACGCTAAGCTATCAGGTTTTAAAGAATCTGAAAATCCAAACTACTTTGGGCTATAATAAGCAAAGCCTGAATGAGTTTTTAGGATCAACAATGGCATCTTTATCCCCTACACTAATTGGTTTGGGAATTAAAGGATCAAGCAATTTCAGCTTTGATAACATCAGCTCCTGGAGTGTTGAACCTATGGCCATTTATAATACCCACATCGGCAAAGGGGCTTTAACTGTTACCATTGGCGAAAGTTTACAGAAAAAAACAACCGAAGCTACCCAATTACAGGCTAACGGTTACAATAGTGATTTGTTAATATACAATATAGGCGCAGGTACATCGGTAACACCTGTATCCGGTGGATACGGCGCTTATGATTTTAAATTCAACGGTACTTTTGGCCGTATTAATTACAATTGGGAAGATAAATATGTACTTGAGCTTTCGGGCCGCTCCGACGGATCAAGCTATTTTGGCCCCGATCACCAGTTTCACCTGTTTTTCGGTGCCGGTGCCAACTGGATATTTTCATCTGAGAAATTTATAAAAAACGGCGTTCCATTTTTAAGCTTTGGTAAGATCAGGGCCAGCTACGGATCAACCGGTAATGATCAGATTGGCCCTTATAATTATAAACAGATCTACGGAATTTTAACATCTACCACTACAGGCCCATATCAAGGTATAGCCGGTATAAAACCTAATAATCTGGCCAATCCCGATCTTACCTGGGAAACTGTAAAAAAAGCCAACTTAGGTATTGAACTTCAATTTTTAAAAGGCCGCATTGGCCTGGAAAGCAACTACTTTTTAAACCGGACCAGCCATATTTTACAAACTATACCACTGGCATCCACAACAGGTTTCGCCAATATCTATCAAAATATTGATGCAAAAGTTCAAAACAAAGGATTTGACGTTACCTTAAATACGGTCAACATACAGGGTAAAGACTTTAATTGGTCAACAACCGTAACGTTCAGCCGTCAGCGTAATGCGTTGGTGAGCTATCCAAATCCCAATCCGGCAATCCTGCAGAAATTAGGTGCATCTGTAAACACAAGGTTTGTAAACAGGTATGCTGGCGTAAACCCGCAAACTGGTTTATATCAGTTTTATGATAAAGACGGTAACATTGTAAGCACACCTTCAACCAGCGGCAGCGACCAGGTAAAGCTGATTGACCTTAATCCCGACTTTTTTGGTACTGTTGCCAATACCATCAGCTATAAAGGTTTTTCATTAAGTGTTTTATTCCGTGGCATTAAACAACTGGGGGTAAGTCCGTTTGCACAAATAGTGAGCTCGGGCAACAGCCTTTACGCACCAGGTTCAACAGGTATAAACTATCCTGTAGCTGTTTTGAACCGTTGGCAAAAACCTGGGGACAATGCACGCTTTGCTCGTTTTTCAAGCACTTTGCTTGGCCCGGTAACGATCAATAAAAACAATATTAACCCTAATCTGGATGCCTACTACAGTGATGCCTCATACATCCGTTTGCAAAATGCCTCTTTATCTTATCAGCTACCATCGCAGATAGCCGGCAAGCTGCATCTTAAAAACCTGCGCATTTATGCCTTAGGCGAAAACCTGGCCACCATAAGCAATTATGAACTGGGAGATCCTGAAACACAATCATATCTCAGGATACCACCATTAAGAACAATTACCCTTGGATTACAAGCAACCCTTTAAAAAGAAGCAATCATGAAAACCAAATATATTTTCTTAAAACCTTTGGCTATAGGCGCTATAAGTATCTTACTACTAAACCAAGGCTGCAAAAAGGCAGTTGAGGTTGGTAAATCAAAAGCTGTGGTATTTAGCGAAGATGTTTACTCCAGCAATAACGGAGCGCAATCTGTTGTAGCAGGCATATTTACCAGTATATCTGGCGGAGCGCCGTTGTACAACAGCGCAAGCGATGTCAGTTTAACTATGGGACTGGCTTCTGACGAATTAACTAATATTTCTTCAAGTACAGTTTATGCTCCTTTTTATCTCAATAATTATACTCCTCTTGTACCTCCACCTTTTTGGGTTGAGATTTATAAAGAAGTAATGCTATGCAACACCGCCATTGAAGGCATAAATGCTTCTTCAAAAATTACAGCCAGCGTAAAAAAACAGTTAATAGGCGAGCTTAAGTTTCTGCGCGGCTTTGCGTACTTCTACGCAGTGAATTTGTACGGTACCCCTCCACTTATATTAACTACAGATTACAAGATCAGCAACACGGCAAGTGGAAGCACATCGTCGGCCATTTATGCGCAAATTGTACAGGATTTTACAGATGCTCAAAATTCATTGGCCGACGGTATATATGTTGACGCTTCAGGTACCACTGTAACAGACCGTATCAGGCCTAATAAACAAGCCGCAAGTGCTATGCTGGCCAGGGTTTATCTGTACATGCAGGATTGGAAAAATGCCGAAGCACAAGCATCGGCTGTTATTTCAAGTGGTAACTATACACTGGTAAGCAACCTTAACCAAGCATTTTTGAAAGCAAGCAGAGAAACCATATGGGCATTACAGCCGGTTTCAACCGTAAATACCAATACTTATGACGGACCGGCTCTGGTAGTAACTGCTCTTTATAAATCGTCAGCTCAGTTTGCTATCACTTCTACCTTACAAAGCGCCTTTGAACCAGGAGATAACCGTGCAACAAATTGGGTAGGTACTTTTACAACAGCATCAGCACCTGTAACTACTTTTTACTATGCCAATAAGTATAAGTCAAATTTATTAAATAATCCTGTTGTTACCGAATATCCTGTTGTTTTGCGCCTGGCAGAGCAATATCTTATCCGTGCTGAGGCTCGTGCAAATCAAAATAATATCAGTGGTGCTGTTAGCGACCTTAATGCTATACGCGCACGTGCACGCCAAACTCCTACCAGCCTGCCCGACTACGCCAGTACTATTAACAAAGATGATTGCTTGTCCGACGTTATGCATGAACGCCAGGTTGAATTATTCTCTGAATGGGGACACCGATGGTTCGACCTGAAACGTACCGGTAAACTGGATGCCGTTATGAACGTTACAGCGCCAGTCAAAGGTACAACCTGGAGTAGTTATAAGCAATTGATGCCCATACCATCAAATGATATTATTGCCAATCCTAATTTAAAACAAACTCCTGGCTACAATTAATGACTACCCCCTATTATAAATAGCACCCGCAGCAGGGCCATTCGGCCCTGCCGGGTTTTGGTATCAACCTATTAAACAACAACACTCATCATGAAAACAAAAATTATTGCGCTGTTTACCACAGGGCTTTGCATTTCCAGCCTGCACAGTATGGCCCAAAACCAGCCGTTTATTATTAATGGCAAGCTGCAAAATGTGTCACCGCTACCAACAAAAATATACCTGACCGAATTGCTTGCCGGAACACTTCAGAAACATACCGACAGCACAATAGTTACTAATGGCACCTACCAGTTTAAAGGTGAGCTGACCGTTGATGAAGCCGTAGGTATAACGCTTAGCGCAGGCATTAAAGCTGATCCTGTTAAAGATCTTACACTTTATATAGACA
>NZ_JBCECK010000085.1:5693-22519 GCF_039207105.1 Mucilaginibacter sp.
CAAAGGCGAACTAAACGTGATTTCAGATGGGGCACTCAAAAATGTAAAGCTGACAGGATCCGCCGCGGCCGCGCAAAACCAAATTATTGAAATAGGTCACGGGGTAACCAGAGAAAAAGAAGAGCTCAAAAGAATTGTGGCCACCGAAGATTATAAAACGAACGAAACACTGCAGGCCGATGTATTAAAAAGGTCAAGGGCATTAGCTTATAAAGGCTTGATTGACATGTACGATTTTGTTAAAAACAATCCCAGTAACAGGATAAGTCCATTTACAACTTACGCACTGTTTTTATCTGGCTTGGTCAGCAGTACAGGCCAGGATACACTGATGCGTCAATTACCTAATCATGTTAAAACCGATAAGGTAGGTTTAGCTATAGCACATATTCCTGTGATGCGTGATTCGTTAATGAAAGCGGCCCTGGCCAAACAAAAAGTTGATGCGGGCAAAGTTCCAGTAGGCAGCAAAGCACCTGATTTTACCGAAAACGATGTGCATAATAAACCGGTTAGCCTGTCATCATTTAAAGGTAAGTATGTGCTGGTTGATTTTTGGGCAAGCTGGTGTTTACCATGCCGTAAAGAAAATCCCAACGTATTGAAAGCTTATAATCAATACAAAGATAAAGGCTTTACCGTGTTAGGCGTGTCTCTTGATTCGGAATCAGCTAAAGCCAGCTGGCTTAAAGCTATAGCCGCCGATGCTATGCCCTGGACCCAGATATCGGACCTGAAAGGCTGGAAAAACCAGGCGGCACAATTATATGGCGTAAGTTCTATTCCACAAAACTTCCTGATTGATCCTAACGGGGTTGTTATTGCTACCAACCTGCGTAACGAAGATTTACATACCAAATTAGCATCTATCTTTAAATAACCTCCACCATGAAAACTACCCTCAAATACAATGTTTTAGTAGTCGTTATTATAATAACTTGTCTTTTTCTGATAATAACTTGTCTATTTCTGGTCACCTATAATGCCAGTGCCCAGACCAAAACGGCAAATTTTGCCGGTCAATGGCATCTGAATGAAGATAAAAGCGATTTTGGCCGTTTAACTGCTGCCAGCTTGAAAAAGTCACAGGTACTTACCATCAGTCAAACAACTGATGAAATAGATATCAAAAGCGGCGATTCAACAGAAAACAATACCTCCGTGATCAGACTTGACGGAAAGCAATCGCAACTAATTACTAACCAGATTATTAGTGAAATTCCAAACATCATTAAAAGTGAGTTGAGCACACATTGGACCAACGATCATGTGGTTATTGTAACCATGGATCATCCTAAAAATGCTTTACCACCAAGTGTTAAAACCTATACGATCTCGCCGGATGGGCAAACCCTTAGTATTGATTACAGACTTAAGTATAGTAATGAGGATCTGGTTTTGAAGCTGATTTACGATAAGCAAAAGGGCAATTAACACTGCGGCAGCGTTATGCATAACCATAAAAATAGCTCATGAATATAAAAAAAATAATATTGGCTGCAGTTACCGGATTTGCCGGGTACTCGGCTATGGCACAATCCATTCCACTTGATCCGGCTGTACGCACCGGAAAACTGGCAAATGGATTTACTTATTACATTCGTCATAATGAAGAGCCTAAAAAGCGTGTGGAATTATATCTCATCAATAAAGTAGGTTCCGTATTAGAAGATGACGACCAGCAAGGTTTAGCCCATTTTATGGAGCACATGAACTTTAACGGAACCAAAAACTTTCCCAAAAATGACCTGATAGATTATTTGCAAAAGGCTGGCGTACGCTTTGGAGCCGATCTGAATGCCTATACCAGCTTTGACGAAACCGTTTATCAGCTACCTATTCCTACAGATAATCCTGATATGTTTGCCAATGGCATTCGCATTATGCGCGACTGGGCCCGGGAGGCAAGCCTGGACCCCACAGAAATTGAAAAAGAACGCGGCGTAGTTTTAGAGGAAAAAAGAATGGGTAAAGGTGCCAGTGACCGTATGTCAAGAAAATACCTGCCCATGTTGCTTAACCACGCACGCTATGCCGACAGACTACCTATAGGTACGGACGCAGTGCTGACACAATTTAAACCAAAGGTAATTAAAAGTTTTCATCATGACTGGTATCGTCCTGACCTGCAGGCGTTGATCATTGTAGGCGATGTTGATGTTAATGTAGCTGAAAAATTAGTTAAGGAAAAATTTGCCGACCTGCAAAATCCGCAAAATGAAAGGGCCCGTACCCGGTATAGTATCCCTCTAACCGGCAAAAGTCAGTTCATGATCGTAACGGACAAGGAAGAAACATCAACCGATTTGCAGATCATGATAAAGCATCAGGCTCCCGAATTGAAAAAAGAGCAGGATTATATCATTTCTATGAAACAAAACTTGTTTAACGGATTGCTAAACAACCGGAAACAGGCAGAGGTAGCCCGAGAAAATAATCCAGCCTTTACTGGCATGAGTGCCGGCATTGGTGGATTGTTGAAAAACGTAGATATGCTAAGCTTTAGTGTCTCAGCCAAGGACGGCCGTTTAGAGCAAAGCTTTATACAGACCTGGCGTATTATGGAACGAATTAAACGTTATGGATTTACTCAGCCAGAATTTGACCGTGTTAAACAAAGCTATTTACGCAACTTGCAAACAAGTGTAAACGAACAAGGCAAAACCGCGTCAAGCAGCTATGTAAAGGAATACCAGCGTTTATTTTTGAGTGGAGAAGCATCACCCGGTATTACCTGGGAATACCAGTTTGCCAAAGCGCATATTGATGCTATTTTACTACCCAATATTAATGAGTTAATGAATGAATATATGTCATCAAAAGATGTGGATATTCTGGTATCGGGCCCAGAAAAAGAAAGAGCCTCGTTACCTGACTCGGCAACAGTACAAAGCTGGATAACTAAAGTAAGTAAAGAAGCTATTCAGCCTTTTAAAGAAGATTCTGTAACTAAACCATTGCTTTCCGTCAAGCCTAAAGCAGGAAAAGTAGTTAGTAAACAACTAATTACGCCATTAAACATCACAAAACTTACACTAAGTAATGGTGTAAAAGTTATGTTGAAACCGACCGATTTCAAAAATGACCAGATATTATATGGCGCATTTGCATCAGGAGGCACTTCACTATATGACCATATCGACTACGACATAGCCTCCAATGCCGCCGGTATTATGAACAAAATGGGCTTAGGCGATTTTAACACAGTGCAGCTAAATAATTTATTTACCGGTAAAGTTGCATCATCGGGAGCCAACATTATGAACAGATCATCAACTATCAGAGCTTTTGCATCGCCTCAGGATCTGGAAGCGGCCCTGCAACTTACCTATCTGCAATTTACAGCCCCACGTAAGGATACCATGATGTTCAAAAACACGATTGATAATGCTATTGCCGGCCTGGCCAATCGTTATGCGAACCCTGCTAATGTGTTTGCTGATACGATTAGCCGTGTACTGGGTAGTTATAATTACCGCGCTGCTCCACCAACTGCTGATCGTATTGGCAAAATCACGCTGCAACGAGCTTATGAAATCTATAAAGAACGTTTTGCTGATGCTTCCGCATTCACTTTTGTATTTGTAGGTAATTTTAAGTCCGAAACTATTATACCCCTATTGGAACGATACCTGGGTGCATTACCGGCAACGCATCAAAATGTAAAAGCACGTGATGTAGGCACCGGCATTCCAGCCGGCTACCTGATTAAAAAAGTATATAAAGGCACTGAAAATAAAGCCAATGTACAATTGGTATTTAGTGGCGATTATATTCATAATCAACTGTCTAATTTGCAATTAAAGGCCCTGGGCGACATATTACAGATCAAAGTATTACAGCAGTTGCGCGAAGCCGAAAGTGAGGTTTACAGTCCAAAGGTACAAACCAGCTATAATAAGTATCCACGTAACCGCTTTGCCCTTACCGTGTCTTTCAGCTGCGCTCCGCAAAATGCAGATCACCTGGTAAATTTGGTTGAACAGGAAATGCAAACGCTGAGAGAGAACGGACCGGACGCTGACGACGTACAAAAATTCAAAGCCCAATATGAAAAAACCTTTGAGCTGGCTTTAAAGGATAACACATTTTGGTTAAACTACCTGCTCAATCAATATGAAAATAACGAAGATCCCATGCAAGCGCTGGATACCGGCAAACTACTTCAAAAAATTGATGCCGCGTCCTTAAAAAAGGCCGCCGAAGTTTTTCTGTCAGGTCAAAACATGATAACCTTTCAGCTGCTGCCTGAGAAAGCTGCAGATTAAAATAATTTAGTCCCTACATTTACCTTATAGCGCTGTATTTACAGCGCTATTTTTATTTAGAGTAATTAACAGAAGTGCTGTTGCGCTAATGGTTATTTAACTCCTAAAATCATAGCAATGAACATGATCAGCCCAAGACGCGTACGTAAGATTTTAAGGGCATGCTTCACCTGGGTTTTCACTGTAAGCTCCGACAAGTCAAGTTGCCGGGCTATCTGCTTATGGCTAAGATTAGCTCTGCGGCTTAAAATAAAGATCTCCCGCATACGGGGTGGCAAAGAATCGATTTCGCGTTCGATAATGGAAGCGAGCTGTTTTTCGCGAATAGTATAATCGGTGACACAGTTCCCGGTTTCGTAAAATGATTGGAAAGAATTAATATACCTGGAGTTTAATGCCTGCTGGCTGAACCAGTCGATCACTTTATTACGTGTAGCTGCATACAAATAACCGCCAATACTTCTTTCCGGGTCAATGTATTCTCTCCGATTCCACAGATTAATGAAGATTTCCTGAACAATATCCTGTGCATCCTCCTTGTTAGCTATCCGTTTGCACGCGTTGATGAATATCAAACCAAAATAACGCTTATAAATCTCGTTATACGCTTCATGACTACCCGTTTTTAGCAACTTGGATAAAGCATGATCAGGAAAGGCACTTATATCGTCCATGATTTAATCAACAATGATAAAAATAATTAAATATTTTGTTAAAACAGTGTTAATTCCCAAAGAATAATCTATTTGAATTGTATTTCCGAAGCAAACTACGGATTGGCGCATCAAGGTCAGCGGGACAACGTGAAAATTAATATTGAAGCAAAACAGGAAGAGTTCTTCCAGCACATAGGCCTGATAGTCGATGGCAGAAGCCATATAGCTTCAACTATGCCAGTACTGCCGCTAACGAATATGTTAGTTTACCTGTTTTATAACGCTAATTTGTTCAGTGTAACGTTTTCCAAAACAATTACGTCTTTAAAAAAAGTTATTTATGAAATATTTACTTGCGATTTCGATATTGATCTTTTTTTACGAACCCAGCCGCGCACAAACTAAAACTCCGAACTGGAATGATTCTACCGCCATGATCAATTGGATGCATCAAAGCAAAGTACCAGCACTAGGTGTTGCCTATATTGAAAAAGGCAGATCCAAAGTCATGAAAATCTACGGGGACAGGAAAACAGGCAGCCCGGCGCTGCTGAACACGGTCTTCAATGTAGCCTCGATCACCAAGACGATCACCATCCTCGTGACGTTGAACCTGGTCAATGCCGGAAAATGGACACTCGACGGGCCCGTGGCCGGCTACTGGACAGATCCGGATTTAAAAAACGATCTGCGCAGTCGGAAACTGACCACACGGGATATTTTGACGCATCGTACAGGTTTTCCTAATTGGCGCTCCGAATTGCCGCAGGCTAAGCTGACCTTTCTGGCTGATCCCGGAATAAAATATGGCTATTCGGGTGAAGGTTTTGAGTATTTACGCCATGCCCTGGAAAATAAATTTCATCGTACACTGGAACAGTTAGCCGACTCAGTGATTTTTAAACCACTTGATATGAAGGACACCCGGCTGACCTGGGATGAGGCAGAGGAACCACGTTTCGCCTTTCCTTTTGATAAGCAAGGCCAGCCATTAGAACCGACCCGAAACACCCATGCAAATGCGGCTGACCTGATGAAAACAACCTTGCCGGATTACACAAAGTTTATTCAATGGGTAATCAGCGGAGGCGGCCTGTCCAAATCCTTATTTAAGCAGATGACCAGTCACCAGGTAAATACAAAAGCCGGCGTTTATATGGGACTGGGCTGGGCCGTATACGATCCTATAGGTGATGGGGAGTATGCAATCTCTCATAGTGGCCATGATCCCGGGGTGCACACCATCGTATTCGTCTTACCGAAGTCGAAAAGAGCCCTCATTATCTTTACCAATTCTGATAACGGTATTGCCTTATATCCAGATTTGATTGTCGTTTTTTTGGGCAGACAAGGTCAGACCATTGTGGACACTGAAACAAAAAGATAGCCGAATTCAGAGCAACTGTTTCATTTTATAATTTTCTATATATTATTTAGAGACATTGAAAACGAGTTACTTAATAAGATTTTCTTCTAATTTTACGAAAATCCTGGATATCACGGTTAATTCCCTTTTAATGATTCGAATGATAACGCTGTGAAAGCTTGGTAAGTAAATCAACCGGTGCCTTGCCTGCTGAATTTCCTCGTTCAGCCCTGAATTTCATATTGGATTCGAAATTACCTTTACCTATCCACTCAGCTAACCTTCTGAAAATTTTCTAATTCATGGTGTCCATATTTCATGATTATTCGATTAAATGCCGAAATATCGTTTTTTTATCCTTAGTGCATTTAATACAATTAATTGAAAATAAACATGTTATACATTAGGCATATTTTATGTAACTCACTATAGACTGTAAAATGACTGACGTAGATTATTAACATCGCTTTCTCAAAAAGACAGTTAGTTATGAATTAAGCCAAATTGTTATTGAAAATCATTAAACCTATCCCGGATATGGAAACACTTATTTTTTTGTTGACCCACATGGTCGTGTCCACTTGTATTTATACCATTATCAGGATTGCTTTTGTACACCCGAGCAGAGATCTGGTAGACTATACCGTTTTTTAGCTAAAGCGTTTTATCGCTAAAGAGGTTGAAAAGTATAAACGATTCAGCTCTTTTTTTGGAAAGCGTTCGATGTCAAAGGGCAGGGTAATTTCCGATCAATCCATGATGTTTCAGAAGGAAATGATTACCCCTTCTTCAGTGGTGTTTAATTTTATTATGGAAAGAAAACTTCATTACGAATCAGCAGTGATCGCGTTAAACAAACTCAAGCGGCAAGCGGAAAAGCTCGTGGTACTTTCATGATATGTTTTTTCGAATGTGGGATTGTTGGCTTCAAAAACTTTTACTTTGGAATTTAAAATATCTAAACCGCGGATAGCGGCATTGAATTTGATTGTTTTATTCATGAAATAAGGCTTTATGGTTGATGTTAAGTACTAAAGGCGGGGATTTCTTCAGCGAATAGAAAATAAAGTATTTTTTAATTAATACAGCCCAAGATTTCAAATAATTCGGCTATCTCTGCATGGAGCATTAGATTAACAGCGTTTCTTTATCGACAGGATACATATATGATTGATCGTTAACTTTAGGTAAGTCCTAACACCACTAAAGTCAAGGTTGCCTGAAACCGCTCTGTTCTCAATTTTAAGAACATGCTATTGAAAAGTGTGCCATTAACCGATTCCACATTTACGGAAGTTCCTACTCAAACACGGAGCCCCATTTGGAACACGTTTCCACCCCTTATGCAAATTTTCCACCTGTAAACACACTTATATTAAAGTCTCCTCCTACGATACCTTTTACATCTACAGATGTGTCGACCGACCCCAAATAACCATACCGGCCAGTTGGGTTTACCAGTTGCTTATCAACATATCAATTTTAAGCTTTTAAAATAATTAAATCACTGTTCCGTCGGAACTATTTTTCACCAATAAATATTTTAATTGCGTAAAATTTCACCTGATATGCGGGCATTCTCCCGATATTGTTCCGGTGAAGAACCTAAGTACCTTTTAAACATCCGCGAAAAATAATATGGATCGTCATAACCAATAGTCAACCCAACAGACTTGATCTTAATATTGGGGATATGAAGTAATTGACAGGCCTTTTGCATCTTGAGATGAATAAAATAATCCAATGGAGGCATCCCTGTCGCTTTACGAAATAAGCTTGAAAAATGAGAGGCTGAAAGATTGCATGCACCAGCCATCTGCTCAACGGTGAGGCGTTGCGCAAGATTATCGCGCATATTTAAAATGGCTCGTGTAATGATGTCAGCCTCATTGTTTTGTTCCGAAAAAAGATGTCGCTGCGGGAAGAGAAATGTTGCGATCAACTGGTAAAGACAGAAACTCGCATTACATAAATGATCAGCGCTAAGGCCCATCTCAAGCGTTTGATAGATATTGCGCCATGTGTCGATGCCTTTTCCATTGAACGGTATATTAACCGGGCCCTTTGTCAAATCAATTCCGATTGATTGATTAAAATCATGAATATGGTCCCCGGTAAAATGCACCCAGTAAATTGTCCACGGATCTTCAGGATCAGCCCAATAACGCATATATTTCTCGGTAGCAGGCAAAAAAACAAACTGATTGGGCTGCACCACGAAGTACTTACCATCTATTATATAATATCCTTTTCCCTGTACACAATAAAAGAGTATATTATCATCACAGCCCCGGCGTCTTTCCCTGTAATGAAACGAAGCTTTGGGAAAATAGCCAATGTACGTAATGTAAATGGGGTGCAATAAAGGATCCCGTTTACGGGCCTCGGCCCAAACCTTTGGAGGGATGCTGATCATCAGCTCTCCTGCAAAACCATCTTGTCTTTTAAAATCGCTATTCATAACCGCATCCTTAATAGAAAGTTCCATTAAGTTAAAGTTATAATATAAACAGCGGATTTTTACAATAAGAAAATCATTGAATAATTCCTTTCCGGACTATATCAGGTAAAAAAGTCCTCAATTTAATGATAGCCCGATTCAATAATCATAATCGAATCATCCATTAAAAAACGTGTTTCTGCTATTACAAAGCTGTACCTAACCAATTAATTTTGATGCAACACCAATTGAGCCCTATTTCCGGAATTTTGAATAGTTGTACACTTTCACAGCGTGTAATTGACTAAACTGACATTACATACTAATGACTCAAGCGGTTACATTAATTAAACTCAAAACGATATTTCACATGTTATTAAAAAACAAAGTGATCTTGCTAACGGGTGGTACAGAGGGTATTGGCTTTGAATGTGCAAAAGCTTATCTCCTTGCCGGGGCAAGGTTATGTATTATTTCAAATTCTGCCCAGAGTATAGGTCTTGCAAAGAAAGAATTGGATTCAACCAATGTGCTTTTTGCCAAGGCTGATGTTTCCATAGCAACAGAAATAGAAGATACGATCACCACCGTTGTCGATCACTTCGGGACCTTAGATGTTATCCATAACAATGCCGGGATCTCTGACCCCTCAAAAGCCGTTCACGAGACAAGCTCCGATGAATGGGATACACTTTTCAATGTTAACGTCAAAGGAATTTATCATACTACCAAATATGGTGTAGAGGCGCTTCGTAAAAGCAAAGGTAATATCCTGAATACCGGCAGTTTGGTAGGTGAAATAGGGCAGCATATACATGCAGCTTACAGCGCGACAAAGGGTGCGGTGAATGCACTAACCAAGTCTATGGCATTGGATTATGCACCTTTAGGTATACGTGTCAACGCCGTTGCTCCCGCCGGCGTGTGGACACCAATGCTAAGAAATTGGAGCCGCCAGCAACCGGATACCACAACAGTCGAAAATTATCTGGACAATATTCACGCTCTGGGATATTGCCCGGAGGCCGATGTTGTAGCCGACGCATGTGTATTTCTGGTTTCTGACAAGGCACGCTTTATAACCGGATGTATACTGCCCGTTACGGGCGGCGCCGAATTGGGTTACAGAAGCATGATGAATCGAACTATTCAGGAAAGAAAAAACTAAACATGATCAAACAAGTAAAAATTAATGACATACGCTTCGCGCTTGACGGGCAGGCAGGCAGTGATGCTATTCATCGTGATCCGATCTATTCTTATGCAGTAACACGGTTGATTGATACATCCGGAATTACCGGTTCGGGCTTTGCATTTACGCTTGGTGAGGGCAACGATCTGGTATGTAAAGCCGCCCAATACTGTGCCGATAAGCTGATCGGTAAGGATATCGAGGAAATGATGGCTTCGTTCGGTAGTTTGTTCAAAAGTTTATCTAATGATCAGCAATTCCGCTGGCTCGGACCGCATAAAGGCGTGGTTCATTTAGCTCTGGCCTCTGTAACGAATGCATGTTACGACCTTTGGGCAAAAAAACGAGGCTTACCCTTGTGGAAGCTGCTAAATAGTCTTTCTCCCGAACAAATCGTAGCTACGCTTGATCTTTCTTACCTGGAGGATGAACTGACCGAACAGCAAGCTGTCAGTTTGCTGCAGGCTCAGCAAACAGAACGGGAACAAAGAGCTCAGGTTTTACAAAGTGGTTATCCTGGTTACGATACCTCTGTAGGTTGGTTCAATTACAGTGACGCTATGGTGCGTGAAAATTGCAAAAGAGCTATAGAGAATGGCTTTACCGCTATGAAGTTAAAGGTGGGATCCGTTGAAGCCGACCGCGACATCCGAAGAGCGAACATTGTACGTGAGGTAGCAGGAAATGACGTTAAGGTAATGCTTGACGCGAATCAGCAATGGACATTACCGCAGGCCATAGATATCTGCCTTAAATTAAAATCTATGACCCCCTACTGGGTAGAAGAACCTACTCATCCGGACGATGTGACCGGGCATAAAACCCTTGCCGATGCTGTAAAACCGATAAAATTAGCGTTGGGCGAACATGTGCCTAACAGAATAATTTTCAAAAATTATCTGCAAAATGGTTCAGCATCTTTTATACAAGCTGATGCCGTTCGTGTAGGTGGCGTAAGTGAATTTATTACAGTGAGCCTACTTTGTAAAAAATATGGTGTGCCTGTAGTGCCTCATGTAGGCGATATGGGGCAGCTACATCAGCATCTGGTATTATTTAATCACATATCCGTTGGACATGAGGCCTTGTTTTTAGAACATATTCCTCATTTACAAAAGCACTTTGTAAATCCTGTCCAAATTAAAAATGGTGTTTATCTAACTCCTCAGGAGCCAGGGAGTAGCTGCGATCTGATGGAATTAAGTAAAAAATAATAACCCAATATTCATTAGCATGATAGGCCGCTTTGATACCATAATCAGTATATTTTATATCGCAGGAATTTTAATCGTGGGATTGTGGTCTGGTCTCCGAAAACAAAAACAAACCGATCAAGATCATCAGGCAGGTAACTATTTTCTTGCCGGAAAAAGTCTGCGTTGGCCGATGATCGGTTTGGCGCTGTTCGCTACCAATATTTCCTGCGTACATCTGGTTAGCCTTGCTCAAAGCGGATTCGATTCCGGTTTGCTCAATGGCGATTTCGAGTGGATGGCTGCATTCACACTCATCCTGCTGGCATTATTCTTTGCACCGTTTTATATCCGCTCCGGTGTGGCAACATTACCAGATTTTCTGGAAAAACGGTATGATCGTTCCAGCAGGGATTGGTTAGCCGTGGTTTCAGTAGTATCAGCCGTTATTGTACATATCGCCTTTTCATTGCTTGCCGGCGGAATAGTATTGCATACACTTTTTGGGGTAGATATTTATGCCAGCATTATTGTCATATCATTAATTACCGCCATTTATACGATAGTTGGTGGCCTTACTGCGGTTGTGGTAACAGAATCTATCCAGACGATCGTGCTGATTTCAGGCGCTGTAATCATGACGGTCGCCTCCTGGCATAAAATGGGTGGTTGGGAACCAATGGTTCAGATACTGACTCAAAAAAACCAGTTAGATAAACTTTCCATGATGCGCCCGCATGGCGACGCCAGCGGTATGCCCTGGTATGCCGTTTTGTTAGGATATCCTGTGCTTGGTATATGGTATTGGTGCGCCGATCAAACCATCGTTCAGCGGGTGCTGGGAGCAAAAGATGAAAACCACGCGCGGGTTGGCCCCTTATTTTGCGGATTCATCAAAATTTTACCTGTGTTTATCTTCGTGATGCCCGGGCTATTCGCTTATGGTCTGGCACAAACCGGCAAACTGGATATCAGTGCGCTGAAAACAATTGAAGCTGGCAAAGCAGTTATCAACAGCAAAGGTATTTATACACTGATGATTGTTCAGCTGATTCCAAAAGGGCTGATCGGTGTATTGGTGGCAGCTTTACTTTCTGGGTTAATGAGCCAGATATCAGGAGCCCTGAATTCTATATCCACCGTGGTAAGTTATGATATTTATAAGCAATATCGACCTGATGTGAGTGATGCCAACCTCGTCGATGTCGGAAAAATAGCTGCAGGAATAGCATTAGTGCTATCGTTATTGATGCTTCCGCTGCTTAACAGCTATGAAAGTATCTTTAACGGGATAAATGAAATCATATCCTACATTGCCCCTCCTATTACCTGTGTATTCGTTTTAGGCGTTTTTTGGAAAAAAGCTTCGGCTATATCGGCTAAATATACCTTATGGGTGGGATCTGCCTTAGGTGTAATCATTTTTTCCATTGCCAAACTGTTTCCGCAAAGCACTATCGGTAGAGTGCCCTTCATGTTGATGACGGTGTATCTTTTTATGGGCTGCGCCTTGTTGCAAATACTGTTATCCAACTTTTATCCGGCAGAACATACGGCAGATAGTGCCCGGTTATACTGGCGCTCTCCTTTGGAGCCATTAATGGGTAAAGCCTGGAGTGGTTTTGGGAATTATAAGGTATTATCCATGTTACTGCTGATCATCATGTCATTTTTGTTCTGGCTATTTAGATAAAATAATTAGCATGAATTCTAAACAAATGCATGCTAATTTAAACAATACAAAGATTAACGACCGCCCCTCACCTGCCAATCATTGCCAATTTATATTATTTTTCGTTCAAAGAAATTTAAACTTACTTACTAAGGTTTAAATTTACCGGTTAAATCTAATCTGTTTCGTCTATGATCGATATAAAGCTCCTATTAGTTTTAACCGTTCTATTTTCATGCAATTTTTCAAGGGCACAGCAGGTACATTATCAGTCCGAAAGCGTAGATACCCCACAAACCATTAGTCAAACTGAATTATATAGCAAATACGCTTCGGCTGCAACTGCCGGAGGAAAAACCTGGGTATCATTTACATCATCTAAACCGGGGTTTGATGGAATTTACGTTTCAGAACGATCCAACCGATGGAGCAAACCCCAGCGAATAGATCATGGCTCAGGAAGCGAAAATTTCTCGTCAATTTTAACAACTAAAGATGAAAGTCTTTGGGTATTCTGGCAGGGAACAAGAGATGGCCGCACTGGTATATATGCAAGTAAAAAAAATAAGCAAGGCTGGCAAACCGAACAAAAGATAACGCGGGATAGCATAACCGCCCTTCACCCCAAGGTAATCAATGATCAAAAAGGAAATCTGTGGTTGATATACGAAAAAGCGGGGATCAACTCGATTGTACTGGAGGCCATGGTTTTTAATGGCCATGACTGGTCGTCTCCCAAGCAACTCAGTAAAGGTTCGTTTAACCGGAGGGCAAGCCTGGCTACGGATCCTGACGGAAGCATTTGGCTGGCGTGGGATTCACCGGTATCGGGCAACTACGATATTTGGCTTACCCAGCTGCTTTGTGCTCCCGGCAATCATAAAATTGTACAGCGGCAAACCGAGCAGGTTACCCACGATGCCGGAATTGATGATTCTCCTGCTTTGGCAATGTCGGTAGAAAATGTGTTGTGGGTCGCATGGAATAGTAATCGGAGTTTACAGTCGGAGGCTAACAGATCCGACAAACATAGCGGCGCGATTTTCTTAAAGGGACGGAAAGCGGGTAAATGGATAGCGGCAGGCGCTCCTTTCAAAGGCGCCATGTTAGGACAGGTAAATAATCCGGATTTCGATAAAACACCTAATGATGCAACCATGCCCTACTGGCATTGGAAACAGACTCAAAATTATCCCAATCTATTTTGCGATAAAAAGGGCAAGGTATATGTATTCTGGCGATCGGATCCGACAGGGGGGCATAATTTCGATATTTTCATGCGCGCTTATAATGGTCAGGCCTGGTCGAATGTTTTTGACCTGACAACTTTCTCACCAGGGCGGGATGAATGGCCACAAGCGTTGCCGGAAAATGATAAAGCCCTCCTCCTTGTTTGGCAGGGACAGGAGTTACCTTTACCCGGGGAAGAAGAAAAATATTCAGGCGGCTTTGTAGACGCTTACAATACCCGCGCCAATCATAATGTTATTCTTAGTGCATCATTAAATACCACTAAATATACTTTTACTATTCCTGCGCCAAGCAGATCCTTTCCGGCAGAAAGAATATCTGCCGCCAATGATCAGGAAAAACCATTGCCAGCAGCCACGAGACTGATCCGTTACGATTCTGTAGCGAGTAAACACTTGTTTTATGGCGACCTGCATGCGCATAGCGTTTTAAGCGACGCAAAGTATGGCTGGCCCGATCAGCTTTTTTATCTTGCACGTTTTAAAAATCAACTGGATTACATGGTGGTATCAGATCATGCAGAAATGGGGCTTCTGCAACGGTCAGAATTTGAAGAACTCTCTCTCATGGCCAGAATTTTTTCTATTCCGGCAAATTTTGTTGGTTTCAGTGGTTTTGAATGGACCGGAACACCTGAATATGGGCACCGGATAGTGATCTTTCCCGGACTACATAATCTTCCGTTAAGTTCAGCCCTACCCGAAGGGAATACTATCGAAAAGCTTTATGCATTTGCTAAAAAGAACAATGCGGTACTGTCGGCCCATCATACTGCACAGGCGACCTGGGGCAGGTGGAATCCCAACGCGGCTTATTCGCCCAAAGAGGAACCCAATTTTGAAATTGCATCCTGGCACGGCCGGTTTGAATACTATAACAACCCGATGGAAGGCCGCCGCCAGGTGCCGGGGCATCAGTTCCAGGATATTATTAAAGCGGGCAGACATTCGGGTATATTGGGTGGTAGCGATACACACTTTTTAAGTCCGGGTGAAGGCGCGTTGAACATGGTTTGGGCTGATTCATTGAGCCGGTCTTCCGTTTTTAATGCCATCGCACAACGCCATACTTATGCTACTACCGGAGCTGTAATAGGCCTGCAGTTTCATATTAACGGGCAGATGATGGGTTCTGAATTTAAATGCGATTCTCTGTTACACCTGCAGGTGATAGTGCAGGGCACATCTCCCATTGATCATATCGAAATAGTAAAGGATGCGGCAGAAAGCTTTGCATTGATAAGAATTGAGCAGCTTTCAGGCACAAACAAGGGAACATTTCTGCTCTATGATCCTGCCGCGCCACAGGGTGGTACCCGGATGCCAACCAATAACCTCAGCTCAGTAACGTTTAATGTAACCGATAAAAAAACTTTAAAAATAAGTTCCTATTACGTCAGGGTTACCCAAACAGATGGTCAGCAGGCTTGGTCTTCGCCAATTTGGGTCAATTGATTATAGGAAAAACCATATATAATAAATGAGTACGAAACACGCAACATATCTATCAGCCCTTTTAAGCGTATGCTCTTTCCTGGCGACTTTAAACCCTGTTTATGGCCAATACAGTCCTGAAAAGGTATATCATCAAAATCCGATGAAGTATGATACCAGCACCAAAGCGTATCAGCATGATTACTTGCCCAAAAAGCCTAAAGATGCGCCGAATATTGTTTTAATCATGCTCGATGATGTTGGCTTCAGTACTTCGAGCACTTTCGGAGGCATGGCCGAATGCCCGGCCTTTGATGAACTGGCGCGGCAGGGTTTGCGTTATAATAATTTTCACACCACCGCGCTGTGTGCCCCTTCACGTGCCGCCCTGATCACCGGCCGTAACCATCATTCGGTGCATATGGGGCATTTCACAGAGACAGCCTTTGATGCGCCAGGCTATGATGGGCACATGCCGTTTGAAAAAGCAACGATGGCCGAAGTGCTGTTGGATAACGGCTATAATACTTTTGCTGTGGGCAAATGGCACCTGACCCCGCCAGAGGAGCGTTCTGCCGCCGGCCCTTTCAATCGCTGGCCCACCGGGCGCGGATTTGAACACTTTTTCGGATTCCTTGAATCAGCAACTGATCAATATTATCCTGTACTGTGGCAGGGTACCAGCAGAGCGCAGGTGGATACCGGGAAAGGAACACATCTGAATATCCTGCTCGCTGATGAGGCTATCCGTTATATCAGAAACCAGAAACGGGCGGCACCGAAAAATCCTTTTTTCCTGTATTATACACCGGGTGCGGTGCATTCTCCATTACAGGTAGATAAAGAATGGATTGATAAATACAAGGGCAAATTTGACATGGGCTGGGATAAGTACCGGGAAATGGTACTCGCCAACCAAAAAAAGCTGGGCGTAGTACCATCATATGTAACGCTGCCGCCCCGCCATCAGGGCATCCCCGCATGGGATGATCTTTCTGCCGATGAAAAGAAGGTTATGGCCCGGTCGATGGAAGCCCATGCCGGTTTTCTTTCGCAAACCGATCACGAAATAGGCAGGCTGATCAACTATCTGAAAGCCAGCAATCAACTGGAAAACTGCATCGTAATGATCATTGTGGGCGACAACGGCGCTACAAAATATACAGCCGAGATCCCCGGCGTACCATCAGGTATGGAAAAAGCCAGTCATGCGCAAAGAGTAGCCGCGGCGTTGAAAAACATTGATCAGATCGGAAGGAAAAATTTCAAAGGTGATATCCCACTGGGATGGACGCAAGCAACAAACGCACCATTTAAGTATTGGAAAGCCGACGCCAATTCTGAAGGTGGTACAC